>NZ_JBXAGC010000012.1:0-132600 GCF_058793725.1 Acidovorax sp. GW835-FHT14B10
GAAAGTAGGTCATCGTCAGGCTCTTACAGCCCAGAACGCCCCACTCAGCCATTGAGTGGGGCGTTTCTGCTTGGGGGTGCCGCGATGGCCTCCCGCCGCGAATCAATTCAAGCCTTCTGTGCAGCCCAGCCTGGCAAAGGGGCAGCGTTCAGCACCCAGTGGGCTCTGTATGCGATGAGCGTGGGGCGGGAAAACTAGCCCCTGCCCGCCTCGCTTCCCCCCGCAAACACCTTCAGTTCTCCCGAGCCGAACGCTTTCCATTCCTCGTTCACCGTCAACGGCTCCGTCGCCAACAATTGCACCTTGTCGGATGGTGTGGTGAGGGGGGCGAAATCAATGCAGAGATCTTCATCCGATAGCTGGGCGACGGCAAAAGGATGCCGCCTCTGCAGGTGATAAAGGTGGGTGGAGGCATGGGCCCACAGGGCTTCGCCATTGGACAGTAGAAAATTAAAGGTGCCGTGCGCGGCAATTTGCGGTGTCAGCTCCCGCAGCGTGCGGGTGAGTTCGTCAATGCTGGGCATGCCCGCATGCGATTTGGCAAGCTCTTGCAGCAGCCAGCAAAACGCATGCTCGCTGTCGGTGTTGCCCACCGGATGAAAATGCGCATGCAGGCGTGGACGAAACTCCTTTAGATCGCCGTTGTGCGCAAAAACCCAATAGCGTCCCCACAGCTCGCGCACAAAAGGATGGCAGTTCTGGAGGCTGACAGGCCCCTGCGTGGCCTTGCGGATATGGGCAATGACGTTGAGGCTTTTGATGGGATAGTGCCGGATGAGCTCGGCAATGGGTGAATCGGCCGCGCGCAGATGGTCCACGAAATGGCGCAGGCCCCGGTCTTCGAAGAACGCAATGCCCCACCCATCGGCGTGATCGGCGGTATTGCCGCCACGTTGCGCAAACCCCCGAAAGCTGAAGGTGATGTCCGTGGGTGTATTGCTGTTCATTCCAAGCAGCTGGCACATGAGAGGATCCTGTGATGGTGTGGAGACATACGGGGTCAGGGCTTCCGAGCGACGGTGGCCTGGCCTGCCGTACCGCGCAATTGCCAGGCCGCAATGAGCGCCAGCAGGCAGAGTCCTGCCAGCATCATGAAGGTTTCGCCGAACGCCGCGATGCGTGCGGGGCTCGTGGCTGCGGTCGTCAATGAGTCACCATGCGCGCCCAGGCGCCATTCCAGCACGATTCCGCAAAGACCCACTCCTGCCGCGCCCCCCAGCATGCGCACGAAGCCGATGATGCTCGATCCCTGGGAAATGAGCGTCTTGTCCAGCGGCCGCATGGCGCCCAGATTGAGCGAGGGCAGGATGAAGCCCAGCCCGATGCGGCCCAGCACGGCAAACAGCACCAGCGTCCATAGCGCAGACTGCAGATCCACCAGCTTCATCAGCACAAAGGAAAGGCCCAGCAGCGCCAGGCCGGAGCCGACCAGCCAGTGGGTGGGAGCCCTGTCGGCCAGCCGGCCGACCAGCGGAATGGTGACCGCCAGCACGAGGCCGGAGGGCAGCATAATGGTGCCCACATGCGAGGCTGAGAGCTGCAACCCCAGTTGCATGAAAACCGGTAGCAGATACGTGGAGCCAAAGAGCGCGGTGCCGTAGACGAAGGCCACCACACTGCCCATGGCGAACTGCCGGCATTCAAAGACCCTCAGGTCCATCAGGGGTTTGTGCCCGCGCCGCGCCATGCGCCGTTGCCACCACAGGAACAGCACCACGAACAGCATGGCAGCGCCCAGGAGCAGGATCGCCTGGGCGTAAGGCCCGCTGTGCAGCGCCACCAGGCCATTGAGCAGGCACAGCGTGCCCAAGGTACCCAGCGCCAGCCCGCGCCAGTCCAGTGGTTCGCCGTTGCGGTTCGCTGGCATTCCGCCGGGGGCGGTGGTGGGCACGAATTTGTAGGCCAGTGTGATGGATGCCAGGCAAAACGGCACGACCATGAAAAAAATCGAACGCCAGCCAAACCAGTCCACCAGCAGGCCTCCCAGGCTGGGCCCGATGGCGGGTGCCAGTACCACCCCCATGCCGAAAATGCCGCTGGCACGCCCCTGTTCATGGGGTTGGAAGGCATACAGGATGATCACTGCGGGAATCGGCTGTACCACCCCGGCGGCCAGCCCCTCGGCCACACGGGCGGCGAGCACCAGTCCGAAATGCCCGGCGATCCCGCCGCCAATGCCCCCTGCGAGCAGCAGCACCATGGCGCCTACGTAGGTGGCACGGTAGCCATACCGCGACAGCAGCCACGGCGTGGTGAGCATCGACACCGTGGTGGCCACCATGAAGCCCGACGTGACCCATTGGGCGCGTTCCTGGCCGAGCGCGAAATAGTGGCTCATGTCCGGAATCGCCACATTCACGATGGTGGACGACATGATGGACGCCATGGTCCCCACCATCACCGAAAACAGCACCAGCCAGCGGTACCGCTCACCGTAGCGCTCGCGCAGCACGGTGAGCGAGCCGCAGGGCTGTGTCATGGCGCGGCGCTCAGGAGCGTTCGGTCCAGAGCGTGCCGCCGGTGGCCCAGTTTTCGCGTTTGATATCGGTGATCAGGATGTTTACCGACTCGGGCGAGCCGCCCAGGATTTCGACCGAGACGCGGGTGATTTCTTCCACCAGCTTCTTCTTTTGTTCGACCGTGCGGCCTTCCATCATTTCAACGTGGTACGTGGGCATATCAGCCTCCTTGGGGGGCAACAAACAAAAGAGAAATCATATCGGCGGCTGTGGCGTGTCCGAACCAGGCGCACCGCAGGCGGGGCAGATGCAGCGTTGGCCGCGCTCGGCCACGGGCAGCGCATCCAGGGCGCCGGGCGCGATGCGCTTTGTCATGCACCAGCAGCTTTCGGGCGGCTGCCCTGCGGCCATTGCACATTGGTTGGGCTGGCCGCACAGGGGGCAGCAAGCGGGATCCGGTTCTGGGCGTGGCATGGAGGTGGATGAGCGGTGCTCGCACAGGAGCGCAGGTAACCAGTGTACGGTGGCGGCCTGTGGTGGGCGGGTTGGACAGGCTTCGTGCATGGGGCGCTTGCCGGTGGTTCATTCTTCGGTTGATACTATAAAAAATAGCTGCTACCGCTTTATTCACGGACGCTAAGAGTCATGTTGACCTGATTTTCTACGGGCCTCTGCGACACGCGCGGTTTCGATGACGCCAGCCCCTTGTCGTTCTCGCTCGAGCCACCGGGGCCACCCTTTGGGCCCCTCAGTCACACAGCCGCTCCGCCACAAACTGTCGGAACAAACCCATCGACGGCGCCTCGGTGCGCCCGGCCAGCGTGACGAACGCAAAGCGCGCGCCAATGGCCAACGGCGGCGCGGTCGCCAGTTCAGCCAGCTGTCCCGCGTCGATGCCGGCGCGTGCCGCCGCCACGATGCCCTGGTAGATCGCGTCCGAGGCCTTGACCGTTTCGATCAGGCTCGTGATGTCGTCGCAACGCAGGCTCACGGCCTGCTGCGGGTCGGCCCGCGGCCCGAAGCGGTTGACCAGCATGTGCGCCACTTCCGCGCTGATCGGCGTCGAGGCCAGGGGGTAGCGCAGCATCTCGTCAAAAGACACTGGCCTGCCGGCCTGCAGCAAGGGGTGGCCGCTGCGGCAGACAAAGCCTGCGCGCAGTTCGGTCAGGTTCTCTATGGCCAGGTCGGGTGCCGGCGCGATGCGGCGAACGTCGATGACCAGTGCGTCCAGCGTGCGCTGGCGCAGCAGCATCAGCTGCAACTCCGTCGCGCCCGGCGACACGCTGACCTGCACGCCCGGATGGTGCTGGGCCATGTACACGAGAAACGGCGTCATCAGCATCACGCCCGGCCCCGAACCCAGGCCGATGCGGATGGCGCCCAGGTCGCCTTGCTTGAGCAACTCGGCACTGCGGCGCAGCTCGGCCGCCTCGAACACCATGCGCCGGGCGCGCACGGCGACGGCCTGGCCCAGCGGCGTGAGCTCGTTGCGCTTGCCCGTGCGGTCGATCAGGCGCGCGCCCAGGTCGCCTTCCAGGGTCTGGATGCTGCGGCTCAGGGCCGACTGCGTCAGATGCTGCTGCTCGGCGGCACGGCTGAAAGAGCCGGTCTCGGCCACGGCGAGCAGGTGTTCGAGGTGTTGGAGGTTCATGGTGCAGGTGCATTGAATGAGTAATACGAATATCAATCACAAAAATAATGCATTAGACGCATTAATTCGGGAGGTCTAGCATTCTGAAGTGCATCCCCCTGCACTCATTCCAAGGAGACATCCCGTGAACACATTCAAGAAATTCGGCGTCCTGCTGGCAGGTCTGCTGCTGGCCACCGGCGGCGCCCTCGCCCAAACCTACCCGACCAAGCCGGTCAACCTGATGGTGCCCTACCCGGCGGGCGGGCCATCCGATGCGATCGCGCGCATCTTCACCGTGCCGCTGGGCAAGGAGCTGGGCCAGCAGGTGATCGTGGAAAACCTGGGCGGCGTCGCTGGCGCGCTGGCCGCGCAAAAGGTGCTGGCGGCGCCCGCCGACGGCTACTACCTGTTCCAGGGTTCGCCGAACGAGGTGATTCTTTCGCCGCTGGCCAACGCAGCCGTCAAACTCAAGGCCGAGGACTTCCGCCTGGTGCATCCGGTGGCCGAATCGGTGATGGTGTTTGTCGCGCGCAAGGACCTGCCGGCCAACAGCGTTGACGAATTGATCGCGCTGGCGCGCAAGTCGGGCGACAAGCCGCTGACCTACGGCAGCGTGGGCATCGGCTCGCTCTACCACCTGATCCTTGAGAACGTGCAGCAAGTCGCCGGCATCAAGCTGACGCACGCGCCGTACAAGGGCAATGCGCCGCTGCTGCAGGACATAGGCGGCGGCCAGGTGGATTTCGCCGTGCTGGTCTACAGCGCCGGCATGGGCGCGCTGGCCGAGCAGGGCCGGCTCAAGGTGATAGGCCAGCTGGGCGCGCAGCGCTCCGAGCTTCTGAAGAACGTGCCGACCGCCAGTGAAGGCAAGGAGCTGAAGAACTTCTCGTACAAGATCTGGAGCGGCCTGATGGTGCCCAAAAGCACGCCGGAAAACGTGGTGCAGCGGCTGCAAAAGGCCATAGGCGAGACGCTGAAAGACCCCTCCGTGCGCTCGCAACTGGCGGCGCAGGCGGCGCAGCCATCGCCAGCCATGTCGCTGGCCGAATCGGCGAAGTTCTTCGAGGCCGAGACCGCGCGCTACCGCAGCATCGCCAAGTCGATCAATCTGCAGCCGCAGTGAGGTAAGTCCATGAGCACCTTGCTTGAGGAACTGCACGCGCAGGCCAATGAGTTCATAGGCCTGCGGCGCGACATCCACCGCCACCCCGAGCTGGCCTTCGACGAGCACCGCACCTCGGCGCTGGTGGCCGAGAAGCTGCAGGGCTGGGGCTACGCGGTCGAACGCGGCCTGGGCGGCACCGGCCTGGTCGGCCGGCTGGTGCGCGGCGAGGGCCGGCGCCGGCTCGGGCTGCGCGCCGACATGGACGCCCTGCCCATCCACGAGGCCACCGGCCTGCCACATGCCAGTTGCCATGCGGGCGTGATGCACGCCTGCGGCCACGACGGCCATACCGCCATGCTGCTGGCCGCCGCGCAGCACCTCGCCGAGCACGGGCGCTTTTCCGGCACCTTGAACCTGATCTTCCAGCCAGCCGAAGAAGGCGGCGGCGGCGCGCTGCGCATGATGGATGATGGCCTGTTCGAAAAGTACCCCTGCGATGCGGTCTTCGCGATGCACAACATGCCCGGCATCCCGCAGGGCCGGCTGGTCCTGCGCGAAGGCGCCGCCATGGCTTCGTCGGACTACGCCACCGTCACGCTTACCGGCGTGGGTGGTCATGGCGCCATGCCGCACCGCGCGGCCGACCCCGTCGTGGCGGCGGCGAGCATCGTGATGGCGCTGCAGACCATCGTCTCGCGCAACATCGACCCGCTGCAGATGGCGGTGGTCACCGTGGGCGCGCTGCACGCCGGCAAGGCCAACAACGTGATCCCTCAAAGCGCGACGCTGGAGCTCAGCGTGCGCTCGCTGGATCGCGAGGTGCGCGGCAAGCTCGAGCAGCGCATCAGGGCGCTGATCGCCGCGCAGGCCGAAAGCTTTGACGTCACGGCGCAGATAGCCTGGCGGCCCGGGTACGCGGTGCTGGTCAACACGCCCGGCGAAACCGCCTTCGCCCGCGAGGTGGCCCTGGAGCTGGTCGGCTCCGAGCGCGTGACCCTGCAAGGCCCAGCCGTGTCCGGCAGTGAAGACTTCGCCTTCATGCTGGAGCGCGTGCCCGGCAGTTATCTGTTTATCGGCAACGGCGATGGCGACAGCGCCGGCGCCTGCATGGTGCACAACCCTGGCTATGACTTCAACGACGCCAACCTGCCCATAGGCGCGGCCTACTGGGCGCTGCTGGCGCAGCGGTTTCTGGTCTGAACCCGCAGCCGATCTGAACGACAACGGCGCCCGAGGGCGCCGTTGTTTTTAGATCAAATAGGACTCTGGCGATTATGTAGTAAGCGCTGGAAGCTATTTAATTAATAGCAATTCGCGCAGACGTGATCAGGCAGTGCCTGCCTTCACCTGCAGGCGCCAGGCGTGCAGCAGCGGCTCGGTATAGCCGCTGGGTTGCTCGGTGCCCTTGGTCACCAGCTCCACCGCGGCGCGGTAGGCGTACGAGGTGTCGAAGTGGCCCGCCATGGGTTGGTACAGCGGGTCACCAGCGTTTTGCTGGTCGACCACGGCGGCCATGCGGCGGAAGGTTTCCTGCACCTGCGCCTCGGTCACCACGCCATGCAGCAGCCAGTTGGCCATGTGCTGGCTGCTGATGCGCAGCGTGGCGCGGTCTTCCATCAGGCCCACGTTGTGGATGTCGGGCACCTTGGAGCAACCCACGCCCTGGTCCACCCAGCGCACCACGTAGCCCAGAATGCCCTGGGCGTTGTTGTCCAGCTCCTGCTGGATCTCCTCGTCGCTCCAGTTCGGGTTGGCCGAGACGGGAATGGTCAGCAGGCCGGTCAGCAGGTCATCGCGCAGGGCATTGGCGTCGGTCTTTTCCAGTTCGATCTGGATGTCGCTCACCTTGACCTGGTGGTAGTGCAGGGCATGCAGCGTGGCGCCGGTGGGGCTGGGTACCCAGGCGGTGTTGGCGCCGGCCTGGGGGTGGGCGATCTTTTGCTTGAGCATGTCGGCCATCAGGTCGGGCATGGCCCACATGCCCTTGCCGATCTGTGCCTTGCCGCGCAGGCCGCACGACAGGCCGACCAGCACATTGCTGCGTTCGTAGGCGGGCAGCCAGGCGCTGGTTTTCATGTCGCCCTTGCGCACCATGGGGCCGGCGTGCATGGCGGTGTGCATTTCGTCGCCGGTGCGGTCGAGGAAGCCGGTGTTGATGAAGGCCACGCGGCTGCTGGCGGCGGCGATGCAGGCCTTGAGGTTGACGCTGGTGCGGCGCTCCTCGTCCATGATGCCCAGCTTGACGGTGCTGTCGCTCAATCCCAGCAACTGCTCCACGCGGCCGAACAGTTCGGCGGCAAAGGCCACCTCAAACGGGCCGTGCATCTTGGGCTTGACGATGTAGACCGAGCCCTTGCGCGAGTTGCGGATGCCGTTCTTGCCGTGGCCTTGCAGGTCGTGCAGTGCAATGGCGGTGGTCACCACCGCGTCCATGATGCCTTCGGGAATCTCGCGCTGCTGGCCCTGGGCGTCGGTCCACAGGATGGCCGGGTTGGTCATCAGGTGGCCCACGTTGCGCACGAACATGAGCGAGCGGCCATGCAGGCGCACTTCGCCCTGGCCGCTGGCGGCCGTGTAGATGCGGTCCGGGTTCAGGCCGCGGGTCACGGTCTTGCCGCCCTTGTCGAACGACTCGGTCAGCGTGGCCTGCAGGATGCCCAGCCAGTTGGCGTAGCCCAGCACCTTGTCGTCGGCATCGACGGCGGCCACCGAGTCTTCGAGGTCGAGGATGGTGGACAGCGCCGCTTCCAGCACCAGGTCGCTCACGCCGGCAGCATCGGTCTGACCGATGGGCGTGGCGCGGTTGATCTGGATATCGAGGTGCAGGCCGTTGTGCTGCAGCAGCACCGACGAGGGCTGGGCCGCGCTGCCCTGGTAGCCGGTGAACTGGGCCGGGTTCTTCAGGCCCGTGGTGCTGCCGTTCTTCAGGGCCACCACCAGCTGGCCGCCCTCCACGCGGTAGCCCGTGGCGTCCTTGTGCGAGCCGCTGGCCAGCGGCGTGCTCTGGTCGAGCACATTGCGGGCGAACTCGATCACCCTGGCGCCGCGCACGGGGTTGTAACCCTTGCCCTTTTCGGCGCCGTCGGTTTCGGGGATGGCGTCGGTGCCGTACAGCGCGTCGTACAGACTGCCCCAGCGGGCGTTGGCGGCGTTCAGGGCGTAGCGGGCATTGAGAATCGGCACCACCAGCTGGGGACCGGCCTGGATGGCGAGCTCGTCGTCCACGTTGGTGGTGGTGGCCTGCACGTCGGCGGGCTGCGGCACCAGGTAGCCGATGGTTTCCAGGAACTTGCGGTAGGCCGCCATGTCGGTGATGGGGCCGGGGTGGGCCTTGTGCCAGGTGTCGAGCTCGGTTTGCAGGCGGTCGCGCTCGGCCAGCAGCGCGTTGTTGCGCGGGGCCAGGTCGGACACGAGGGCGTCAAAGCCTTTCCAGAAGGCGCTGCTCTGCACGCCGGTGCCGGGCAAGACCTTGTCTTCCACGAAGCGGAACAGGGAGGTGGCCACTTGCAGGCCGTGGACAGAGGTGCGTGCGGTCATGGTGCGATGCCTAAGGTGGAGAAATAAAGGGGGAACCAGCCATTGGGCCCGCTGGCGCGAGCCATGGAGAGACTGTATTGCAATTGTTTGGTGGCATAAAGTCTTTGAATATCTCGAAACCAATGACTTTTTTGCAAAAGTAGGGTGGCTGTTTAATACAAAAACAATAGCTATTAACGCTTATTGAGCAAGCGCTAGAGGCATGTTTGACTGAAACTTCTCGATCACCACCACCCGGTGGCGCGGCTGCCACTTGTCTCCATAATCAGCGCCATGGACAAACTCAAGGCCTTCGAATCCTTTGTGTCGGTGGCCACGCGTGGCAGCCTCACTGCCGCTGCCAAGGCCGAAGGCGTGGCGCCCGCCATCATGGGGCGCCGGCTCGATGCACTCGAAGAACACCTGGGCGTGAAGCTCCTGGTGCGCACCACGCGGCGCATCAGCCTCACGCACGAGGGCAGCGCCTTTCTGGAGGACTGCCAGCGCCTGCTGTCCGACGTGGCCAATGCCGAGGCCAGCGTGTCGGAAGGGGGGGTGAAGGCCACGGGCCACCTGCGCATCACCGCGCCCGCCGGCTTTGGCCGCCGCCATGTGGCGCCGCTGGTGCCGCGCTTTCGCACGGTACACCCCGATGTGACGATCTCGCTCAACCTCAGCGACCGCGTGGTGGATCTGGCCGGTGAGGGCTTTGATTGCGCCGTGCGCGTGGGCGACCTGCCCGATTCGTCGCTGGTGAGCGTACGCATTGCCGACAACCGTCGCCTCTGCGTGGCCACGCCCGCCTACCTGCAGCGCCATGGCACACCGCGCCATCCGGGCGAGTTGTCGGCGCACGATTGCCTCACGCTGTCGAGCGAGGCCTCGCAGACGCGCGGCTGGGCGTTTCGCATGCCCGCCGAGGGGGGCGGCAGCGAGGTGGTGCACCTCAAGCCGGGCGGGCCGCTCGATTGTTCGGACGGCCAGGTGCTGCACGACTGGTGCCTGGCGGGCTACGGCCTGGCCTGGCGCAGCACCTGGGAGGTGGAGGCGGAAATCGCCGCGGGCCGCCTGGTGGAGGTGCTGGAGGAGTTTGCCGCACCGCCCAATGGCATTTACGTGGTGTTTCCCCAGCGCAAGCACCTGCCGCTGCGTGTGCGCCTGTGGATCGATTTCCTCAAGCACAATTACAGCCAGCCCGGTTTCTGGACGGCTGCGTAACCCACCCTGGTGATGCGCGGCGCACTGTTGTGCCGGGGTTTACAAGGATCTGCAATGACTCTCGAAGCCGTTCTGGCCGCCCTGCATCTGGTGGCCATCCTGACCCTGGTGGTCTTTTTGTCGAGCCAGGCGGCGGTGTGCCGCATCGAATGGCTCAATGCCGCCGTGGTGGAGCGGCTGGTGCGCCTGGATGTGATCTACGGCGTGACGGCGTTCGTGCTGCTGCTCACGGGCCTGGCGCGCGTGGTGTGGGGCATCAAGGGCATGTCCTGGTATGTCTCGCAGCCCTTGTTTCATGTGAAGATCACGCTGTTCGTGGCGATGGCGCTGCTGTCCATCTGGCCCACGCTGTCGTTCCGGCGCTGGCGCCGCGACCTGCGCAGCACGGGGGCCTTGCCCGGTGCGCAAGAGGTTGCCAGGGTGCGCCGTCTCGTCATGATCCAGTCGCATGTGCTGCCCGTGGTGGCGGTGATTGCCGTGTTCTGGGCGCGCGGCTGGTAGGCCGCGCGGGGCCGTGGCTTGCGGCGGGCAGAAAAAAACCGCCTGGCAGCGCCGGCGGTTTTTTTCATGTCCAGAGCGCTTGTTGTCTCATTTCTTGAGACATTCGCGCATGAAGGCCTTGCGTTCATCGCCCTTCTTGCCGGCCGCGTCGGCGTTGCAGGTTTTCATCTTGCTTTGCTGCGTGGCCGGCTTGTTGCTCAGGCAGGTCTTCATGAAGGCCTGGCGTTCATCGCCCTTCATCTCGCCGGCATCCTTGTTGCAGGTCGCCATCCTGGATGGCTGCTTGGTGGGAGCGGGGGTGTTCTCTGCCGCGTGGGCGCTGAAACCCAGCGACAAAGCCAGGCCGAGCGCGGTCAGGGAAAGAAGCTTTTGCATGGAATCTCCTGGTGTGAATACGTTATGGGGGGTCCCGGTGGCATTGCACCATAGAACGTGTTGCGCGACAACGCGGGCCAGCCGTGAAAACAACCGCGCGACCTGCGGCGAGGGCGGTGTGCGGTGTGCGGTGTGCGGTGATTTTTCAGAGCATGCGGGGCCGGGGCGCAGCGGCTGCGTGCAAGGCGCCTGAAACGCCAGGGTCCAGCGGCGTCGGTACAGCACGATGGGCTGGGGCGGCATGCGCACAATTTCCTCGGCAATGGGTGGGATGCGCCATTCTGCCTGGGGGCGCCGCCAGCCTGCGCGCATGCCCGCCGGGGTGCGCTGGCCTGGGTGCTGGATGGCCTGTGCTGGCCGCCCCGTAAAATCCGCCGATGCTCACAGCCAAAAATGAATTGCTCGCGGCCCTTGCTGCCGAGCTGGAAATCCTGTCCCCCGGCGCTGGTGCCAAGGCGGCGTTTGAATCCCCCAAGGTTGCGGCCCATGGCGACTTCGCCTGCACCGCCGCCATGCAGCTGGCCAAGCCGCTCAAGCTCAACCCGCGCGCTCTGGGCGAGCAGCTCAAGACCGCGCTGGAGGCCACACCCGCCTTCCAGCGCTGGGTGGCCGCCATCGAGATCGCCGGCCCCGGTTTTCTGAACATCCGCCTGCAGCCCGCGGCCAAGCAGGAGGTGGTGCGCGAGGTGCTGGCCGCTGGCGCGCGCTTTGGCTACCAGGCCGATCGGGGCGAGAAGGTGCTGGTCGAGTTCGTGTCGGCCAACCCCACCGGCCCGCTGCATGTGGGCCACGGCCGCCAGGCCGCTTTAGGCGATGCCATCTGCAACCTGTTCGGCACGCAGGGCTGGAAGGTGCACCGCGAGTTCTATTACAACGACGCGGGCGTGCAGATCGACACCCTCACCAAAAGCACGCAGCTGCGCGCCAAGGGTTTCCAACCGGGCGATGACTGCTGGCCCACCGACAGCGACAACCCGCTGGCCAAGAACTTCTACAACGGCGATTACATTGCCGACATCGCCGAGGCCTTCAAGGCCCGGGCCACGGTGAAGGCCGACGACCGTGAGTTCACCGCCAACGGCGATGTCGAGGACTATGACAACATCCGCCAGTTCGCCGTGGCCTACCTGCGCAACGAGCAGGACAAGGACCTGCAGGCTTTCGCCCTGCACTTCGATGAGTATTACCTCGAATCGAGTCTGTACACCAGCGGCCGCGTCGAGGCCACGGTGAACAAGCTCGTTGCCAACGGCAAGACCTACGAGCAGGACGGCGCGCTGTGGCTCAAGAGCACCGACTATGGTGACGACAAGGACCGCGTCATGCGCAAGCAGGATGGCACCTTCACCTACTTCGTGCCCGATGTGGCCTACCACATCGCCAAGTGGGAGCGCGGCTTCACCAAGGTCGTCAACATCCAGGGCACGGACCACCACGGCACCATCGCCCGCGTGCGCGCCGGCCTGCAGGCGGCCGACGTCGGCATTCCGCAGGGCTACCCCGACTACGTGCTGCACACCATGGTGCGCGTGGTCAAGGGGGGCGAAGAGGTCAAGATCAGCAAGCGCGCGGGCAGCTACGTCACGCTGCGCGACCTGATCGAGTGGACCAGCAAGGACGCCGTGCGCTTCTTCCTGCTGAGCCGCAAGCCCGACACCGAGTACACCTTCGACGTGGACCTGGCCGTGGCGCAGAACAACGACAACCCGGTCTATTACGTGCAGTACGCCCATGCGCGCATTTGCTCGGTGCTGCGCGCCTGGCAAGAGGCGGGCGGTGGCGATATGGCGGCGCTGAAGGATGTGGATCTGTCGGCCCTCGAAGGCCCGCAGGCCCAGGCGCTGATGCTGCAGCTGGCCAAATACCCCGAGATGCTCACCGCCGCCGCGCAGGGCGAGGCGCCGCACGACGTCACCTTCTACCTGCGCGACCTGGCCGCCAGTTACCACAGCTACTACGATGCCGAGCGCATCCTGGTGGACGACGAGGCCGTGAAGAAGGCACGCCTGGCCCTCGTCGCCGCCACCGCGCAGGTGTTGCACAATGGCCTGGCCGTGCTGGGCGTATCGGCTCCAGCCAGAATGTAAGCAGTTACTACCATGAAGAAAAAACAGACGGGTGGCGCCATCATCGGGTTCATCGTCGGGGTCGTCGTGGGCCTGGGTGCCGCGCTGGCCGTGGCCGTGTATGTGACCAAGGTGCCTGTGCCTTTCCTGAACAAGGGCGGCCTGCGTGGCGTGGACCAGGATGCCGCCGAGGCCCAGAAGAACAAGAACTGGGATCCGAACTCGCCGCTCTACGGCAAGAACCCCGCGCGCCCGCCGGCTCCGGCCGCCGCCGCGTCGGCCAGTGCCAATGGCACGGCCCCGGCCGCCGATGCCACCGCTGCGCGCACGCCCGCCAGCAAGCCTGCAACGGCCGAGGCCAAGCCCGCCACGAAGGCCGACGCCAAGCCTGCCGCCTCGGCGGACCCGCTGGGCGACCTGGCCAAGGCCAGGTCGGCGGCGGTCGATCCGTTTGACTATTTCGTACAGGCCGGGGCGTTCCCCACCCAGTCTGGGGCCGATGCGCAGCGCGCCAAACTGGCCATGCTGGGCTGGGAAGCCCGCGTGAGCGAGCGCGAACAGAATGGCCGCACCATGTACCGCGTGCGCGTGGGCCCGTTTTCCAAGCGCGACGATGCCGAGCAGCTGAAGGAAAAGCTGGAAGGCGCCGGCGTCGAGTCCGCGATGGTGCGTGTCCAGCGCTAGGATGTTCATCGCCATCGCCTGAACTTTTTCGTGGGGGCGTTCTCACACCCCCAGACCAGAACAAGGAGTGTCCCCGTCATGAAACGCCGCGAGTTTTCCCTGTCCACCGCTTCGGTGGTTGCCGCTTCCGCCCTGACCCTGCCGCTGGCCACGCCGGCCATGGCGCAGGCGCGCCAGTTCAAGGAGGGCAAGGACTACACCAGGCTCGCCAAGCCCCTGGCGCCGGATGCGCCCGCCGGCAAGGTCGATGTGATCGAGTTCTTCTGGTACAGCTGCCCGCACTGCAACTCCTTTGAGCCCGCGCTCGATGCCTGGGTCAAGGCAGCCCCCAAGGATCTCAGCATCCGTCGCATTCCCGTGGCTTTCAATGCCAGCTTCGTACCCCAGCAAAAGCTGTATTTCGCGCTCGAAGGCATGGGCAAGCTCGACACCTTGCACGCCAAGGTGTTCCGCGCCATCCACGTCGAAAAACTCAAGCTGGCCAAGGACGAGGACATCTTCGCCTGGGTGGCCCAGCAGGGGGTGGACGCAGCCAAGTTCAAGGAGGTCTACACCTCCTTCACGGTGTCCAGCCAGGTGCGCCGCGCCTCGGCGCTGCAGGAGGGCTATGGCGTGGAAGGCGTTCCTTCGATGGGCGTGGCCGGCCGGTTCTATACCGATGGCACCATGGCCGGCAGCATGCAGACCGTGCTGCAGGTGGTGGAGTATCTGGCGGGCGTGGCGCGCAAGGGTTGATGCCACATTTGCCCCCGTTCGAGAGGCCCGCGTTTGCGGGCTTTTTCATGGGCGCCAGCGCTGTGCGTGGCTACAATGAACGCAAGATTTGTGCCTCATGAAAAAAAGATACCTCCCGATCCTGCTGCTCTCGGCCCTGGCCTGCGCCCCTGGCGTGGGCCATGCCGAAAAGGCCGACCGCAACAAGCCCATGAACATCGAGTCCGATGCGCTGCGCCACGATGAGCTCAAGCAGACCAGCGTGTTCACGGGCCGGGTGGTCATGACCAAGGGCACCATCGTGCTGCGCGGTGCGCAACTGGATGTGCGCCAGGATGCCGATGGCTACCAGTACGGCGTGGTGACGGCCGAACCCGGCAAGCGCGCATTCTTCCGGCAAAAGCGCGACACCGTGGCCGGTGCCCCGGACGAGTTCATCGAGGGCGAGGGTGAGGTCATCGAGTACGACGGCCGTGCCGACAATGTGCGCTTCATCACCCGTGCCGAAATGCGCCGCTACCGGGAATCGGTGGTGACCGATCAGCTCTCGGGCGCCGTCATCGTCTACAACAACCTCACCGACGTGTTCACTGTCGATGGCCAGAAGAAATCGGCCAACAGTGCAGCGGGTGAAGCGCCGGCCCCCGGCGGGCGCGTGCGCGCCGTGTTGTCGCCCAAGGAGCAGCCTCCTGCCGCTGCCCCAGCCCCTGCGGCCAGCGGGCCGGTGCTGCGCCCCAGCAACACCCTCGGCGGCGCAAGCAAGTGAGTGCAGCGACCGTGAACACAAGCCCTGACACCCAGGCGGGCAGCCGCCTGGAAGTCGCGCACCTCGAAAAGTCCTATGGCAGCCGCAAGGTCGTCAAGGATGTGTCGCTGGTCGTGCAAAAGGGCGAGGTAGTGGGGTTGCTCGGTCCCAATGGCGCGGGCAAGACCACTTCGTTCTACATGATCGTGGGCCTGGTGCGCTGCGATGGCGGTGACATCCGCATCGATGGCCACTCGGTGGCGGACATGCCCATCCACCGGCGCTCGCGTCTGGGGCTGTCCTATCTGCCGCAAGAGGCGTCGATTTTTCGCAAGCTGAACGTCGAGGAAAACGTGCGCGCCGTGCTGGAGCTACAGCGGGGCGACGACGGCAAGCCGCTCGCCAGGAAGGAGATCGAAGCACGCCTCACCGCCTTGCTGCAGGAGTTGCGCGTGGACCATCTGCGCGAATCGCCGGCCCTGGCCCTGTCGGGCGGCGAGCGCCGCCGGGTCGAAATCGCCCGCGCGCTGGCCACCCAGCCGCGCTTCATTCTGCTCGACGAGCCCTTCGCCGGCATCGACCCGATTGCCGTCATCGAGATCCAGCGCATCATCGGTTTCCTGAAGGCCCGTGGCATCGGTGTGCTGATCACCGACCACAATGTGCGCGAAACGCTGGGCATCTGCGACCACGCCTTCATCATCAGCGACGGCCGCGTTCTGGCGCAGGGCACGCCCTCCGAGATCGTTGACAACGCCGAAGTACGCCGGGTCTATCTCGGCGAGCACTTCAGAATGTGATGAAACCCGGTCTCTCGCTGCGCGTTTCGCAGCACCTGTCGCTCACACCCCAGTTGCAGCAATCCATCCGGCTGTTGCAGCTGTCCACGCTGGAGCTGTCGCAGGAAGTCGAGCAGATGCTCGACGAGAACCCTTTTCTGGAGCGCACGGCCGAGGAAGCGCCACGCGAGGAGTTCGGCCTGGACGCCGCCGACACGCCCGCGCAGGCCGACGACTACAGCGCCGACGATGCTCTGTTTTCAGGGGTTGCCAGCACAGGCAACACAAGCGTTGAAAACCCAAATGATGCTGAGCCGGCCAGCGCCGGTGCGGACGAGCCCGACTGGAGCGGCGACGGCACGGTGGAAATGGCGCCCAATGACGCCGAATGGGGCGGCGATGCGCCCGCCCGCAACCGCAACGACGCCGAAGGCGACGAGGCCGACGCCACCGAGCTGGCCCGCTCGCACGAATCACTGACGGCCTTCTTGCACCGCCAGGCGCTGGCGCTGCGCCTGTCCGAAGTGGACCGCGCCGCGCTGCGCTTTCTCATCGAATCGCTCAACGACGACGGCTACCTCGAAGAACCGCTCGAAGAGTTGGCCATCGGCCTGGCCGGGCCGGACGATCTGGAGCAGATCGAAGAACTGGTGCACCGTTTCACCGTGGCCCAGCGCCTGCTGCAAAGCCTGGAGCCCGTGGGCGTGGGCGCGCGCGGCCTGGCCGAGTGCCTGACCTTGCAGCTCAAGGCCCTGGCCGCCGACGAAGACAGCGAGATCGATCCTGCGACCGTGCAGACCGCGTTGCGCGTGTGCCAGCAGCCGCTGGAGATGCTGGCCCGCCGCGATATCCGCCGCCTGACGCAGGCGTGCGGCGATGGCGAAGAGCGCACGCGCGCCGCCATGGCGCTGATCGCCCGCCTGGAGCCGCGCCCGGGCCGCCGCTTTGCCGATGTGGAGCGCAACATCATCGTGCCCGACGTCATCGTGCGCAAATCCGGGCGCGCCAACGGGCGCGATGGCCAGCACAACTTCATCGTGCAGCTCAACCCCGACGTGATGCCCCGCCTGCGCGTGCACGACATCTACGCCGGCGCCCTGCGCGGCCACAAGGGTGGCGAGGGCCACCAGGGCATGCAGCAGCGCCTGCAGGAGGCGCGCTGGTTCATCAAGAACATCCAGCAGCGCTTCGACACCATCCTGCGCGTCTCGCGCGCCATCGTCGAGCGGCAAAAGAACTTCTTCACCCACGGCGAGCTGGCCATGCGCCCGCTGGTGCTGCGCGACATTGCCGACGAGCTGGGGCTGCACGAATCCACCATCAGCCGCGTGACCACCGCCAAATACATGGCGACGCCGATCGGTACCTACGAGCTCAAGTATTTCTTTGGCTCGGGCCTGGGCACCGAAACCGGCGGCAACGCATCGAGCACGGCGGTGCGCGCGCTGATCAAGCAGTTCGTGGCGGCCGAAAGCCCCGCCAAGCCGCTGTCCGACAGCCAGATCGCCGAGATGCTCAAGGAGCAGGGCATCGAGTGCGCGCGCCGCACGGTGGCCAAGTACCGCGAGGCGCTCAAGATCGCACCGGCCAATCTGCGCAAGGCGCTGTAGCCTTCTTTGGGGCGCGTGCCTGCCACAGCGTGCCCTGTTTGCTGTTTTTTCTCCCGTCACCCCGCTTTCCACGCCATGGCCCGTATCGTCTTCGACCTTCCCGCGCATTTCGGCTTTGCCACCGAACTGCAGATCTACATCAGCCACGTGAACCAGGGCGGGCACCTCGACAATGCGCAGCTGCTGAGCCTGGTATCCGAGGCGCGTGTGCGCTTTTTCCAGTCGCTGGGTTTCCCCGAGGCCGATGTGGGTGGCCTGTCCATCGTGGTGGGTGACATCGTGGCGCAGTACCGGTCTGAAGGTTTCCATGGTGAAACCATGCGCGTCGAGATGACTCCGGTGGATTTCAACCGCTATGGTTTCGATCTGGTCTTTCGCATGACCGAGAAAACCCAGGGCCGCGAAGTGGCGCGCGGCAAGACCGGTATCGTTTTCATCGGCAAGACCGACCGCAAGGTGGCACCGATTCCCGAATCCATCCGCCAGCTGCTGCTGCAGGCCTGAGAGGCTGAGAGTCTTTCATCCATGCCCGCCTTGCACGCCAAAACACACCGGCTCGTCGTTGCAAATACTCGCCATAGCCCGAGCTATGGCTGCGTTTTGCGCCTAGATCCGGCGCGTTTTGACATGCCTTGCAGACACGGCCGAAAAACTCTCAGCCTCTGAGCGCGTATCCTTTCGGCCAGTCTTATGAACCAACTCCAACTTTTTCTGCCCTGCGCCGCCGGCGTCGAGGGCTACCTGGCCGACGAGGTGCACGCCATCACCGGCCTTACCGGGCAAGACCTGCTGGTCGGCCGGGGCGGCGTGCTGCTGCGCGCTTCGTGGCGCGATGCGCTGCTGCTCAACCTGCACAGCCGCCTGGCCCAGCGCGTGCTGGTGCAACTGGCGCACCGACCCTACCGTTCCGAGAGCGACCTCTATGGCATGGCCAGCGACGTGGCCTGGGAGATCTGGTTCACCACGCGCCAGACCTTCAAGGTCGAGGTGACGGCGCAGCACAGCCCGCTGCAAAGCCTGAACTTCGCGGGCCTCAAGGTCAAGGACGCCGTGGCCGACCGGTTCCGCGCCAAGAGCGGCGTGCGCCCCGACGTGAACACGCAGTGGCCCGACGTGCGCATCCACCTGCACCTGACCACCGACGAGGCCACGATCTACATCGACACCTCGGGCGAGCCGCTGTTCAAGCGCGGCTGGCGCGAGGACAAGGGCGACGCCCCGCTGAAGGAAACCCTGGCCGCCGCCATGATCGCCGCCAGCGGCTGGGACCCGCTGGGCGACAACCCCCAGCCCCTGTACGACCCCTGCTGCGGCAGTGGCACCATCGTGGTCGAGGCGGCCCAGATCGCCTGCCGCATCCCGGCCGGCATGCTGCGGCGCTTTGCGTTCGAGAAACTGCTGCCGTTCCAGGCCCATGTCTGGACTGCTATTAAAAACGAAGCTGAAGGCACCATACAGAAAAGCGCTGTACCCATTTTTGGTAGTGATGTTGCCTTCCGCATGGTCGATTTTTCCCAGCGCAACGCCGAGCGCGCGGGTGTGGCCGATGCCGTGCAGCTGCGCGGTGGCGATGCCCTGCAGCGCATGCCGCCCTGCGAGCAGCCCGGCGTGATGCTGCTCAACCCGCCCTATGGCGAACGCATCGCCGCCGCCGGCACGGCGGGCCGCAACGCCAGCGAGCGCGCGGCCGACCGCGCCCAGGGCCTGGCCGTGGGCCGCGAAGAGGCGCACACCGACGATGGCGGCGAGTTCTTCAGCCAGCTGGCCGCGCACTGGAAGAAGAACTACGCCGGCTGGCAGGCCTGGATGCTCACGCCCGACCTCAAGCTGCCCGGCAAGATGCGCCTGAAGGAATCGCGCCGCGTGCCGATGTGGAACGGCCCCATCGAATGCCGGCTGTTCCGCTTCGACATGGTCAAGGGCTCGGTGCGCGCACCGCGTGCCGCCGATGGCCCAGCCCCCAAGGCCCATGGCGGCTAAACCCCATCGCTGCCTGCTGCAGTGGCCCGAACGCGGGCAGGCCGACGCCGGCGCGCGCCCGCTGGTGCTGGACACCAACATCGTGCTCGACCTGCTGGTGTTTGCCGACGCCGCCGTGGCGTCCGTGCGCAGGCTGCTGGACGCGCAGCAGCTGTGCTGGGTGGCCACGCCGCCCATGCGCGACGAGCTGGTGCGTGTGCTGGCCTATCCGCAGATCGTGCCGCGGCTGGCTTTTTATGGGCTCACCGCCGGCCAGCTGCTGCAGACCTACGAAGCCCAGGTGCGCTGGGTGGACGTGGCACCGCGCGTGTCCGCCGTGTGCAAGGATGCCGACGACCAGCATTTCATCGACCTGGCCGTGGCCCACCGCGCCATCCTGCTCAGCAAGGACAACGCCGTTCTGTGCATGCAAAAACGGCTGCTGGCGCTGGGTGCGCATGTGGCAACAGCGATTGTTTTTGAAGCAGACGAGCGGCTGGAAATTGCGCCGGCAAGTGCTGCCGCTACACCTGCTGCCATGCAGATCGCTTGACTTGCCGCACCGGCTGGCGGCTACACTGGCCGCCTTTGCCCGGGGCAGCGGGCAGCATCCCAGCCCCGAGGCCCCGCCGACTGGAGCCCCGCCATGAACAACACCCCCCACCCAGAGCCCACGGACGCCGCCGCATCTGCCGCCTTGGCCGCCCCGGCCCTGGGTCCCGATGAACTCGACGAGATGGATACCCTGCTGGACGATCTGCGCACGCGCGGCGAAGAGATCCCGCAGTGGGAGTTCTGCGACGGCTTCCTCACGGCGCTGATCTGCAGCCGCCGCCCCATTCCGCCCTCGGAATACCTGCCCATGCTGCTGGGCGATGGCTCGGCCATCGACCTGGCCGAAGGGGAGCCCCTGCCGCTGCTGCCGGCGTTTGCCGATGCGGCCCAGCAGGCGCGGTTTCTGGAGCTGTGGATGCTGCGCTGGAACGAGGTCGAGGCGCAGCTCGACGCCCCGGTCGAATCGCTGGACGACGACCGCACCTTCCAGCCCGAGGCCATGGACATGCGCGGCGCCGTGGCCAGCCTGCCCGAAGACCAGCGCGCCGAAATGGCCGGCCAGGAGATCCCCTCGTTTGGCCAGGTGTGGGCGCTGGGCTTCATGTTCGCCGTCGAAAACTGGCCCGAGGACTGGGCCGCACCGCGCGACAAGGAAGCCGCCAAGTGGCTCGACGATGCGCTGGACAGCATCGTTGCCCTGACCGAGGACGACACCGGCAAGCCCGAGGTCTGCATGTTCAGCGAGGACGGCCCGCCCAGCACCAGCCAGGCCCGCGTGGAAACCTTCGGCGAAGCCATCTGGGCCGTGTACGACCTGCGCCAGCTCTGGAAAAGCCTGGGCCCGCGCATCGAAACCGTGCGCAAGGTGGCTGAACCCGGCCGCAATGAGCCCTGCTGGTGCGGCAGCGGCAAGAAGTTCAAGAAGTGCCACGGGGGATGAGTACAACCCCCTGAGGCGCTGCGCGCCTTCCCCCTTCTCTCGAATCGCGATGCGATTCGAGAGAAGGGGGACGCCACCAGCGCGGCGGGGCGGCCCTTGCGCGGTGGCCGCTGGTAGCGCCGCGCGCACCGAAGAGGCCAGCATCAGTGCGAACGCGTGGCCTCCAGAGGCGGTACGATGGTTTGTATTTGTTTGCTATTTAATTTGTAGCTTTTGACGCTTTATGCATAGGCGCTAGAGCCTTTTTGATCTGAAATCCCTCGCAGCGCGCCTTCGGGCGCGCTTTGCTTTTTCCAGGGCACCTCGCATGACCCCTTCTTTCCTTACCCGCCTGCGCGCCGAATGGGCGCCCAGCATTCCGCGCGAACTGCTGGCCGGGGCCGTGGCCACGTTTGCGCTCATCCCCGAAGTCATCGCGTTCTCGTTCGTGGCGGGTGTCGATCCGTCCGTGGGGCTCTTTGCCTCGTTCGTCATCAGCCTGGTGATCGCCTTCACGGGCGGGCGGCCCGCCATGGTGTCGGCCGCGGCGGGCTCGGTGGCGCTGGTGGCCGCGCCGCTCGTGCAGTCGCACGGGCTGGGCTACCTGCTGGCGGCGGGGCTGCTGGCGGGGGCCGTGCAGGTGGCGTTCGGGCTGATGAAGCTGGGCGTGCTGATGCGCTTTGTGTCCAGCTCGGTGCGCACCGGTTTCGTCAATGCGCTGGCGATCCTGATCTTTGCCGCGCAGCTGCCGCACCTGGTGGGTGCCGGCGCGGCCACCTGGGCCATGCTGGCGCTGGGGCTGGCGCTCATCTACGGCCTGCCGTGGCTGGGCCAGCGGCTCGCGTGGCCCGCGCTCACGGCCATCCCGTCGCCGCTGATCTGCGTGGTGGTGCTGTCCGTTCTGGCCTCGGCCCTGGGCCTGCGTCTGCCCACCGTGGGCGACCTGGGCCAGTTGCCGGACTCGCTGCCAGTGTTTGCGCTGCCGCAGGTGCCGGTGTCGCTCGACACCCTGCGCATCATCCTGCTGCCCGCGCTGGCGATTGCCATGGTGGGCCTGCTCGAATCGGTGCTCACCGCCGCCGTGGTCGATGAGCTGACCGACACGCCCAGCGACAAGAACCGCGAATGCGCGGGCCTGGGGCTGGCCAACATCGCATCCAGCCTGTTTGGCGGTATTGCGGGCTGCGGCATGATCGGCCAGGCCGTGGGCAACGTGAAGTACGGCGGGCGCGGGCGCCTGTCCACGCTGTTTGCCGGGGTGTTCCTGCTCATCCTCATGGTGGCGCTCAAACCCTGGGTGTCGCAGGTGCCGGTGATTGCGCTGGTGGCCATCATGGTCATGGTGTCGGCCGAAACGTTCGACTGGAAATCGCTGGGCGCCCTGGTGCACCACCCGCGCCTGTCCAGCGCCGCCATGCTGGCCACCGTGGCCGTCACCATCGCCACCCACAACCTGGCCGCTGGTGTGGCCGTGGGCGTAGTGCTCAGCGGGGTGTTCTTTGCATTCAAGGTCTCGCGCATGCTGGACGTGCGCGTGCACGACGATGGCGCCACCGGCCAGCGCACCTGGCGCGTGTCTGGCCAGGTGTTCTTTGCCTCGGCGGATGCGTTCATCGAATCGTTTGACGTGCGGGGCGCCGAAGGCCGGCCGGTGTGCATCGACGTGACGCACGCGCATTTCTGGGACATCACCGCCGTGGCCGCGCTCGACAGGGTGGTGGAGCGCTTGCGCCACCACGGCTGCACGGTGCAGGTGCTGGGGCTGAACGAGGCCAGTGCGGTATTGATCGACCGCATGGGCAGCGCGGCAGAGGCCCGCGCGCCCGGTGGCGGTTGAGTCAGCCCTGCGCCAGAAACTTCTTCAAGTTCGCCGCTGCCGTGCTGCGCACCTTGCGCCGGAGCGAGGGCGACCAGCCCAGCAGCAGCCCTGGCAGGCCCAGGGCCTGACGCGACCAGCGCCAGAAGCCGAAGCGGTCGCGGTGCGTGGCGATCAGCCCGTCGGACGTGAAGGTGAACGTGCCGTCGATGGTGTTGTGCACCTTGCGCCCCGTGGCACTGAAGAGGTAGTGCGCCTCCCAGTGCGCCTTGCCGCCGTTGGCGTCGGCGTCGATGCCGCTGAACTCCAGCTTCCAGTGCTCGGCGACGCCAGGCTTCTTGGTGGCAGTGCACAGCATGCGCCACATGCCGCCCACCTGGTCACGGCCTTTGAGCGAGAACGCTTCGTCGTCAAACGTGGCGTCGGGTGCGTAGCAGGCCGCCATGGTGGCATGGTCGAGCTGGGCAAAGGCGGTGTAGAAGCGTTGCAGGGTCTGGGCATTGGGGTGCATGGGGTCTCCTGGATTGGGCGGTATGGTGGCTAAGCCGGCGCCATCCGCTGCACCACTCCCCGCAAGGCATGCGCCAGCGTGGCCTGCCGCACGGCGGCGCGGTCGCCCGCAAAGCGCCGCATCTCGGTGGTGACCACGCCGTCCGTGCTCCAGCCAAACCACACGGTGCCCACGGGCTTTTCGGCGCTGCCACCGGTGGGCCCGGCCACGCCGGTCACCGCCACGCTGACCTGCGCACGGGAGTGGGCCACGGCCCCGCCAGCCATGGCGCGCGCCACGGGCTCGCTCACTGCGCCATGCGCTTCGATCAGCGCGACGGGCACGCCCAGCATCTCGGTCTTGGCGGCGTTGGAATAGGTAACGAAACCGCGTTCGAACCACTGGCTGGAGCCCGCCAGGTCGGTGCAGGCGGCGGCGATCATGCCGCCGGTGCAGCTCTCGGCGGTGGCCAGCATCCAGCCGCGCGCCAGCAGCTGGGCGGAAATTTGAGTCAAAACGGCCTCTGGTGCTTGTGCATCAAGCGCTGGCAGCGCATCTTTTGATCGTGATGACGGGCTCACCAGAAGAACCTCCACAGCGCGATGAACAGCAGGGTGCAGAAGGCCGCCATGAAGTCGTCGAACAGGATGCCCCAGCCGCCGCGCCAGCCGAAGCCCTTGAACAGCTGGTCGGCCCAGCCCACGGGCCCGGGCTTGGCGGCATCCAAGTAGCGGAACAGGGCAAACGCCACGGCCTGGCCCCAGAACCCCATGGGCATGGCCAGCCACAGCACCAGCCAGAAGGCCACCACCTCGTCCCAGACGATGCTGCCGGGATCGGACACACCCATGTGCCGCGCCGTGACGGTGCAGGCCCACCAGCCGACCAGCGTGCCCGCGCCGATCAGCAGGCCGATCTGCTGCGTGCCCAGCCAGTGCTGCAGCACCAGAAAGGCCAGCCAGGCCCACAGGGTGCCCACGGTGCCCGGCGCCTTGGGGCTCAGGCCTGCGCCAAAGCCCAGCGCAATGCAGTGCGCCGGGTGCTGCAGCATGAAAGTGGCGCTGGGCCGCCGTGGCGGCGGTGGCGTGCCGGGGGCGCGCGGCGTGGCATCGGTCACATCAACCGGGTCAACCGGACCGCGCGGGGCGCCAGGGGGGGAGGGAATCAAGCGGGGGCTCCGGGGCGTTGCATCAGGGGTGGGAATGCTAGCAGCCCGCGCTGCAGTCGCCCGGCTGCTGCGCCAGGAGCGTTCTCAGGCGGATGGGGCGGGCGCGGCCTCGGGCAGGCGCACCAGCAGCACCGGCACGGGGGAGGTGCGGGCGATCTGCTCGGCATCGCTGCCCAGGAACATGCGCGCCAGGCCGCGCCGCCCCTGGGTGCCCAGCACGATCAGGCGGGCGCCCCATTGCCGGGCCTCGTCGATCACCAGCGTGGCCACCTGGGCGTCCATGGCTTCCAGCAGCCGGGTCTCGGTCTGGATGCCTTGCCCGGTGAGCTGATCGCAGGCCTTGCGCAGCATGGTGTCAGCGCACTTCAGGGCCACGGGCAGGAAGTCGGTGCGATACACCTCGGGGCGCACGAAGCCAACCGCATGCGTCAGCGGATCGACGATGTGCAGCAGGCGCATCTGCGCGCCCACCTTCAGTGCCAGGCTGGCGGCTTCTTTCAGGGCTTGTTCCGACGTGGGGCTGCCGTCGAAGGGGACCAGGATTTTTTCGTACATGGAAAACGCTTTGCAAAAGTGGAAGGGTGAACTCAGTGGCCTGGCATGCTGACCAGCGCGAGGGCGCGCCAGGCAGCAATCCACTCTTCGTTGGTGGGCTCCACCGCCACGGGCACGCGGCTGGCGGCGTTGTGCTCGCCAATGCCGGCGGTGAAGACCAGCATGTCCAGCCCGCCCAGCACGGCGGTCATGGCGCCGATCTCGCGCACGATGCGCCGCACATACAGCGCTAGCGCGGCCTGCACGCGTTCGTTGCCGGCCTCCTGCTGCAGCAGCACGCGCGGGTCGGACGACAGGCCCGACAGGCCCAGCGAGCCCGTGAGGGCCACGCGCGGGAAAAACGCCGCACGCGCCGCGCCGATCTGCGCCTGGGCCGCGCGCAGCGGCGGCATCGACAGGCTGTCCAGCCGCGCGGCTGCAGCGGGCGCTGCCACGGGCGCCTCCACCAGCAGCGCCAGGGCGTTGGCCTGCTGTGCGCGCGCCTGCTCCAGCTGGGTGCCCAGTGCCTGGGCCTGCGTGAGCAGCGTCTGCACCTGGGTCAGGTTCAGCCGCGAGGCGGAGCCCACATCCACGCGGCGCTGGAAGATGCGCAGGCTTTCCTGGCGGCTGGCGATGGCCTGGTGCGCCAGCTCCAGGCGCTCGCCGAGTTCCCGCAGTGCCGCATCGTTCAGGCTGCGCACCCGCCCCCAGAAGTCGATTTCCCAGCTGGCCAGGCCCAGGCCCGCCTGGATCGGCGCGCTGGATGCCATGGGCGGCGCGGGCCTCCTGCACGCGCAGCGCGGTGGCGCGCAGGCCGCGGTTGTTCGCTAGCGCCTGGGCAATCAGGGTTGGCAGGCGCGGGTCGGTGAAATAGTCGCGCCAGCCGGTGGTGGCGGCCGGGGTGCCCTCGTCGGGCGCGGGCATGGCGTAGTGCGCAGGCACCGGCAGGGCGGGCGTTTCATGGGGTGGCGCCATGGAGGCGCAGCCGGCCAGCGCCCCGATGGCGGCCACCAGGGGGAAGGCGCGCAGTGCGGTGGGATGACTGGTGTGGTACGGGTGGCGATCCATGGCTATTTCTGCAGCACATAGGTGCCCGGGGCGTCGCCGACGGGCTTGTAGGCGCCCGACCCGGTGCGTGGGGGCTTGACCGGTGCGCCCGAGCGCGCCTTCAGCCACGCCAGCCAGGCGGGCCACCAGGAGTCGGGTGTTTCCGGGGCGGTGGCCAGCCACGCGTCAGGCGGCAGGTAGTTGCCGCCCGCCGGACGGGTCAGCATCTGGAAATGCCGGCGCGGGTTGCCGGGCGGGCTGACGATGCCTGCATTGTGGCCGCCACTGGTGAGCACGAAGGTGGTTTCGGCGGGGCTCAGCTGCTGCAGCTTGAAGACCGAACGCCAGGGCGCCACATGGTCGGTGACGGTGCCGACCATGAAGGTGGGCAAGGTGATGTCGCCCAGCGCCACGGGCTTGCCGCCCACCGGGTAGCGGCCTTCGCTGAGGTCGTCGTCGAGGAACAGCCGGCGCAGGTACTGCGAGTGCATGGTGGCCGGCATGCGCGTGGTGTCGGCGTTCCAGGCCATCAGGTCGTTCACGGGGGGCCGCTCGCCCAACAGGTATTCGTTGACCAGGCGCGACCAGAGCAGGTCGTAGGAGCGCAGCATCTGGAACGCGCCGGCCATCTGGGCCCCGGTGAGGTAGCCGGTCTGGGCCATTTGCGCTTCCAGCAGGCTGATCTGGCTGTTGTCGATGAACAGGGCCAGTTCGCCCGGCTCGGTGAAGTCGGTCTGCGCCGCGAACAGCGTCATGGAGTCCAGGCGCTCATCCCCGTCGCGCGCCATGGCGGCGGCCGCAATCGCCAGCAGCGTGCCACCCAGGCAGTAGCCGGCGGCGTGCACCTTGGCCTGGGGCACGATGGAGTGAACGGCGTTCAATGCGGCGTGAAAGCCCTGGTCCAGGTAATCGTCCATGCCCAGATCACGGTCCTCGGGACCGGGGTTGATCCAGGAAATACAGAACACCGTGTGCCCCTGGTCCACCAGATATTGGATGAGCGAGTTGGGGGGCGACAAGTCGAGGATGTAGTACTTCATGATCCACGCCGGCACGATCAGGATCGGTTCGGGGTGCACGGCTTGGGTGGTGGGCGTGTACTGGATCAGTTCCATCACGCGGTTCTTCAGCACCACCTTGCCGGGGGTGATGCCCACATCGCGGCCGACCACGAAATGCTCGGCGCCCGCGGGTGGTGCGCCTGCGGCATGGCGCCTGGCGTCCTCCAGCAGATGGAGCGCGCCACGCGCCAGGTTGGCGCCGCCTTGCGCGAGCGTGCGGTTCAGCACCACGGGGTTGGTGGCCAGCTGGTTGCCGGGCGAGAACACGTCGAGGAACTGCCGGGCCGCGAAGGCCACCATGTCTTCGTGGTGCTTGTCCACCCCCCACACGCCGTGCGTTGCGGCGGCCCACCATTGCTCGGTGAGCACAAAGGACTGGTGCACGAGGTTGAAAGGCCACTGCTGCCACGCGGGGTCGGCAAAGCGCCGGTCCTGGGCAGGGGTCGCCACGGCATGGCGGGCTTCCTTGTCGGGGCCGGCCGCCATCCGGGCCTGGGCGTAGGCGGCCATCTCCTGCCCCTGGCGCAGCGCCAGGTGCGCCAGGTCCATGCACTTGCCTGGCGAGGCGGCCAGATGCAGGGCCCAGTCACTGCCCGCCATCAGGGCGGAGGCGTGGAACAGCGACGCGACGCTGCGGGCCAGTGCCGCATGGACGGTGGGGTCGAGCCTCTCGGCCATGGACAGGGGCGTGTTGGTGGGGGTTGGCATGTGGGGAGTCTCCGGCGAAGAGCGGGCCAAGGGTGCCGGGATACTTTACGAAGTGGCGGCGTGTGCGAATTGACGTGTGTCAATTTGTGGCGGATTGCCGACGGGGCGGCCGCTGTCAGCGCACCCGCATAGGCAGGGACCAAGACACAACGATGTCAACGATGTCCCCGCCGAACGCGCCGAACGCGCCGAACGCGCCGTCGCACGATGCCCTGCGGTGCGCGTGCGGGGATGTGAATCCGGGCGCGAATTCAGCCGGGCGCGAAGTGATCGAATGATGCGTAGCGCCGTGCGACCGGCTGCCCCTGCGCATCCACCAGCCGCAGGCCCGGCGTGGCCTCGATGCGACCGATGCGCGTGACGGGCGTGTCGCTGGCCAGGGCCGCGGCGGCCACCGCAGCGCGCCGGGCCAGCGGGGCGGTGAACGCCAGTTCGTAGTCGTCGCCCCCCGCCAGCGTGCATTGGCGAACCAGTTCGGGATCAAATCGGCCGATAGATTTTGGTGGATAGGCGCTGGCAGCTATCAAATTTGAAATTATTTGGGTGTCGAGGCACGCCCCGACACCCGACGCTTTCAGGATGTGCGACAGGTCGCCCAGCAGCCCGTCGCTCACATCCAGGGCACTGCTGGCCACGCCGCGCAGGGCCTGGCCCAGGGCCACGCGGGGCGTGGGCTGCTCCAGCCGCAGGCGGCTGGCGGCCAGCACCTCGGGGGGCAGGACGATGTGTCCCTGCAGCGCCTCCAGCGCCAGGCGGGCGTCGCCCAGCGTGCCGCTCACATAGATGTCGTCACCGGGCCGTGCGCCGCTGCGCAGCAGGGCTTGGCCGGCTGGCACTTCGCCGAACACGGTGATGCAGATATTGAGCGGGCCCTGCGTGGTGTCGCCTCCCACCAGCTCGCAGCCATGGGCATCGGCCAGCGCCAGCAACCCGCTGGAGAAGCCCGCCAGCCAGGCCCCATCCACGCGGGGCAGCGCCAGCGCCAGCGTGAAGGCCAGCGGGCGCGCGCCGCAGGCCGCCAGGTCCGACAGGTTCACGGCCAGCGCCTTGTGGCCCAGGCGTTCGGGGGCTACATCGGCAAAGAAATGCCGGCCCTCCACCAGCATGTCGCTGGACACGGCCAGCTGCATGCCCGGCGTGGGCGCCAGCAGCGCGCAGTCGTCGCCCACGCCGAGCGCGGCGCGCTGCACGGGCCGCGTGAAATAGCGTGCGATCAGGTCGAATTCACCCATGGGTGAGGATTGTGCGGTGTATCGAGTGCAGAGCCGCCAGTGCGTGGTACGGGCGCTGGCGGCGTCCCCCTGGGGAAAGGCGCCGAAGGCGACTCAGGGGGGATCAGTTCGTGCCACGAAAGCGCAGCGCGGCCTGGCGGCTGACTTCGGCCAGCAACTGTTCTTCGCGCTGGCACTCGCGCAGCCAGCGGGCGTCGTTGTGACCGGCTTCGGCCTCGGTGCGCAGCATGTGCATGGCGTTCGATGCACCTTGCATGGCGGCGTGTCCGGCGATCTGGTCCATGGTCATGCGGATATGGTCGCGCAGCGGCATGTGGCTGCCGGTGGCCGGGTCCACATACACGGCGTCCATGCCAAAGCGGCAGGCCTGAAAGCGGTTGTAGGTGTAGACGAGGTAGTCATCTTCCTGGGGCATGAACGGCTGCTCGGCCAGGAACCATGCGCCCAGCGACTGCACGAAACCGGCCAGCGCGGCGGCGCGCTCGATGGTCAGCGGGGTGTCGAACACGCGGATCTCGATGGTGCCGAACTCGGGCTTGGGGCGGATGTCCCAGTAAAAGTCCTTCATGCTCTTGACCACGCCGGTGCGCGTCATCTTGTTGAAATAGGCCGTGAAATCGTCCCAGGTCAGCGCAAACGGCGCACGGCCCGACAGCGGAAACGCAAACACCGAGTTGAGCCGCGCCGAGTCGAACGCCGTGTCCTGCCCCTGCACGTAGGGGCTGGACGCCGACAGCGCAATGAAGTGCGGGATGTAGCGCGACATGCGGTGCAGCATCAGGAGCGCCGCGTCGGCATCGGGACAGCCGATGTGCACATGCTGGCCAAAGATGGTGAACTGCTTGGAGAGGTAGCCATACAGCTGCGACAGTTCCTGAAAGCGCGGTTTGTCGTAGATGCGCCGCTCATGCCACTGCTGGAACGGGTGTGTGCCGCCACCCACCACGGCAATGTTGAGCTTGTCGGCGCTCTTGACCAGCGCTTCGCGGATGGGACTGAGCTGACCCAGCACCTCGCTGGCCGAATGGCAGATGCCGGTGGAGATCTCGATCATGCTGTTGGTCATCTCGGGGACCACGCTGCCGGGCAGCGGCACCTTGCGCATCAGGCGCAGCATGTCTTCGGCGTAGGGCGCCAGGTCGTAGTCGTGGGTGTTGACCAGCTGCAGTTCCAGCTCGACGCCCAGCGTCAGCGGCTCGGAATGGTGAAATGCTTCAAGACTCACTGCTGTCTCCATGGCCGCCGCGCGCGAGCGGGGCCCAGGGTTTGGAACTCTCGCCCGCGCGGTAGATGGCCACCGTGGCGATCACGGCACCCAGCACTTCCATGAGCAGGATGGCCGGCAGCGCCACGCGGGCGATCAGATGGCCCGTGGAGGGCGATGCCACCACGAACTGCGATGCGATCAGCAGCGCGATGGCCGACATGGGTGTCATGGCGCAGCCCACCCACAGGGCCTGGCGCCAGCTGGCGCCGCTGCCCACATTGCCCAGTCCCACGCCCACGGCCTTGGCCACCAGGCGCACGGCGATCAGCGCCAGCACCACGCCGGCCACGGGGCCGCTCCAGTCGGCCTGCGCCGCTACCGTGGACACCAGCACGAACATCAGCATGGTGAGCAGCGACGAGGCGGTGCCCAGCTGGCGCGGCCAGGCCCAGGGGCGCGGATTGAGCTGCTTGAGCAGCATGCCGCCCAGCAGCGCCGCCAGGGGGGCAGAGCCGCCCATGTGCGCGGCCACCGCCGTGGCCGCGGCGATCAGGGCCAGCAGCAGCATGGAGGTGTTCTCGCTGGTGGGGTTCATGAAGCGCAGGGCCATGCGCAGCACCAGCGACAACACGGCCGCCACGATGATCGACACGCCCAGCACCACCACCACGGGATACATGGTGTCGAGCAGCGTGACGCTTTGGCGGTTGATCTGCTCTGCGCGGGCGCTGCCCAGCGTCAGCGCATACAGGGTGGACAGGGTGGCGAGCACGATGGCGCGCTCGGTCACCGGGCCGGCTGCGCGGGTGTCCGCCACCACGCGCGTGAGCACGGCGGGCGAAGCCGCCAGCGCCACCAGGGCCAGGGGGGCGGCCACATGCGCAGGCATGTCGAGCCACACCAGCACCCAATAGACGGCAAAGTAGGTCAGCGCCGATTCGGCAATGCTCTGCACCAGCACCATGGGGTTGTGGCGAAACCAGCGCAGCGGAATGCGCGCGCCGCATTCGAACAGCACGATGGAGATACCGAGCTCCAGCAGAAACAGCCCAATGCCTTGCAACGGCCACACCGCCCCGCTGAAGCCCGCCAGACCGGCAACGGTGCCGACCAGGGAATAGCCCACCACCTTGGGCAGACCCGTGTGGCGCTGGGTGAGGTAGCCCACCATGGCGGCCACTGCCAGCAGCAGTGACCACTGCACCGTGGGCAGCCCCGCCGAAGGGCGCAGCCACTGGGCCCAGAAGCTCAGGATTTCATTCATGTCATAGGTCCTCTCCATCAGACGGGCAGCGCCCGGTGGACGGGAAGAAAAAGCAGGCTGCCAGCCGGCCCCGCAGTCCTTCCCGGCGGTTGCCTGAATTTACCTGCGCAAACGCGAGGCCCCTGTAGGACAGGGGCGTTCGTGCTGGCGCAGGCCAGTTACGCCCGAATCAGGCGGCCCGGCGTTCAGGTACGAAAAAGCTCAGAGGCGCCTTGCGCAGGCGGCGCCGCATCGCTGCATAGATGCGCGAGCGGTCTACACCGCTCACGTTGTGGGCACGCAATGCCAGGCGAAAAGCCAGGTAAAAACTCACACTGACATTGAGGGCGCCGAGCAGGGGAATGGTAGCAAGGGCCCACCAGAACGCACTTTGGTGAAAGGTGTTCCAGCCCAAGGCCGCCGTGGCCGCACCCAGCTGGCCCGAAGACAGTGTGACATGGCGCACATCCAGCCCCAGCCCGAAAAACCCTGCAAACGCCGGGACCAGGCCGAGCATGAAGCCCAGCGAGATGTTGGCGGCAAAGCCCGACAGGTTTTCGCGCAGGAAGCGTGCCCAGCGCGCCGCACGTTCCTGGCCCAGGCGGGCGGTGATGCGCGGGTTGTAGTGCACGGCCGAGTCGAGCCGGTGCAGCACGAACCAGTTTTCGGTCCAGCCGGCGATGATGCTGGACGCGAACAGCAGCACGCCGGTGAATGCGGCAAACAGCAGCGAGGGCCCCAGCAGGTGCAGGGACTCCAGCACATGGCCTGCCTCGTCCGCACTGATGGCCGGAGAGCCCTTGGCCCAGGCCATCAGCAGCGCCAGGCCCAGAACCAGGGGGTACACCACCAGCACATTGCCCAGCACGGCCGCCACCTGCGAGCGCACCAGGTGGGTGACTTCGTCCACGAACGACTCGATGGCCTCGCTCGAAGCCAGTTCCTTGAGCTTGGCCGCCATGGCGGGTGCCGTCATGGCCGGCTGCTTGGTCGCCACGGTGAAATGCAGCAGCTGCACCAGCACAAAGCTCGCCGCATAGTTCACGCCGGCCCAGAAACCGCCCCAGAACGCCGACAGGGCCAGCGCATACAGGCCAAACTTGACCAGCGTGGTGACGGCCATCACGGCGCCACCACCGGCGGCCTTTTTCACCATCGAGCGGTACTCGGCCGCCGTGCGCGTGATGTAGTGTTCGCCCGTCTCGGCGCTGCGTTCGGCCACCTTGGCCGCCAGCAGCGAGGAGTTGGAGGCCAGCAGCGCCCGCAGGCTGCGCCGCTCCTGCCCCACCTCCACCAGGTGCGCCAGAAGGCGGGCCGCCGTGGCGGCGGGCTGGGGAGACAGCAGGCACTCGAGCAGCTCCCGCACCCGCAGGATGCGCGCGCGCAGCTGCCGCAGCCGGAACACCAGGTCCACGGAAATGCCGTTGTCCTCGAAGTGGGTGTACACGGTGGCTGCGGCGGCCCGGCAGGCTTCCAGGCGCTCGCGCAGGCGCTGGGCGGCCTCCTGCAGCCGGTCGGGTGTGCGCAGCGCGTGCAGCACCTCGATGCGCAGGCTCTCCACGTCGCGAATCAGCGCATGAAAGGGCTGTGCTTCGCGGGCCGATGCACTCATGCGCAGGCGCAAGCCGGGCGCAAAACCGGTCGAAAGGATCTGCCCTGCGCAGTAGGTGATGGCGTCGAGCAGCGCATGCTGCCAGCGCGACGCACCCTGGGGGCTTTGCGGCATCAGCAGGGCTGCCAGCCGGTTCAGCAGGGTTTCGTCCAGCGCGCCGAGCCACTTGGCATCGAAAGCGCTGGGCAGGGCCAGCACGAAGAGTTCCGAGGCGTCGATGGTTTCGGGGCTGTGCGGCAGCAGCTGGTTGCGCAGTCGCTCAGCCGCTTCGCTGAGCACGGCCGTGTCCTTGGCGAAACCAAAATCGGCCAGCAGCGTGGTGATGTCCACGGATTCCATGAGGATGGCCCACCAGGCCTGCAGCCGGGGCTGCACGTCGGGGCGCGCCTCGACCGCTTCCAGGAACAGCTGCACACGCGCCGTGGCGCCCGGCACCGAATCGCGCGCGCCGCGCACCCAGTTCAGCAGGTCGATCAGCCACAGGTGGCGCTGTGCCATTCCTGCCTGCGGGTCCAGCGCCGCCAGCAGCCCCGCCAGGTCGGTGGCTGGCCGTTTCAATGCAGCACCCTGCCGGCCAGCGGTTGTCCCGAGGCCCCGGGGGTGGTGGCTTCCAGCACAAACAAGGGTACCGGGCAGCTGAACGGCGCACCGTCTTCTGCCACGCAATGGAAGGTGCCATGCATGGTGCCGCTGGCGGTGCGCAGGCCGCATCCGCTGGTGTACTGGAACGACTGCCCGGGCTGGAGCAACGGCTGCTGGCCCACCACGCCGAGGCCCTTGACTTCTTCCGTGTGGCCCCTGGCATCACTGATGACCCAATGGCGCGAGATCAGTTGTGCGGGCGTATCGCCCGTATTGGTGATGGTGATGGTGTAGGCAAAGCTGAAGACGCCGGAGTCCGGGGAGGATTGTTCTGGCAGGTACTCAGGCTGTACCTGCACGTCAAACTGGTACTTGGGCATGGGCGAATGGTAACTGCGACAATCGCGCCATGAGCCGTACTTTTCGCATTGCCCCTTCGATCCTCTCTGCCGATTTCGCCCGCCTGGGTGAAGAGGTGCGCAGCGTCATTGCCGCCGGTGCCGACTGGATCCACTTTGACGTGATGGACAACCATTACGTGCCCAATCTCACCTTCGGCCCCATGGTCTGCCAGGCGCTCAAGCCGCATGCGAGGACGGCCGCGGGCGTGGCGGTGCCCGTGGACGTGCACCTGATGATCCAGCCCGTGGATGCCCTGGCCGCGGCGTTTGCGGAGGCGGGCGCAGACTACATCAGCTTCCACCCCGACGCCTCGGGCCATGTGCACCGCAGCATCCAGGCCATTCGCAGCAAGGGCGTGAAACCGGGCCTGGTGTTCAACCCGGCCGAGCCGCTGGATGTGCTGGATTGGGTGATCGACGACATCGACCTCATCCTGATCATGAGCGTGAACCCCGGCTTTGGCGGCCAGAGCTTCATCGATTCGGCCCTGCGCAAGATCGAAGCCGTGCGCAAGCGCATCGATGCATCGGGCAAGGACATCCGCCTGGAAGTGGATGGTGGCATCAAGGCGGACAACATCCGCCGCGTGGCCGATGCAGGTGCGGACACTTTTGTGGCGGGGAGCGCGATTTTCGGCAAGCCCGATTACCAGGGTGTCATCGACGCCATGCGCGCGCAGCTGGCCTGAGGACGCCACGGGCTTTCATCGCAGGGTCCAGGAAGTCGACGCCAGTTGTTGTTGCACATGTGCCAACAGCCCGTCGCAGGCATCTTCCAGCAGATCCAGTACATGCTCGAAACCCTGTGCACTGCCATAGTAGGGGTCGGGCACCACGGGGCTGTCGTTGCGCAGGCAGAACTCGGTCAGGCGCCGCAGGCGGTATTGCTGTCCGGGGGGCAGCGGCGGTGCAGCTCTGACAGGTTGTCGTCATCCATGGCCAGCAGCAGGTCGAAGCGGTAGAAATCACCGTCGGTGATCTGGCGCGACCGAAGATCGGCCAGTGCATAGCCGCGCCGCCGGGCGTGGGCCTGTGCGCGCGCGTCGGGTGGTTCGCCCCGGTGCGATCCGTGGGTACCGGCGGAGTCGATGCGCACGCTTTCGGCCAGCCCGGCGCGTGCGACACGCTGGCGAAACACGCCGAGTGCGCTGGGGCTGCGGCAAATGTTGCCCATGCAGACGAAGAGAACAGAAAACTGGCGCATTTCCTTGAATGTCCCCGTCGTGTGAGGGCGCGATTGTAGGGGCGCTGCACCCGCCTGTTCCATCGAAATATCACGGTTTGAGGTGCAAAACATTTGGAATAAGATGGTCGAACAGCATGGCTTCCGGTGTGAAGCGCTGGCCATCCAGCAACGCCGCGTTGGTTCACGGTGAAACCCATGTCTGCCGATAAACGGGAAGCAAGCAAACCATGTTGATCCAGCCGGTGGTGTTGTCCGGCGGTTCGGGCACACGCCTGTGGCCGCTGTCGCGTGAAAAATACCCCAAACAATTGCTCGCGCTCATGGGCGACGATTCGTTGCTGCAAGCGACGCTGCGTCGGGTGGAGGGGACGCCTGGCGCCGACATCGCACCACCGCTGGTGGTGTGCAACGAGGAATACCGTTTCGTGGTGGCGGAACAATTGCGTGTGATCGGCACGCAAGGCCGCATCGTGCTGGAGCCGGTGGGCCGCAACACCGCTCCGGCGCTGACGCTCGCGGCGCTGGCCGCGCAGTCTGGCGGTGCCGATCCGGTGTTGCTGGTCATGCCCTCGGACCACGTGGTTGCCCAGCCCGCAGTCTTCCAGGAAGGCGTGCGCCACGCCGCGAGGCTTGCGCAGGATGGTGCCATCGTCACTTTCGGCATCACCCCGGATCGCCCCGAAACGGGCTACGGTTATATCCAGGCGGGTGCCTCGGTGGGTGAGGGCGGTGCACGCACCATCACCCGTTTTGTGGAAAAACCCGATCTCGCCACGGCCGAAGGCTATCTGCAAGCGGGTGATTACCTCTGGAACAGCGGCCTGTTCGTGCTGCGTGCTTCCGTTTGGCTCCAAGCGCTGGAGCGGTGTCGTCCCGATATCCTGGCTGCATGCCAGGCGTCGTGGAAAGATGGCGTATCCGACCTGTCGTTTCTGCGGGTCGGGGCCGAGGCATTTGCCGCCTGCCCGAGTGATTCGATTGACTACGCAGTGATGGAGCGATTGGGCGGAGCGCAGTCGCTGCTGGATCTGCCATCGGGTGTGGTGGTGCCGTTGTCGGCCGGCTGGTCCGACGTGGGCGCCTGGGACGCCCTGTGGCAAATCCTGCCCAAGGATGCGCAGGGCAATGTGGCGCAAGGGCGGACGCTGATGCAGGACAGCCGCAACACCTTGGCGCTGTCGTCGGGGCGCCTGCTGGCGTGTGTTGGCGTGCAAGGGCTGGTTGTGGTGGAGACGCCTGACGCAGTGCTCGTGGTCGATCAGCGCCACACCCAGGATGTGAAAAAAATCGTCGACCGTCTCAAACGTGACGGCCGCACCGAGGGATTGCTGCACCGCAAGGTATACCGCCCCTGGGGCTGGTACGACGGCGTTGACGCGGGTGAGCGCTTCCAGGTCAAGCGCATTCTGGTCAAGCCTGGCGGCAAGTTGTCGCTGCAGATGCACCACCACCGGGCCGAACACTGGATCGTCGTGCGTGGTACTGCCCGTGTGACCAAGGGCGATGAAGTGTTTCTTCTTTCTGAGAACCAGTCCACCTACATCCCTTTGGGGGTGACGCATCGCCTGGAAAACCCAGGCCAGGTCGATCTGGAGATGATCGAGGTGCAGTCCGGCTCGTACCTGGGGGAAGACGACATCGTGCGGTTCGACGACCTGTATGGGCGCTGATGACCGCGTTGACACCATTGGGCGGGAGCCACCTTGCATGAAGACCGAAAGAAAACCCCAGCATGTACTTGTGACCGGCGCGGCTGGTTTCATTGGCAGCCATGTGGTTGAGCGCTTGCTGGCGCGTGGCGACCGGGTTCTGGGCCTGGACAACCTCAATGATTACTATGATCCGGCGCTCAAGCAGGCCAGGCTCCGGCGACTCGAAGGGGCGCCAGGTTTTCGTTTTGTGCGGCGCGACCTGGCCGATCGCACTGGAATGGCCGAACTCTTTGCCGCCGAACGTTTCGACGGCGTCATCCACCTTGCCGCCCAGGCCGGCGTGCGCTACAGCATCACCCATCCCAATGCCTACCTGGACTCCAACCTCACAGGTTTTGGTCATGTCCTGGAGGGTTGCCGCGCCCAGGGTGTCGCGCACCTTGTGTATGCGTCCAGCTCCAGCGTCTATGGCGGCAACACCAAGATGCCGTTTGCCGAAACGGACGCCGTCGATCACCCCGTGAGCCTGTATGCCGCCACCAAGAAAGCCAATGAGCTCATGGCCCATACCTACAGCCATCTCTATGGTTTTCCGACCACCGGGCTGCGCTTTTTCACGGTCTATGGTCCCTGGGGGCGGCCCGACATGGCTTACCACCTCTTTGCCCGTGCCATCCTCGCTGGCGAACCCATTGCAGTTTTCAACCACGGGGACATGCGGCGCGACTTCACCTACATCGATGACATCACCGAGGGCGTGTTGCGCGTACTGGATAAACCCGCTACTCCAGAACGCATGGGTACAGCCCCTTACCGTGTGTTCAACATCGGTAACAGCGAACCTGTGCAACTGCTCGATTTCATCCGTTGCATAGAAAACGCGCTCGGCAAGGCGGCTGTCCGGCAGCTGCTTCCCATGCAGCCCGGGGATGTGCCGGCAACCTACGCCAGTACCCAGGCACTGCGGGACTGGGTGGGTTTTGCGCCGTCGACGCCGCTGGCGGAAGGCATAGGGAACTTCGTGCGTTGGTACCGGGCGTATTACCGCTGCGCTTGAGTCTGCCGCCAAGATGTAACGGCCCTGCGGGTATGGGCTTCCGCATTGGGGACAGGTTTTTTGCGGTCAAAAAGGCATTTACGCGTGACATTCGTTCGGGGTATGCTGCAGCGAGGCTAGGTTATTCGGCCTGTAGCTTGCAAACGATGTAAGGAGTTGTGTCATGCAGAAATACGTTTCGACGCTCCTGGATTCAATGGTTCGCGCCGTGGCAATGGCCGCATTGGCAATGGCGGTGGTTGGCTGCGCGAGTTGGTCGGGAGCGGGCCATCCGGCAGCACCGGCCAAGGCATCCGCTCCGGATTACAACTACATCGTGGGGCCTGGCGATACGCTCAATATCATCGTCTGGCGCAATCCCGAGCTGTCGCAAGTGGTGCCCGTGCGCCCTGATGGGCAGGTGTCCACGCCGCTGGTTGACGGGCTCGTCGCGCAGGGTAAGACATCGGTACAGATCGCCCGGGACGTTGAAAAGGAGCTGGGTAAATACGTGCGTGATCCGGTCGTCACGGTCATCGTGACGGGGTTCGTCGGCCCGTACAGTGAACAGATCCGCGTGGTGGGAGAGGCCGCCAAGCCGCAGTTCCTGCCCTACAAGCAAAAAATGACGGTCCTCGATGTGATGATCGCCGTGGGCGGTCTGACCGATTTTGCGGACGGCAACCGCGCAACCCTCGTGCGCTCGGCCGAGGGCCACAAGCGCTACAACGTGCGCCTGAATGATTTGATCAAACATGGCGATATCGGCGCCAATGTGGAAGTGCTTCCCGGCGATATCCTCATCATCCCCCAAGGGTGGTTCTGACTTGCCTGAGTAAGGACTGGTGCCGGCAAGGCGCCCGGCGAACAGGACATGTGTGGAGGGGGATCGAATGGATGAGTTGCTAGGCCAGATCACCACGGTCGTTCGCGGCATGTGGATCTATCGCCGTTTAGCCATGCTGATCACCTGGCTGGTGGCTGCTGTGGGGGTGGGGGTGGTGCTCATGATGCCGGATCACTACCAGGCTTCGGCGCGCGTATTTGTCGATACGCAATCCATCCTGCGACCCCTCATGACGGGCATTGCCGTGCAGCCGAACATCGAGCAGCAGGTGGCCATGCTCAGCCGCACGCTCCTGAGTCGGCCGACCGTGGAGCGATTGGTCCGCACCGTTGACCTGGATCTGGGAGCGCATTCCAAGGCGGCCAAGGATGCGGTGGTCGACACCGTGACCAAATCCATCAGCATCCAGACCACCGGACGAGACAACCTCTACACGTTGTCCTATCGCGACCAGAACCCCGAGAAAGCGCAGCGCGCCGTGCAGGCATTGCTGACCATCTTCGTCGAATCCAGCCTGGGTGCATCGCGCCAGGATTCGGACAGTGCGCGGCGTTTCCTGGACGAGCAGATCAAGAGCTATGAAGCCAAATTGACGGACGCTGAAGGCCGCCTCAAGGCATTCAAGCTGCGCAATATCGAATTGCAGTCCCAGAGCGGCCTGGACTCTGCGGGGCGGGCTGCCGAAATCGGCAACCTCCTCAGTCAGGCCAGGCTGGAACTGCGCGAGGCCGAAAGCGCGCGCGCGGCGGCAAATCGCCAGTTGGAAATGCTGCGCGCGCAAACTGGCGAGTCTCTCCTCGGTTCTGCAGCCGGCATACAGACGCCTGAGCTGGACGCACGCCTTTATGAGCAGAAGCGCAATTTGGATACGCTGCTTCAGCGCTACACCGAGGAGCACCCTGATGTGGTCAACACGCGCAGATTGATCGGGGAGCTTGAAACGCAAAAGCGTCGCGAAATGGAAGAGCTGCGGCGCAAAGCCCAGGCGGCGCCCGGATCGCCGGCAGTTCAAACCAGCCCGGCGGCGGTGGAGCTCAGCCGCATCCATTCTGCCGCCGAGGTTCAAGTAGCTTCGCTGCGCGCGCGGGTGGTCGAGTACGAGTCACGCGCCAACCGGGTTCAGCAGCAACTCAAGGTGGCTCCGCAGCTGGAGGCAGAGTTGGCCCAGCTCAACCGGGACTATCAGATCAATCAAAAAAACTATGCGGATCTGGTGTCGCGCCGTGAGTCGGCCATGATGTCGGGGCAGCTGGAAAACACGTCCAATGTGGCCGAATTTCGCGTCATCGACCCGCCGCGCGTGGCTCCCAAACCGGTTGCGCCCAATCGGGTGCTGCTGATGCCAATCACCTTGCTGGTGGCCTTGGGTGCGGGGCTGGGCATGGCTTTTCTCATGAGCCAGATCAGGCCGGTGTTCTTCGATGGGGTTGCCTTGCGCCAGTTGACCCAGCTGCCGTTGCTGGGGGTGGTGGATCTGATCCCCGGTGATGATTTCCGCCAGCGCGAATCGAGAAGTTTCAACCGCTTCGTCGTGGCCTTGCTTGCGCTCGTTTTCCTCTACGCGGGTGGCATGCTTGCGCTGTCCTACCTGTCGGGCCTTCTGGGGTGACATGCCATCATGACAAGTTCCATTGAAAAAGCGGCCCAGCGGCTAGAGCAACTGCGCAAGGCGGGGGCGCCCATGCCAGGCAACGGCATGCCATCTGAAGGGCTTGCCGCGCCGGGCACCTTGCAGCAGTTCACACCAACGGATTCGCCCGCAGAAGATGGGGCCGTCGATGTGCAGCGCAGCGAGCCAGCTTCCAAGCCGGGGTCCAAGAGCGTGCATATCGATTTGACGGCCTTGGCTGCGGCAGGCTTTGTCACGCCTCACGCGCCGCGATCCGCCACGACGGACCAGTTTCGTGTCATTAAACGGCCACTCCTGGAAAATGCAACGGGCAAAGGTGCAGCGGTGGTGGCCAATGGCAACCTCATCATGGTCACCAGCTCGTTGCCCGGAGAAGGCAAGACCTTCACAGCCATCAACCTGGCCATGAGTCTGGCCATGGAGCTGAACCACACGGTGATGCTGGTGGATGCCGATGTCGCACGCCAGTCCGTCATGAAAACGCTGGGTTTGCAGCCAGCACCTGGGCTGCTGGACTTGTTGCTGGACGACCAGATCGGATTGCCCGACGTCCTGTTGCGCACCAACATCGACAATTTCACGCTGTTGCCGACGGGACTGCCGAACCCGCGTGCGACCGAATTGCTGGCCAGTGATGCCATGGTCGCCCTGCTCAACGACATGGGCAAACGCTACAGTGACCGCATCATCGTTTTCGATTCGCCTCCCTTGCTGCTGACCACGGAAGCGCGGGTGCTGGCCCGTCACATGGGCCAGGTCGTCATCGTGGTCCAGGCCGAGAAAACGCTTCAGTCCCAGGTCCAGCATGCCCTGTCCACCATCGAAGCCTGCCCCATCAGGCTCATGGTGCTGAACCAGGCGCGCAGCCGTGGCCTGGGTGCTTATGGTTATGGATACGGTCACGGCTTCGGTTACGAGCAGAACGCCGGCGAGCCCAGGCCAGCCAACGCCGTGGCATGACATAAAAGGAGAACTCGCGTGAACCTGTCGCAGCGGCGCACCGCAAGTATTTCCCTTCGCTGCGCCTCCTTGGTGCTGGCAATGGGGCCGATGTTGCTGCCTGGCATGGCCACGGCGCAACAGGAAGATGCGCAGGCAGCAGCACGTCAACCCCGCCTGGTATTTGAGCCGCGGGTTTCGGTGCAACACACCATCACCAACAATGCCCGGCTGAATGCCACCGGCATCAGCGACCAGGTGACGGAGGTGAGTCCGGGGTTTCAGCTGATCAGCAACACGGCCCGTGTCCAAGGTTTTGTTGATTACTCGCTGCACGATACCTATTACGCACGGGAGTCAGGCTTCAATCAGATCCGGCACAGCCTGAATGCCCGCGCTGTCGTTGAGGCGATCGAGCAATGGGCTTTTATCGATGTGTCCGGCGTCGTCGCTTCACAGCCCATATCGGCTTTTGGTGCGCCTGTGGATGGCTCTCCCGCCAATCCCAACACGTCTCAAACGTCGAGTTTCCGCTTGTCGCCGTACCTGCGAGGCCGTCTCGGCTCCGCGGTGGATTACGAGGCGCGTTACAGCGTGCAAGACACGCAGACCAAGACAGGCAGTCGTTCGGATGTCACGGCGCAAGACTGGCTCTTGCATCTGGGCAACAGGGGAAGCGGGAAAATCCTGGGTTGGTCCGCAGATGCCACCCATCAGGTCGTCGATTATTCGCTCGGTCGGAGTATTGAAACCACGGCGCTGCGTGCGCGGGTGAGTTGGGCGGTGACGCCGCAATGGGTTCTCACAGGGATTGGTGGAGCCGAATCCACCAATCAGCTCTCGCCGACGCAGGAGTCTCACCGCATCTCGGGTTTTGGCGTCAACTGGCAGCCATCGGAGCGCTCGCGGCTGTCTTTTGAACGTGAGAGCCGCTACTTCGGCGAATCCCACAACGCTGCACTGGAGCACCGCACCGGGCGCACCGTCTGGCGCTACACCGACGTCAAGGCCATTTCCAACGGGTTGGGCGCGCAGTCGGCGTCGCTGGGGTCTCTGTTCGATCTGCTCGAGGGCTTCTACACCCCCTTGGAGCCTGACCCCATTCGGCGTACACAGCTCGTACTGGCAGAAATTGAACGCTTGGGCTTGCCTGCCAACGTCCAGGTGTTTCAGGATTTCCTCCGGTCATCGACCACGTTGCAGCGGGTGCAGCAACTTTCCCTGGCGCTGCTGGGTCGGCGCAGCACCATCACGCTGGCCGTTTCGCGTTCGGATACGCGTTCAATTGGCGGTGTGCTCCAGCTGGGCGATGATTTCGACGCCAGTTCTCGCATTCGCCAGCATGGCTGGAACCTGTGGCTTGCGCATCGTCTCACGCCCGATTCTTCGGTCCATGCGAATCTGGGAGTGCAGCGCAGTGAAGGCAGTTTGCCGGGGCTGGAAACCCGGGTGCGCTCACTCGTTTTGGGCTGGAATACGCTGTTGGCCCGCCGCACCAGTGGGGGACTCCAGATACGCCGCGTTGTGTCTGATGGCGTCACCAGTCCCTACAGCGAATCGGCCATCGTCGGAACGATCACACACCGGTTTTGATCCATGTATGAAGCGTTCTATGGTTTGAACAGCAAACCCTTCCAGCTCAATCCCGATCCTGGCTTCTATTTCAGTAGCAAGCAGCACCAGCGTGCACGCGCGTATTTGGAATATGGCGTGATGCGCTGCGAAGGGTTCATCGTGATCACGGGGGAGGTCGGGGCGGGCAAGACCACGATTGTCCGCGGTCTGATCGACAGCCTGGATCCTGAAACCGTTGTGGCGGCCCATCTGGTGAGTACGCAGCTGGGCGCCGAAGATACCCTGCGTTTGGTGGGTGCCGCTTTCGGGATCCATGTGCGGGGTGTCTCCAAAGCAGACCTGCTGCTGGCACTGGAGGCTTTTTTCGTCGCCCAGACGCTGCAAGGAAAACGATGCCTGCTGATCGTTGATGAAGCGCAGAACCTTCAGCCACAGGCGGTGGAAGAACTGCGCATGCTGTCGAATTTCCAAAACGGCCAGGACGCACTGCTGCAGACTTTTCTGGTGGGCCAGCCCGAGTTCCGCGAAATCCTGCAAAGCCCTGGCATGGTGCAATTGCGCCAGCGCGTGACTGCAACATGCCACCTGGGCCCCCTGGAGGCAGATGAAACCCGTGAGTACATCCAGCACCGCCTGAAATGTGCGGGCGCCAGCGACAAGCCCACCTTCGACCCTGCAATATTCGACGGCATCCACCGCTACACAGGCGGAATTCCGCGGCGCATCAATACCTTGTTTGACCGTATCCTGCTGCAGGGTTTCCTGACGGACCGGGCACACATTGATCTGGAACTGGTCGGCGAGATCATCCAAGAAGTCCAATCTGAAATGCTGGTTTCGTCCAAGGCCGCATATCCTTGGGAGATGCCATTGAGAACGGCGACCCGAAGCGCTGCACGCGAAGCACTGCTGGAGGGCGAACTGGAATTGGAGACCTTGGGGCTGGATCTGGAGAGTTCTCTGGCTGACCGCATGTCCCAGCAACTTGCGCACGTGACGGCCGAACAACTGAGTGCACATTTGTTGCGGATAGAGCGCAGCGTGTTGCGCCAGGAGCGCGTGATCCTGGAAATCTTGGTGAATCTGCAAAAGCTGGTGGTTGCAAGTCGGCATTCGCACTCAGACAGTGCCTCCAGCTAGAACCGGAAGTCCACCGCCATGCGCAGCACGCCCTCCATCACCAACGCGCTGACCATCGACGTTGAGGACTATTTTCAGGTGTCGGCTTTCGCGCCCTACATTGAACGCCGTGAATGGGACTTGCGTGAATGCCGGGTGGAGCGCAACGTGGATCGCATACTGGCCTTGCTGCAAGAGAACAACGCACATGCCACTTTCTTCACACTGGGCTGGATTGCCGAGCGGTATCCGGCTCTGGTGCGCCGCATCGTGGACAGTGGACATGAGCTGGCCAGCCATGGCTACGGCCATGAGCGTGTGAGTGATTTGTCCGAGGAGGCGTTCTTCCACGACATCCACCACGCCAAAGACCTGCTGGAAGATATTGCCGGTGTGCGTGTGCAGGGGTACCGTGCCCCCAGCTTTTCCATCGGCTCCGGCAATTTGTGGGCGCTAGACACGCTGCAGCGCGCGGGCTACCGCTACAGCTCCAGCATCTACCCCATCCGGCACGACCATTATGGAATGCCGGATGCACCGCGGTTTGCCTATCAGGTACGCGACGGATTGATGGAGGTGCCGCCGACCACCCTGCGCATTTTCCACCGTAACTTGCCTTCGAGCGGCGGAGGTTACTTTCGCCTCCTCCCCTATGCGTTGTCGCGCTGGATGCTGCGTGAGGTGCATCGCCAGGACCATTCACCGGCCGTTTTTTATTTTCATCCTTGGGAAGTGGATGTCGAACAGCCGCGTGTCCAGGGCATCAGTTTCAAGACCCACTTCAGACACTATGTGAACATCGGTCGCATGGAGCGGCGGCTGGGCCACCTGCTGCGGGACTTTCACTGGGGTCGCATGGACCATATTTTTCTTTCCCCGCAAGCGCAAGAGGTGCCCCTTGTCTGACGTTGCCGCCAGGCTCTCCATTGGCCGTCTGGACGTGCACAGCGCCGCCGACGCCGCACGTTGGGACGCGTTTGTGCTGGATTGTCCGCAAGCCACCTTTTTCCACCGCGCTGGCTGGCAGACGCTGATCCGCGAGGTGTTTCGCCACGACACCTACTTTCTCTATGCACAGGTCGGAGCAAGCATCCGGGGGATATTGCCGCTGGGGCATGTCAGGAGCCGCCTGTTCGGCAATGCTCTCACCAGCCTGCCTTTTTCTGTGTATGGAGGCGTTGTTGCGCTGGACGAGGAAGCCGCGGCTGCGCTGGAGCGGGAGGCCGAGCAACTGGCCCAGCGCCTGGGTGTGGACCACCTGGAGTTGCGCCATGTGCAGCGCCGACACACGGACTGGCCGCTGCAAGACCTGTACGTGACGTTTCGCAAGCCCATTGCACCGAAAGAAGAGGACAACTTGCTTGCCATCCCGCGCAAGCAACGCGCCATGGTGCGCAAAGGCATCAAGAATGGGTTGACGTCCCATATCGACACCACCGTAGATCGTTTTTTTTCGCTCTATGCGGACAATGTGCACCGCCATGGAACACCCGCCTTTTCCAAGGCCTACTTCAGTGGATTGCGTCGCGTTTTTGGGTCTGATTGCGAGGTGCTCACCATTTGCGCGCCCGATGGCCGCCCCATCAGCAGCGTGCTGAGCTTCTATTTCCGCGACGAGGTGCTGCCCTACTACGCCGGTGACGACGAGGCGGCCAGGGAACTGGCAGCCAACGATTTCAAATACTGGGAGCTGATGCGCCTGGCCTGCGCCCGGGGGCTGAGGGTGTTCGACTATGGGCGCAGCAAGCAGGGCACGGGTTCGTACGCGTTCAAGAAGAACTGGGGCTTTGAACCCACTCCGCTGCACTACGAATACCGGTTGTACAAGAGCGACAGCGTGCCCCAGAACAACCCCGCGAACGCAAAGTACCGCTGGCTGATCGCTGCCTGGCGGCGCATGCCGATTGGACTGGCCAACTGGCTCGGGCCCAAAATCGCGCGCAACCTTGGCTGAGCACCCCCCACGCATCACCGCCATGGGCAACATTCTCTACCTGGTGCACAGATTGCCGTACCCGCCCAACAAGGGTGACAAGGTGCGCTCGTACCACCTGCTGCGCCACTTGCAGCAGAACCACCGCGTTTTTCTGGGCACCTTCATCGACGACCCGGACGATGCGCAGCACCTGCCCGCACTGCGGGCCATGTGTCCAGACCTGCACGTGGAGCACATTCATTCACGCAGCGCCAAGGTCAAAAGCCTCCGTGGTCTCCTGGCGGGCGAGGCGCTCACGCTGGCCTACTACCGCAACGCCGGTATGCGGCGCTGGGTGGAGCAGACAACAGCGGGGCACGCGCTGCAGGCCAGCGTGGTGTTTTCCTCGGCCATGGCGCAGTATGCGCAGCCGCTGTTGCCGCAGGTGCCCATGCTGGTGGACTTTGTCGACGTGGACTCTGCCAAATGGACCCAGTACGCCCCCGCACACCGCTGGCCCCTGTCCACGCTGTACCGCATGGAGGGACGGCGCCTGCTTGCCTACGAGCGTGCGATGGCCATGCTGGCGCGTCGCTCGTACTTCGTGACGTCCAATGAAACCGCTTTGTTTTTGTCCCAGGCGCCGGAATGCAAGGGACGTGTGCAGTCCATGGGCAACGGGGTGGATGCGGATTTCTTCACGCCGGACCCCCGGCGGCCCAACCCCTTTCAGGCCAATGAACAGGCGGTGGTGTTCACCGGCGCCATGGATTACTGGCCCAACATTGACGGCGTCAGCTGGTTCGTGACCGACGTGCTGCCGCGGCTGCGCACGCGCTGGCCGCAGGTGCGCTTCTACATTGTTGGCCGCAGTCCCTCACCGCAAGTGCAGGCGCTGGCTGGTGGGCATGTGGTGGTCACCGGAACCGTACCGGATGTGCGGCCCTATTTGCAATACGCCAGTGCGGTGGTGGCGCCGTTGCGGGTTGCGCGTGGCATTCAAAACAAAATTCTGGAAGCCATGGCCATGCAAAGGCCCGTGGTCACGGTCAGCAGCTGTGCGGATGCCATCGGCGCCACCGCGGGGCAGGGGCTGCTGCGCGCAGACTCGCCAGAAGAATTTGTGCAGGCCTTGCAGCCGCTGCTGGAGTCCCCCTACAACGCCGTCGCACTCGGGCACCAGGCCCGCCGCTACGTGGCGCAGGAATGCAGCTGGCAGGCACATCTGAGTGGCATCGACCATTGCCTGGCCGGTATGCGTGCCCGGCATTCCCGCGACGTCGTCGCATGAGAGGCCGAACGTGACGGGCCGTACCCAACTCCTCCCCGGCCATTGGCGTCGGCCCTTGGCTGCGCTGGTATTGCTGCACGCAGTCATTCTGATCACCTACTGGCATTCGGCCTGGGGCATGGCGATGATCTGGGCGCGTTCCGACACCTACGCGCATGGTTTTGTAGTGCCCATCATCTCGCTATGGCTGGTGTGGCGCCAACGCGCGGTGCTCGCACCCATGGTTCCCCGCCCTGGGCGGTTGGCCTGGGTGCTGATGGCGGGCGCTGCGGCGCTCTGGCTGGCTGGTGATCTGGTGGCCGTGAATGCCGCCACGCAACTTGCGCTGGTAACGCTGATCGTGCTGTCCGTACCTGCAGTGTTCGGTTGGCGCGTAGCCAGAGCACTGGCTTTTCCTTTGGGTTTTCTTTTCTTTGCCGTGCCCATCGGGGATTTCCTGTTGCCACGCCTGATGGAGTGGACCGCCGACTTCACCGTGATGGCCCTGCGTGCGAGCGGAATTCCGGTCTACCGGGAAGGCCTGCAATTCATCATTCCCTCCGGAGCATGGTCGGTCGTGGAGGCGTGCAGCGGAATTCGCTACCTGATCGCTTCCGTGACCGTGGGCTGTCTGTTCGCGTACCTCAGCTACCAAGGGACGCGCAAGCGCATGGTGTTCATGGTGGTGGCCATCGTGGTTCCGCTGGTGGCCAATTGGGTGCGCGCTTATCTGATCGTGATGCTGGGGCACCTCTCGGGCAACACCGTCGCTACAGGGGTGGACCACCTCGTGTACGGGTGGTTGTTTTTCGGGATCGTGATCGGAGTGATGTTTCTCATCGGTGCGCGCTGGGTGGACCCAGCGCCATCCGCTTCTCAGGCAATGGTTCCCGTTGGCCGGGTTGAAGGAAGCCTCCCGAAAGGAACGCCGTGGCTTGCGTTGGTGCTCGCTTTTTCTGTGGTGCTGGCGCCGCATGGCCTGCTGGTCGCAATGGACCTGGGCACACAGACCAAGCCTGTTCAACTGGTCGCGCCTGTTGTGGCCGCCCCTTGGCATGCCACGGCGATGCCACCCAGCCACTGGCTGCCGGCTTTTGAACATGCCTCCGACACGCTGGACATGGGCCTGACCGATGGTCAGAACCAGCCGCTGGGACTGCATGTCAGCTATTACCGCCAGCAAGACTACCAGCGCAAGCTGGTCAGTTCAGAGAGTGTGCTGGTGAAGAGCCAGGACCCGGTCTGGGCGCGTGTGGCCAGTGGTTCTGTCAATGCGTGGCTTCAAGGCCGGACCCTGCGTGTGGAAAGTGCCGTGCTGCGCCAGCATGCGCCTGGCACGGTCGCCGATGCGCAGCGGCTGTTGGCTTGGCGCTTTTACTGGGTCCGCGGCACCTTCACCGCCAGCGACTATGCCGGCAAGATCCAGGGTGCTCTGGGGCGCATCAGCGGATGGGGCGATGACGGGGCCCATATCGTGATCTACACCCCCTTGTCGGATGCCAAGGAGTCCGAGATCGATGCTTCTGCACGCCTGCAGTCCTATCTGGACCGCCAGGGCGACGCGCTGGTGGTGGCGCTGGAGCAAACGCGAGGGCGCAGCTGACCATGTGCGGCATATCCGGTCTTTTCGATACCCAGGGTGTGCGCGCCTTCTCGCGCGACCTGATCGCACGGATCAACGATGTCCAGGCCCATCGCGGGCCCGACGAAGACGACGTGCACCTGGAGCCCGGTTTGGCTCTGGGCCATCGGCGCCTGTCCGTCATCGACCTGGCCACAGGCAAGCAGCCCTTGTTCAATGAAAACGGCACCGTGGGCATCGTCTTCAACGGCGAGATCTACAACTACCGTGAACTGATGACCGAGCTCAAGGCCCTGGGCCACCACTTCAGGACACGCAGCGACACCGAAGTGATCGTGCACGCCTGGCAAGCCTGGGGCGAAGCCTGTCTGCACCGGCTGCGGGGCATGTTCGCCTTTGCCCTGTGGGATCGCAACCAGCAAACCCTGTTTCTTGCGCGCGACCGCATGGGCGTCAAGCCCATGCACTACGCCTGGTTGCCCGACGGCAGTTTCATCTTTGGCTCAGAACTCAAAGTGCTCACCGCCCACCCGGGCTTTGTGCGCGCTATCGACCCGCTGGCGGTGGAAGACTATTTCTCGTTCGGCTACGTGCCCGATCCACGCTGCATTTACCGCAACGCCCATAAGCTGCCAGCGGCCCACTCCCTTGCGCTGCGCCGAGGCGACTCTGCCCAGGCCCAGCCGTTGCCCTATTGGGATGTTCGTTTCAGCAATGACAACCCTATTGGCCTCGACGACGCACAAGCCGAGCTGCGCGAGCGGGTGAAGGAGTCGGTGCGGCTGCGCATGATCGCTGATGTGCCTCTGGGGGCCTTCCTCTCCGGCGGGGTGGACTCCAGCGCCGTGGTGGCCACCATGGCCGGTCTTTCAGACACGCCGGTTCACACCTGCGCCATCGGTTTCGACGACCCGCGCTTCAACGAATCCGCCTTTGCCCAGCAGGTGGCGGACCGTTGCCACACCGACCACAAGCTCGAAGTCGTCAGCAGCGAAGACTTCGATCTCATCGACACGCTGGCAGGGCTCTACGATGAGCCTTTTGCCGACAGCTCGGCCATACCCACTTACCGCGTCTGCCAGATGGCGCGCAAGCACGTCACCGTAGCGCTGTCTGGCGACGGCGGGGACGAGAGTCTGGGCGGCTACCGGCGCTACCGCATGCACCAGGGCGAGGAGGCCGTGCGCAACTGCCTGCCGCACGGCTTGCGCCGTCCGCTGTTTGGCGCGCTGGGTCAGATGTACCCCAAGGCCGACTGGGCGCCGCGCCCGCTGCGCGCCAAGACCACCTTGCAGGCCTTGGCCATGGACACGGTGCAGGCCTACCACCACAGCATGTCGCACCTGCGGGCCGATCAGCGCCAGGCGCTGTTTTCGCCCGCATTCCAGCGCAGCCTGGGCGGTTACAGCGCGCTCGACGTGTTCCGCCAATACGCCCTGCAGGCCCAGACCGATGACCCGCTGGCCCTGGTCCAGTACCTGGACTACAAAACCTGGCTGGTCGGTGACATCAACACCAAGGTGGACCGTGCCAGCATGGCGCACTCGCTCGAAGTGCGCGAGCCCTTGATGGACCATCCACTCGTCGAATGGCTCGCCACGTTGCCCAGCGACTTGAAGATCCGGAACGGCGAGGGCAAATATGTGTTCAAGAAAGCCTTCGAGCCTTTGCTGCCGCACGACGTCCTGTACCGGCCCAAGATGGGGTTTTCGGTGCCATTGGCCAGTTGGCTGCGCGGCCCGCTGGCGCAACGCATGCAGGAGTCGGTGCTGAGCCCGCGCATGCTGGCATCGGGCTACTTCAATGCGGGCACGCTGCAGACCCTCATCCACCAACACCTGGGCGGGCATCACGACCATTCGACGGCCTTGTGGATGCTCATCATGTTTGATGCGTTTTTGCGGCAAGCGCTGGCGCCGGTCCGGTCCGTCGCGCATGCAGCCACCGCCGATGTGGTCGCGGCATGAGCAGCACACCGCGCCGCCGGCGCATCGTTCATGTGGTGTACAGCTTCGGTGTGGGGGGGCTGGAAAACGTCATCGTTCAGCTGATCAACCGCCTGCCTGCGGAACGGTTTGAACACGTGGTGCTGTCACTCACCACTATCGGTGATTTCAAGCACCGCATCACCCAGCCCGGTGTGCGCTTCATTGAACTGCGCAAGCCACCGGGCCATGCCGTGCCGCTCTATCCGCGCATTTACCATCTGCTGCGTGAACTCCAACCCGACGTGGTGCACACCTGCAACCTCGCCGCACTGGAGATCACTCCGCTGGCCTGGTTGGCCCGCGTGCCGCTGCGCATCCATGCCGAGCATGGCTGGGATGCGCACGACCCCCAGGGGCACAACATGCGCTATCAGCGCCTGCGCAGGCTGTACCAGCCCTTCGTCAGCCATTACGTGGCGGTGTCGAAAGACCTGGATGCATACCTGGCACGGGCCATCCGCGTGCCCACCCGCCGCCGTTCGCTCATTGCCAATGGGGTGGATACCCAAACGTTTGCACCACCCCACCCTGGGGTGGCGCAATCCGTGCCCGGTTGCCCCTTTGTCCCCGGTCAACACTGGATGGTGGGCACGGTGGGGCGTTTGCAAACGGTCAAAAACCAGCCCTTGCTGGCCCGCGCTTTCGTGACACTGCTGGAAACCCACCCAGAAGCCAGATCACGCATGCGCCTGGTCGTGGTGGGGGCGGGGCCATTGCGGGCGGAAGTGGAGGCGGTGCTTGCTGCCGCCCATGTCCAGCATCTGGCGTGGTTGGCAGGCGCACGGGATGATGTGGCCGACATCTTGCGCATGCTGGGCTGTTTTGTGCTGCCTTCCCAGGCCGAAGGAATGTCCTGCACGCTGCAGGAAGCCATGGCCAGCGGTTTGCCTGTGGTGGCGACAGCGGTGGGTGGTACGCCCGATGTGGTGGAAGACGGCGTGACCGGACTGCTTGTTCCTTCTGACGATGCCAACGCCATGGCGAACGCTCTGTGGAGTGTTTACACCAACGCGGCCAGGGCACGCTTATTTGGCCAGGCAGCACGTCGGCAGGCATTGAAAAAATTGGGCATTGATGCGATGGTGCATTCCTACCAGCGACTCTTTTCCGGTCAGCACTTGGGTGAGCCGGTACCCAGCGCTCCGGGGCATTCCGCAGAGTCATGAGAATCCTCTACCACCACCGCACCGCTTCGAAAGATGGACAAACCGTCCACATCGAAGAAATGATTGAAGCCCTGCGCAGCCAAGGGCACGAAGTGCGCGTGGTGGCGCCGGGGGCGCCCGAGGCCCCTTCGGATGTGCCAGCGCAGGGTGTGGGCCACATGGGGCGCGACATGGATTGGGTGCATCGCCTCAAGACCTTGCTACCGAAGGCCGCCTACGAGGGGATGGAACTGGTCTACAACCTGGTGGCCTATCGCCAACTGATGGCCGCCGCACGCGCATTTCAGCCGCACGTGATTTACGAGCGGTACAACCTGTTTCTGCTGGCAGGCCTGCTGGTCAAAAAGCGCTTGGGTATTCCGCTGCTGCTGGAGGTGAATTCTCCCCTGGTGCTGGAGCGCTCGCAGCACAGCGGAGGGCTGGCTCTGCGCCGACTTGCGCGCTGGGCGGAGGGAACCGCATGGCGCGGCGCAGATGCCGTGCTGCCTGTCACGCAGGTGCTGGCCGATCATGTGCGTGGGTATGGTGTGCCCGGCGATCGCATCCATGTGATACCCAACGGCATCAACCGCGCACACTTCGCCGACGCGCCCACGCCCGATGTGGCCAAGGGCCGCCTGGGTCTGCAGGGCAAGGTGGTGTTGGGCTTCACCGGATTTGTGCGCGACTGGCATGGCGTGGACCGCATCATCGACTGGATGGCGTCGCCCCAGGCGCCGCAAGAAACGCATTTGCTGGTGGTTGGCGACGGACCGGTGCGTGCGGAGCTGGAGGCGCAGGCAAAGCGACTGGGTCTGGCCGGGCGTGTGACATTCACCGGGGTGATCCACCGCGAACAGGTGCCCGCCCATGTGGCCGCTTTCGACGTGGCGCTGCAACCCGCCGTCACGCCGTATGCCTCACCTTTGAAGCTGATGGAATACCTGGTGCTGGGCAAGGCGGTAGTGGCACCCGCCACGCCGAATCTGCTGGAAGTGCTGACCAACAACCTCAACGCCCTCATGTTCGAGCCAACCCAGCCGGGCGCACTGGAGGGCGCACTGACGCGGCTGTGCACCGACGCACCGCTGCGGCAGCGCCTGGCGCAAGGTGCCGCGGACACCATCGACCGGCTGAACCTGACATGGGTCGGCAACGCACGGCGGGTCACCGCACTGGCGGAGGCTGGCGCATGAAAGTCTTGCTGTTCTCCACGCTATACCCCAGCACGGTGCGGCCCATCCATGGCATCTTTGTGGAAACGCGCTTGCGCGAACTGCTCCAGACCGGTGAAGTACAGGCCAAGGTGGTGGCGCCGGTTCCGTGGTTCCCATTAAAGGCCCAGCGCTTTGGCGAGTACGCCCAGTTCGCCGCCACGCCCCGCCAAGAGCAGCGCAACGGCGTGGAGGTGCATCACCCGCGCTACCTGCTGCTGCCCAAGGTGGGCATGAACCTCGCGCCTTACGCCATGGCCCTGGGAGCTTTGTCCACCATCCGCCGCCTGCAGCGCCAGGGCTTTGACTTTGACCTCATCGACGCCCACTACTACTACCCCGACGGCGTGGCCGCAGGCCTGCTGGCCCGCTGGCTGGGCAAGCCTTTTGTGGTGACAGCGCGCGGCACCGATCTGAACCTCATTGCGCAATACCCGTTCCCGCGCAAGCGCATCCTGCAAACGGCCGAGCAGGCCAGCGCCTCGATTGGTGTATGCCAGGCGCTGATGGACACCCTGGGCGAACTGGGTGCCGACCGCGCCAAGCTGCACACCCTGCGCAATGGGGTGGACCTGGAGCGCTTCGTGCCCGAAGACCGCACCGAGGCCCGCCAGCGCCTGGGCCTACCGGTGGACGGGCACTACCTGCTCTCGGTAGGCCACCTGATCGAGCGAAAAGGCCACCATGTGGCCATCGAGGCCCTGCTTCACTTGCCCGGGGTCACGCTGCTGATTGTTGGCGCTGGCCCGCAAGAGGGTGCGCTGAAGGCCCTGGCCCAGCGCCTGGGCGTGGCCGAGCGTGTGCACTGGGCCGGCGTGGTGCCGCAAACCGAGCTGAAATGGTGGTACAGCGCGGCCGACGTGCTGGCCCTGTGCAGCAGCCGCGAAGGTTGGGCCAACGTGCTGCTGGAGGCCATGGCCTGCGGCACGCCGGTAATCGCCACCAACATCTGGGGCACGCCCGAGGTGGTGGGCAAGCCGGCGGCTGGCGTACTCATGGCCCGTCGCGATGTCCCGGCGCTGGCCGCAGCGTGGATGCAACTGCACACCCAGCCGCCCACGCGGGTAGAAACCCGCGCCCACGCCCAGACTTTCTCGTGGGACGCTACCACGCAGGGCCAATTGCAGCTTTTCCGACGGGTGGTCGATGCAGCGGTCTGAAATGCCATCCATCAACGCCCAAGAACGCTTGCTGGCGTGGGCGCTGGTGCTGGTGTGCGTCGCGCTCCTGTTTGCGCAGGCACCTCACGGCGGCGACTTTTATTGGAGCGATTCGCCGCGCCACGCCCTCAACGGCGTGTTCGTCATGGACCTTGCCAAAGCCATGCCCTTCGACGACCCGGCGGGCTATGCCTATCGCTATTACGCCCAGTATCCGGCGCTCACCATTCTTTTCTACCCCCCGCTGTTCTATGCCATCAGCGCGCCGTTCTATGCAGTGCTCGGGGTGTCGCACGAAACGGCACTGCTGGTGGTGGCACTGCACTATCTGGCGCTCGGCCTGGGCTGCTGGCGCCTGGCACGGTTCTGGCTGCCTGCGACACCATCGCTGGCGTTCGCTGCGCTTGTGCTCTGGCTGCCCGAGGTGGCCTTTTGGGGCCGGCAGGTGATGCTGGAGGTGCCCGCCTTTGCCTTTCTGGTGTGGAGCGCCGTGGCCGTGGTGGCCTACCTGCGCGGCGCGCCGCCCAGGTGGCTGTACCTTGGGGCTGCCCTGCTGGTGCTGGGCATGTACACCAAGATCAGCGTGGCCTACATGGGCGTGGTCTACGCTGCGCTCATCGTGCAGCGCGACGGTTGGGCCATGCTGCGCAACCGTCATCACTGGTGGGTGGCCACCCTGGCATTGGTGGGCTTGCTGCCCCTGGCCGTGCTCACCCTCCAGTTTGGCCAGGCAAATCTGCAGTCGGTCACCGGTGTGGCCGATGCCGTGGCCTCGCGTACCAGCTGGCAAGGCTGGGTGTGGTACCTGCAGCAGATCCCATCGCAGGCAGGGTGGCCGCTGACGGCACTGGGCCTGGCCGGCGCCGTCATGGCCGCATGGCGGCGCATGCCCGGCCTGGGATTCTGGTGGCTGGGTTTCGGGGTAGGGTACCTGTTCTTCTCGTCCATCGACCTGAAGGAAGCCCGCCACAGTGTTTTCCTGCTGCCCTCGGTGGCCTTTTTTGCCGTGCTCCTGCTGCACACGCTGGTGCCACCCCGTGTGGGCCATGGGGCGGTGGCCGCATTGGCCTTGCTGGTATTGGCCACCGCCGGCCTGACCGTGGGGACGCGCCCCGTTTTCTATGTGCAGGGCTATGCCCAGGCAGCCGCCGAGGTGGCCCGGCTTGCTCCGCGAGACAGCACGGTCATGTTTTCGGGCTATCGCGACGGCTCGTTTGTATTCAACATGCGCGCACTGGAGAGCCGGCGCGACCTGCATGTCATGCGGGCCGACAAGCTGCTGCTGGGCGTGGCCGTGCGGCGGGAGCTGGGGGTGGAACAAAAAGGCCTGACCGAAGCCGAGATTGCCGAGGCCGTCAACGCCCACGGTGTGCACTACGTGGTGATGCAGCCCGGCTTCTGGGCCGATCTGGAAGCCATGCAGCGCTTTGAGCGCGTGATGTCCAGCGAACAGTTTGAAGAGGTGGCGCGCATACCCACCCCGGCCAACCACAAGGCGCACGAGACAGAGTTGGTGATCTACCGGAACAAGGGGGCGGTGATGCCCCGCCGGCAGGGCACCGACATCGAACTGAAAATCATCAACCGGCGCATACCGGCCGACTGAGCGCAATATTGGGAGGCTGTTCGTGGAAGCACTTATTCTGTTGATAGACATGGGCGTCATGCTGTATCTGTGCTGGCGCCTGTTCAAGGGCGAGGACAAGGCCGAAACCGACCTGGGTTTTTTGCGATTTGACCAGCACGACGGGCAGCGCTGAGCTACCCAATGCCCTCCATGGTGACGACACATGCGTGATCTGGCTTTTGCCCTGATGTTGCTGGCCGCGCTGCCGCTGGCGCTGGCGCGTCCGTTCAATGCCTACCTGCTTTGGGGGTGGACGGGCTTGCTCGCGCCCACCACTTACTTTTACGGCTGGATGGTGGGCAACCGGGTCAATTTTGTGTGTGCGGTGCTGACCCTGGTGTTGCTGGCGCTTGGGCGGGTGCCCTGGCGCGACTACCAGTTCAACAAGGTGACGTGGCTCTACTTGTGGCTGGCGGCCCATGCCACTCTGGCTTTTTTGCTGGCCTACGCTGGCAACCCCTACAACGACCAGTACTTTGAGTTCTTCATCAAGGGCTTGCTGTTCTGCCTGGTCATGCCATTCTTCGTGCGTGAACGCGTGCATTTCCACGCCATCCTCATCGTCATTGCCTTGGGCCTGGGGGTTCACGGCGTGCTCAATGGCCTGAAAACGGTGGCGTCGGGCGGTGGGCACAACATGCTGGGTCCCGCAGGGACCATGCTGGCAGACCGCAACCATCTGTCCACCGGGCTCGCGCTGGTGTTGCCAGTTCTTTTTTACCTGCAGAGCTACACCGTCAATCGTCTCATCCGTCTGGGTTATCTGGGCGCATTCTGCGTGGTGGTGCTCGCCATTCTGGGCGGCGGGTCGCGCGCCGGCTTCATTGCGGTCTCGGTCGTAGGGTTGTGGCTCATCCTCACTTCCCGGCGCAAGGGCATGGCGCTGGTGCTGGTGGTGGGCGCTGTGCTGGCTTTCCTGGCATTTGCACCCGAAGACATCACCAGCCGCCTGTCCTCCATCAAAGAGGCTGACGAAGACAGCTCGTTCATGGGCCGCGTGATCGCCTGGAAGATCAGCTCTGCCATTGCCTTGGAGAACCCGGTTTTTGGTGGCGGGTTTCATGCCGTCCAGGTCCAGGCGATCTGGGACCGATTCAAAATGTCCCCGGGCTTGCTCGGTTTTCTGAACCTGCCCGTTCCGGAGTTTTCCGCCAAGGCGGCCCACAGCATCTACTTTGAGGTAATGGGTGACATCGGTCTGGTGGGTTTGGGGCTCTTTCTGTTCATTTTGTTGCGTGCGCTCTGGAGCCGGCAGGCCATCAAACGGATGACGATCCAGCTTGGCGCACCCTACCAATGGGCACGAGACATGGCCGATATGCTCATGCTGGCGGTGCTGGCCTACATGGTGGGCGGAGCATCTGTCAGCCTGGGCTACCTGGAGGTCATTTACATGGTCGTGATGCTCATGGAACTGCTGCGCGTGCACGTGGCACGTGCACTGGCGGCGGTTGCGCGCGAGTCAACAGCTCTTGGCTCAAGGGAGAAATCGTGATCTCCCGACTTGTCCTGCAATCCTTGTCCAAAGACAAGCTATCGGTGTTTCTGTTTCACAAGGTGCCTCAGCAATGCGACCCGCTGGTGCCGGCCGATGTGAACATGGCGCGGTTTGAGCAGCTGCTGGACCAGACCTTTTCCAAACTGAATGTGCTGCCGCTGGAAGAGGCCATTGGGCGCCTGCAGTCCGGCACCCTGCCACGGCGAGCCGCCTGTATCACCTTTGACGACGGCTACCCCGACTGGCTGGCGGGCGTTGCCCTGGCCTTGCGCCGGCGCAAGCTGCACGCCACCTTCTTCATCACCTCGGGCCAGTTTGATGGCGTACCGCTGTGGCACGAGCGCATCCTGGCGGCGGTGCGCCGCCTGCCCGGACCGGCACTTGACCTGGGCATTCCCTTCTTGCCGGCGCAGCCGGTGGCCAGCACCGACGACCGGCGCCGCCAGGTGCAACGGCTGGAACAAGAGCTGAAGTACCTTACGCTCTATCGCCGCGAACAGATCCTGCAGCAACTGGAGGCTACCGCTGGCGTACAGGCCACTGCGGTGCCTGTGATGACCGAGGTGCAACTGCGCGACCTGCACAGCCAGGGTTTTGGCATTGGCGCACACACCGCGCTGCATCCCATCCTTGACTATTGCAACCCTGCAGAGGTTGAGCGCGAAATTGGCGGCACCCGCGAGCGCCTTCAGGCCATCGTGCGCGGGCCGGTGAATGGTTTCGCCTATCCCAATGGCCGGCCCTATGCAGACTTTTCGCGCCTGCATGTGGACGCGGTGAAGCGCGCCGGTTACCGCTATGCCGTCACCACCCACTGGGGCGTGGCCGACGCCAGCACCTCGCCCTACCAGATTCCCCGTTTCACTCCTTGGGCAGAGCGCGATTGGCATGTGACCTTCCAACTGGTGCGCAACCTGATGACAGAGCCGATGCAGGTGCCGGAGGTGGCCGCATGAGTGTTGCCAGCACCATCAAAGACGCGGTTCGCACCGTGCTGTATCGCTCTGGCGTGCTGGGCGAATGGCACAGGCGCCGCAACAAGCATACGCTCACGGTGCTGATGTTTCACCGGGTGCTGCCGGCCGGTTCGGACGCGCTGGCGCAATCCGAGCGGGAGTTTGCATTCAGCGTGGAGGGCTTCGGGCGGACGCTGGATTTCGTGGCTCGCCATTACCAGGTTGTCAACTTCGCCCAGGTCAAGGCCGCCATCGACGGCCAGGGAAAGCTGCCCGAGTGTCCGTTGCTGATCACCTTTGACGACGGCTGGCGTGACACCATTGAGTTCGCCATGCCCGAGTTGAAGAAGCGCGGGCTGCCGGCGCTCCTGTTCCTGGCCACCGAGGTGATGGCCCTGGAGCAGCCCCGCTGGTGGCAAGACGCGGCAGTGGCCGTGCTGGCCAACCCGCAAACCGCACGCAAGCTGCTGCAAGCGCTGGGCATGCCGGCGGATGCATCCACCCAACCCGGCTACAGCCAGCAGGTGGCCGCCAAGCTGGCGGGCATGCCAGAGGCACAGCGCTGCCAGGTGATCCAGCAGGCAGACCCCCGCGTGCTGCAAGAAATTACCGATCGGCAAATGGTGAGCGCTGACGATCTGCGCCAATGGACCGACAACGGCTTTGACCTGGGAGGCCATGGCCATTCGCATTCACCCATCGCCTACGCCCGCGACCCCCGGGTCGAGGTGTTTGATTGCAGAAGCCACCTGCGCGCCCTGGGGTTGAAAGACCTCTCGCTGTCTTATCCGCACGGCGTGAAGAACGACGCTTCTCGTGAGTTGTTGAAGGACGCCGGGTTCGAGGTGGTGTTCGACAGCAACCCCTGCCTGGCGAATGTAGCCAAACTGCCGCGCCTGCGCTTCGACGTGCCCCGTATCCACTTGCCGGAAAACGCGTGGACGACCCGCAACGGGCGAATCGACTTTGCTCGCCTGGCCATGTTCTTGTTCTTCCGACCGGTGCAGGGGCTTGTTCACGCATGAGCCGCCACCACCTTCGCATTCAGCGTAAGCCCTTCGAGGCACTCACACCTGCCGAGCGCTCTGGCTGGGCTCAGTTGCTCATCCAAAGCACCACCTCGCGCTGGGCCTTCCTGTCGCCCACGTATGCCGAGGCAGTGCATGAAACGCTCGGGTCAGTGGACGTGCTGCTGTGTTGGCAGGCCGATGAGCTGGTGGGCGTGATGCCCTTGCAACGAGTTGCTGGCTGGCTTGGGCGACTGGGCATGCGCGAACCCGTGGGCCGCCACATGACCGATTACTTCGGCTTGCTGGCGCGTCCAGACGTTACGCTTGATTGGGGCCAGCTTCTGCGACAAGCCCGTGTGCCCTGTCTGTATTTCACCCACCTGGACGAGAGCCAGGCGATACATGGACTAACTGGCGACAGCACCAGAAAAGGGCTTCGCACGCGCATCCACCCCGATGGTGGCGAAGCTCATTGGGAATGGTTGCGTACCCAAGACAAAAAGCTGGTGAGCGACACCGAGCGACGTGAGCGCAAGCTGGTGGCCGAGCACGGCCCTATCCGGTTTGAGATGCAATCCAGCACGCCTGAACAAGACCTCGGCTGCCTGGTGGCCTTGAAGAACTCTCAGTACAGGCGCACTGGCCATGACGGTGGTGCGCTGCTTGACCCGGTGAATGCGCGCCTGCTGGCGCAACTTCTAAAAGCCGAATCCCCCAATTGCCATCCCCTGCTCAGCGTGTTGCATTGCGGGGACCAATGGGTGGCCGGGCATTTCGGGCTGCAGTGCGGGCCGCTCTTGCACTACTGGTTTCCCGTGTACGACAACCGCTATTCGGCCTATTCACCCGGGCGAATCCTGTACCGCTATGTTCTGCTGGGGGCACGGGAAGAAGGCATTGCCTGTATCGACAGGGGAGAGGGCGACAGTGCCGCTAAGCGGGACTTCGCGAATGAAGAGCATCACTTCTTCAAGGGCCTTGTGGCAACGGGACTGCGTGGTCGAGTGCTGGATGCAAGCCAGCGTTTGCACTGGTGTTTGGCAAGCTGATCAGGCGCTTGGTTCTTTGGTGTACCCTGGCCAAAACGACAAGGTGATGTAGGCGAGGCAACGGAGTGGGCGGTGTCCCTTTTTCAAGGCCTGCCAGAAAGCAGCCCTGGCAACCGTTCGGTCGCCATGCCAATAGTGCGAATAGGCGTGATCAAAATAAACGCTGCCCAGGCGTTCATCAAATGCCTTGTGTGAAAGCCCAAGGCCACCCTGGGTGACCAAGCCCCAGCGCATCGACGCTGCCTTCAGTAAGTTGGCCAGATGGTTGTCTGAGGAGAGCCGATGCATGGCGCTGGCCGAGTGGATGCGGTAGAGCGCCACTGCTCCATCAAGCGAATGCATCTCGGCAACTCGCGAAGCCCGCAACCAGAAATCGTAATCCTCGCCTTGCCGCATGGATTCGTTGAACCCACCAATGGCCTCATATACCGGGCGCCGCGCCACGGCAGTGTTCATGCCCACCAGTAAGCCATTCAGCAGCCGGGTGTACAGCCAGCCCGAGCGTTCTTCTTCGGTCTTGCTCAGCTGGGATACGTCCTGGATCAGCGAGCTAGCCGGAGCAAACCCGCCACCAGGCAATGCGGGCCAGCGAATGAATTTACCGAACACCACGCCCACGTCAGGGTGCGCATCAAAGTAGCGCACCTGTGCCTCCAGCTTGCCGGGGAACCACACGTCATCGGCATCCAGAAAGGCAATGAACTCTCCTCGTGACTGTGCCATGCCCACGTTGCGTGCCCGCGAGACGCCGGTTCCCGTGAGGTGGATCACTCGGACGCGTTGGTCTGGAGGGGCGTAGCGGTCGTAGTCGTCGTCTGTGGAGCCGTCGTCAATGAGCAGCAACTCCAGGGCGGTGAACGACTGCTGCAGCACGCTGTCCAGTGCTTCCTGGATGTAGTCCTTGCCATTGCGCACAGGGATGATGACGGAGACGCGGGGGTGTTTCATGGCAGTAAAGAGGTGGGGCACCATCTTGTCAGGCGACATCCAGGTTTGTGTGACCGATCACCAGCCGAAAGTCGCTGCTTGGCGATTTGGGCTGCAGCGTGTTTCGAGCCGGTTGTGTGCTCATGTGTTGCCGCGCGTTCGGTGCAGCAGAGCTTGCTGCAGCCGTTTCAACTCGTCTGCCATGGGAAGAGACAACAGAAAGCAGCCGGCCAGGAAAGACACCGAGGCACCCATGCCGACGATGGCTATGGCGGCCCATGCCGGCGTGTCCACGGGCAACGCTTCGCGAATGCCGAAGCAGACCGTACCGACCAGTGCCGCTTGCAGCAGCAGCGGCAAGGTGCTCTTGGCCCAATCGGCCCATGGCAGTTGCAGGTCGCGCTGATGAATCCACAGCTGGTAGGGGATGCTCACCAGTTGGCCCATCGCTATGGCCAGCGCAAAGGTGTTGAGCGTGCCATCCATCAGCCACAGCGCACACGTGACCTTGGCCACCACCAGCAAGGCGGTGGGGCCGATGGCGGCATAGGGCTTGCCTACCCCCATGAGGGCGGGTGCGCTCAGTGTGAACAGGCTGCTTACCGCGTAGGCCAGGCACAACCAGGGGATGGCAGGCACGGCGTCTAACCAGGCGTTGCCGTACAGGAAGCTCACGATGTCGCGTGCCAGCACCGCGATGGCTACCAAGGCCGGCAACATCAGGGCATTGATGAGAGAGGTGGCCCGCAGGTACTCCCCAGCCACCGGTCCATTGGCGTGATGAACCTTGGCCAGGTAGGGCAGGGCGAAGTAGTTCACGGTGGGCAGCAGGGCTGTGCTCACCATGTTCACGGTGGAGTTGGCCCGGCTGAACAAGCCCACATCGGCCGGCGTCATCTTGCGGCCAAGCAAGATATCGGGCAAGGCATTGTCGGCAGCCTTGAGCAGAGCAGTGAGCAAGTTGCCCAGGCCGAAGTGCACGATGCCTTTGCTCTGGCCAAAGGCCGGCAGCCAGGGCAGCGGCCGACCCAAGGCCCAACGCGCCATGGCGCCGGTGACGATGATGTTGATCAGGTTGGCCCAGGCCATGGTCATGGGGCCGAAGCCTGCCAGCGCAAGAAGCACTGACGAGACGAAGAAGATCAACGTTGCGACCGCTGTGATGCGAGACCACTTTTCTACTGCCATCTCTCGCGTGATGATGGCAAGCGGAATAGATCCGAACGGAATAAACACGAACCCGAGTGCTAGCACCTGTACCACATGGGCCACCCGCGTCTCACGGAAGAACTCTGCCCAATACGGTGCGCTCAAGAACATGGCGCAGGCTACGCTCCAAGAGGTAACCAGCAACACCCCGAGCGCATTGCGCAGATGTTCAGGGGTGAGATCTTTTTCTCGCTTGATGAAGGCTGTGACCCCAAAATCACGGAACACATGCGCCACGGCCATAAGCACCGCGCTCATGGAAAAGATACCAATGTCTTGCGGGCTCAACAGGCGGGCCAGTACGATGGTCAGCACAAAGTTGGCGACCAGGGCCAGGTTGCTGACGACGAACTGAAGGGCGACTTTTTGGCGGACTGAGGACACGTGAAGGCTTTATTTTGAGGTGCCGACTGGCGTGCGCGAGGCGGGTAGGTCTCAAGCAAGTTGACTCGGCGGTATCCACCTCGTACTGCTGCGCGAAAGCCGATAGTGCTTCAAGTCTAAGCCTCGTGTATGCGTCTTATCACGAACAATTCTCTGTTCTTCTACTAAATTTTGCACAACATGTTTGCTTACTGAGTAAAGTGGTGACAACCGGGGCGACGTAGGGACGCATTTCTCATTTTCGTAGCCTCGAAGGTTTTCTTGGTCGCAGGCGCAATGCTGAAGCCGAAATCGCCGCAGCCTTGGGGGGCGCAGATCTGGGAGATGTGAATGATGAAAAACCAACAACATAAGACCTCTTCATGAAGGGCTCTCAAATGTGGTGTCTCGGGCTGTGGTAGCGAACCATCTTGGGCGTTTGAAGGGTTTGCACTCCCTCTCCCTCCCCGGTCCACGCCCATTCCCGACGCAATCTCCGGAGGGCCCCCATAATTTGTCGCCGTTGGATTTCTTGGTTATCTGATTGATATCGAATCAAAGGGTGAAATAACCAAATGGTCTCAAGAGGTGTCTGTGCATACAATTAATCACACTTTGCAGCGCTTTCTGTTAGGTGTAAGACACCGTCTGAGTAGTCGGTTTTTAATATTCGGATGCGTGTTTCTGGCGCTGCTGGCCTTCTATCATTCCTATGCAATGACTCCATTGGAGCGTAGTTATGATACCTTCTTTGATTTGGATCAGGAAATACAAATTAAGAGATGGTTGCCGCCGTGGGAGTTGTTTGTCACCGAACTTGATTACCATGCAGAATTTTTGTTTCGCCATTCGAGTGGATATTGCCCTAGGCTGATCCTGCGGCCCCTCGTAAGCCTCTTTGGTCCCGATTTGGCGATGGCGGTATTTTTGGTGACGATTGGTGTCGCTAATTTGTACTTGGTTTGGAAAATATGTTGTCGCCTACAGTCGGATATCGGTCCAAAAGTCATCTTGTTTTTGGTAACGACATTGAGCGGGGCTTTTATTTTTGCGAACCTGACGCTAGATAAGTTTACGCTCAGTCTTCCGCTTCAGCTTGCCATTGTTAATCAGTATATCAAGGAGCCAGAGGGGGGCGTCCTGGAGATTCGTCATGCTGGCGGCAATCGCGGCAATCGCGACAATGGTCACGGTAACCAATACTGGTTTGTATCTTGTAATATGGCTTGTTCGAATTGGATTGCAGGGACGCAAGATGCTTGGTGCGGAAAATCTAAGGGAAACGATTTTTCTTTTTGTCTTCCTTGGGGTTCTGATATTTTTGCGCTATTTAATCTGGTTGTTTCCGCTGCAGATCGATCTTTTGAATGGGGCTCGGAGAACTTACTGGGTTCTGGTTGACAATATCAAGAGCGACTTATCTCGGTATCTGCTCACTTTTCTTGTTTGCAGTGGTGAGCCCCCGGTCTACGAATTAATTGAAATTTCCTCCGAATCTTTTATTTACGATTTTCAATCACCAAATTACTCATTGGTGGGCTACTTGGCTGCTGTGTTGTGGGTGTTGATCTTGTTTGTTGGGATTGTTTTTTCCATTATGAGGCGAGATCCCTATGGATTGGTAGGTGTCTTGGTATTTTTGTATTTTATTCTTCTGCACTATGGATTCCATAGCAAAGGGAGTGTGTTTCTTTTTGTGCTTCAATTTTCGCCCGCTGTTGTGTTGATAGTCTCTTGCGCCATCCGGGAAGTTACGCCAAAACTGGGGGGTATTGTTGGTTTCTTTCGCGGCTTTAATAATGATGGTTGTCAACGGGTTGGGTGTTTATGCGCATGTCACCGGCGAGCGAATGGCGGAATTAATGCCTTCGGCACACATCTTAAACAAGAGTCTTTGCTATCAATGTGTGCTGGGCCGCAATCTTTTTGGAATTTTTAACGAATTTGAACTTCGTAATTGTATCGGCAAATGAGTCAGTTCCGATTGTGCATGGGAGATTTGATTGCGTTAAGTGCTGGCATTGCAGTCTGGCGAACAGTGGTGCGACAATTTCCTGCTATTGCAAAACGGGTGTCGTGATTTTTGAAAATTGCGTGAGGTGTATTGATGGATAGTCGCCGGTTAAAGGTGGTTTTGATAGCTTCCGAGGATTGGCTTCCGGGAATCCGGTCGCACGTTCATGGTAGTCGTCCTGATCCAGTTGCTTTGTATCGACTTTTGGCGGAGCGGTACGGCATTGATGTCGAGATCATCGATCCGTTCTTGTCTAGCAAGTTGCCACTGCTTAGACGCCATATGGTGTATAGAGGAATTGATCCATTTCGTGCCCTGAAGATTTTGCTGCTCCGCCGAGATGTTGATTTGGTGCTTTCTGTTTTTGAGAGTTCGGTCGCTGTGATGACCTTGTTGCGCCAACTCATGCACTACAAGCCAAAACTTGCAATTTGGGATGTAATTCCCGATGAAGTATGGAGGCCGAGAAAATGGCTCCAGAACATTGCGTTTCCAAGGGTGGATAGTTTGTTGGTGCTCTCGGAGAATCAGATTAATTATTTGGGTAAGCGCTGGGGCATCGGCGAGCGGGCGACTCCAGTTTGGCAAGAGATTGATACCGAGTTTTACCAGCCGCAGAACTTTAATATAGATGGCCCTATTCTGGCGATTGGTGATGACCATGGTCGTGATTGGCCTACCCTGATCGGGGCCCTTGCGCCACTCGATGTAGAGGTGATTGTCAAAACAAGGGCCAAGCTGGAGGTGCCGAGCAATGCACGCATGAGGCTCAAGCAGATCTCGTCGAGAATGAGCTTTCCAGAGCTCCGTGAGCTTTATGCCAAGGCCAGCCTAGTGGTCATTCCACTTTCTGAAACCCTTAACGTCAGCGGCGTGGGCAGCATTCTGGAGTCAATGGCGATGGGAAAGCCCTTGGTGATTAGCGATAACCCGCCCATACGCGATTATCTGGATCCGGGGCGAACTGCTGAGGTGGTTCCGGTTGGTGATGCCGTGAAACTGCGACAAGCGGTGTTGGCGCTCAAGGCCGCCCCAGAGCGGATGCGAACCATGGGCAGTTTGGCTCGCGCCAGAGCTGTTGAGTTGTATTCGGCCGAACCATATGCCATGCGCTTTGCTGCTGCATTGCGGTCAACGTGTGCCTCTTCATCCTCACATTCCAAGCCATGACTCTGGTGCAAAGTGAGAGTTGATATTTTTGCTAATTTATATCTTTTAATTTCTATTTTGCAAGGAGCTTTTGATGGAATTCAAAAATTCAATTCGCAATGCGTTTCGGTTCTTTGGGTACGACGTCATGTCTCTTGCCTACAGCCAAGACTACATTTATGATAGATATTTGAAAACTGCGCTCAAACGCTACAACGTTTCGACAGTTCTGGATATTGGTGCCAATATTGGAGGATATGGCGAACTGCTCAGGTCAATTGGCTATTCCGGAAAAATTCATTCGTTTGAGCCCTGTTCTGCACCATACGAAAAGCTGGTGAGGCTAGCATCAGAAGATAGCCAGTGGTCAACTCACAAAATGGGACTGAGCGATAAGGTGGGGCAAGCCGAGATCAATCTCATGGCAGGCAGCGAGTTGAATTCGCTTCTTAGTCCAGCGGAGAGCAGCGAGCGCATGTCGTTGATCGGGCGCGAGGTGATTTCGCTATCGTCCCTTGATGCTCTTGATATTCCGATCGATTGGAGTAAGGCGTTCGTTAAGATCGATACCCAGGGGCATGATCGCACGGTGATCAATGGTGGGCTTGATCGACTTAAGATTGTGCCTTTGCTGCAAACCGAGGTTTCATTTCTTCCTATCTATCAGAACATGCCGTCTTATCATGAATCATTGGCATTGTTGGACGATGTTGGCTTTGATGTACTGGGCATGTTTCCCGTCTCGCGGGACGATGCTGGACGAGTTCGTGAGTTCGATTGCCTTTGCTTGAATAGGAATTTTTCCCGCTAAGCTTTTTGAGGCGAAAAAAACCCCGCGCATGCGGGGTTTTTATTTACCTGGGAACGATCGCCCAAGTCGGGTTGTTTGCAAAATCCGCATCCATCAAAGGTGTCTTCGATTTCCAGAGTGCATAGGCGGTCGATGCATTTTGAACACCAAGGCTTGAAACTGCCCCCAACATGGCTCTTGCGTTCGCTGCGTAACCCCCGGCCCACGCAGGGTAGCCATCATAGGTGGCTGTATCAGAGCAAGTGACGCCTGGGAAGTTGATCTGAGCAAGTTCGTTCCATCCCGTGATCCAGTTGCCGCCAGAATTCTTTAGTTCCAAGTAATAGGCGGCTGCCTTTGACAAGCAGAATCCCTGAGACTCATTCATAAACCGACCAACTCCAAGCTTGCTGACAAAATTCACCAGATCTTTAGCTCGTGGTTCGTCTGCTTCTGCATGTTGCGCCATCACAATTGCCCAGAAATCGTTTTGCCATGGGCCGGCTTGAGCTGTTGCGTAGGGATTAACAGGGGATCCCATTGGCGAGACATCGGTTGCAGGCGATGCAATCCAGTTTTGATAGAACCACTCTAGGTTATTGGAGAGTCTGCTTTTGAAGTAGGTCTTCATTGCGTGGTTGTCAGGAAGAATTCTCGAGGCATCACCCAATGCACGCATCATCCACGCCTGAGCGCGCACTTGGTCTTCCCAAAGCAAACCCTGTCCAAAGCTTCGGTAGCCAGGACTCATCGCCGTCAGGTTCCAAGCCGACCAGAACATCAGTTCTTCTTGAAAAAATGCATCCCCTGTAATTAGGTAAGGCACATAAGCATAGGAGCCTTGGTGTCCAGTGTCGGGTTCCCAGATGGTGGCTGCATTAACAAGCGTTGGAAGTGCAGGCTGCGAGGTGCCCCGCATCGTGGAAACATTGGGGTATCGATCCAGGTCCAGCGGCTGGCTAGAAGATTCGTCGCGGTAGTGAACGGGTACGGCACCTGCAACATCGGCGTGGGCAAGCATCACCTCTTTCATTCGCTCATCTTGAGAGATGAGATACATGGCCGTCCATTGAGGCACCGGCCCGATTTCCGGACGACCGCCCGTGGTCGGAAAATAGGCCGTCATCAGTAAGTTGGCCATCGGGCCAAGGCTGGCTTGATTGGCTTTTGCTTGGGTGTACTGCGAATAGAGGGAAGAAAGAACGGTCTCTGGAATGGTGAGATTCAGGTTGTAGTTCCAGATTGCCTTGCTCGCCAAGAAGTAAGGCATGTTGTGCCGCACCCGCGCCAGCGGTTCGGCCGACGCGCCGGTCCACAGCACCTTGTGCCACCGCGCGTGGTGGTAGTGGGTGAACTTGGGTTGGGTGTAGATGGTGCTGCCGTTGCGCTTGACGGCAAACGAATACGTGATGTTGCCGGGGCTTGCCGTCCAGGTGCGGGTGTTTTCCATCACCACGTCGGTGCGGATGCGCTGGCCGCCGTCCAGCAGGCGGGTGTGCAGCCGGGCGCTCAGGTGCGGGTGTGGCGTGCCCGTTGCCTTGTTCTTGAACGGCAGGGCAACGGTGTACTCGGTTGCCACGGCGCCGGCCAGGCGGCGGCCGGTGTTGTTGGTGATTTGCGTTGCCAGTTGGGCTTGGGGTTGTGCCACCAGCGTGGCGGTCACGTTGCCACTGGCGTCATACACCTGTGCTTCGAGCTCCAGGTTCCAGTCGGGGGAAGCGGGCACGCTGGGGGTGCTGCTGGACTTGGCGCCCGGAAAGATGTTGATGATGCGTGCTTCACCCGGCTGCACATTGCTCAACTGGGCGCTGAGCACGGCGAATCTGGCAGACCCATCGCGGTGGGACGAGATCTCGTCGGCCTGCAAGGGAATGGTCGCACCGCCCACTTGGGCGACCAGTCCTTGCGTCGTGTGCTGCCAGTCGCCCGCTTTGAAGGGTTGACCAAAGGTGACTGGCAGGCTGGCCTGCGCCTGGGAGCTGGTGGAGGCCACTTCCACGCAGGTGATGGCACCTGCTGCACAGCTGAATGGAACATTGGCGATGGGCGTGGGCGCTGGTGGCAGGGTGGAAACTGTCGTGGTCGATACGGTGCCATCGGTTGTAACGGTCTCCGTGGTGGTCACGGTGTCCGAGGTCGTTGTGGACTGGGTTGATGCCGTCGCCGATGGCCGCTGGCGCTGGCCTTGACGCGCCAGTTCCATGTTGGACTCGGACGCTTGCGCGGACTCGATGCCCAGTGTGGCGCTGTCGCCGCCGCCACCGCAGGCCGATAAGGTGGCCAATAGAAGCAGGCCTGTAAGCCCGTTGCGACAATTATTTCTAATTGTGTCTTTCTGGAAAACTGAAGTGCTCATGTATTTCGGGGCATCCGATGGGAAGGGGTTGCTGGTATGTGCTGGCAGGTGGCTTGCGCCGCCGCAGGGTAGGGCCATGAAACCCGGCCTACCTTGAGCGCATCGGGGGTGAAAGAGCTGCGCGACAAGCGTTGGTGTGGTGGTCTTGACCACGGACGCAGACCGTGCGGGTCTTCGGCAGACCAGGAATTGTCCGGGAGGGCGTATCTAAAGAAGAAACCGTATGTCACAGCCGGCAGCACCGTGAGGCGGTACCGTGGCTTCGTTGGCTGGCCGGCTCGGAGCGCTTGCAGATGGGCTTTTGATGTGCTTAAAAATTAAGCAAAATCAATAGCGAAGAACCATGATAGATGGTGCCAATGGGGGCAGTTTTGCGCAGCAACAGCGAGGTATCGGGATCTTCGGTGGACCTTGCGGCTGGGGCGGGTTTGCTGGGGCCGTGTGGGAGGTTTGCGCTGCACCCTGTAATGGAAACATTTTCAAACATATCCCCGTGAACCGGAACAAAAAACCTGCGCTTTGCGCCGCATTTCGATGCGGCGCCAACAGCCCAGGGCGTTGCTGGAGGGCGGTAATTTGTCTAAAAGTGCGCTTCCATTGCTATTGATTAAATAGCTGTTGGTGCTTTGCTGTTCTGCATTAGTTGCTGTTTCTTTTGAATTATTGTTTGTGGCAGGCAAAAAGAGCGATGTGCCTGAAGGGTTATCTGCTACAACGGGCCTCACTTCATGGAGGAGGGGAGAGTGGTCCAGACATCGAACTTGCCTCTGGTCGTGGACTTGGACGGCACCCTTACGCCCACGGACACCTTGCTGGAGTCCTTGGTCCGACTGCTCAAGCGTTCTCCGTGGAGCGTTTTGCGCTTGCCTTTGTGGCTGATGCGTGGCCGGGCAGGGTTCAAGGAGGCCATTGCGTCCCGCGTCACCCTCGACGCTGAAAACATTCCCTATTGCACACCGCTGCTGGAGTACCTGCGCGCAGAGAAATCCAGGGGGCGGGAAATCGTCCTTGCCACGGCGGCGCACCACACCACCGCCCAGGGGGTGGCAAGGCACCTGGGGATTTTCGACAAGGTGCTTTCCACCCACGGTGGCAACAATCTGAAAGGCCGGACGAAACTCCAGGCGATTCAGGCACAAGTGGGCGAGGCGTTTGTCTATGCCGGCGATGGCAGCGCCGATCTGCCGATCTGGAAGCAGGCCCAGGCGGCAATTCTGGTGGGTGTGGCGCACCGTACAGCGGCCCAGGTGCGGCGCGCAGTGCCCATCGAGCGCGAGTACCCGAAGCCGGCCAGCGGCATGGCAGTGTGGCTGCGGGCCCTGCGGGTACACCAGTGGATCAAGAATCTGTTGCTGTTCGTTCCGCTGCTCACCACGTTCGAATTCACCCGCATGGACAAGCTGGCCAGCATGGCGCTGGCCTTTGCCGCGTTTTCCCTCGCCGCATCCGCCACCTATATCGTCAACGACCTGTGGGATCTCGAAAGTGACCGCGCTCACCCCCGCAAACGCCTGCGTCCCTTTGCCAGCGGCGCGCTGCCGATTCTGCAGGGGCTGCTGGTGGCGGGCATCGCGCTGGTGTTGGCCCTTGGCCTGGCCAGTGCCGTGTCGCAAGGATTTCTCGGGATGCTGGTGACGTACCTGGTATTGACCAGCTTCTACAGCTGGGTGATCAAGGAATACGTGTTGATGGACGTGCTCATGCTGTCGCTTCTCTACACCATTCGCATACTGGCAGGCTCGGTGGCGATCGGTGCGATCACCAGTTCCTGGCTGTTGGCCTTTTCGGCATTCATATTTCTGAGCCTGGCCTTGGTCAAGCGCTGTGCGGAACTGGTGTCGTTGAAAGACGCCGGCGCGGGTGCGACCCGTGGACGCGATTACCGGGTAAGCGATCTGGTGGTGCTGTGGCCACTGGGTGTGGGCGCAGCGCTGTGTGCCGTGGTGGTGTTCGGCCTGTTCATCAGCGCGCCCGAGACCCAGGCGCGCTACGCCACCCCGCAAATGTTGTGGTTCGTGGCCATCGGCTTGGTGTACTGGATGGCACGCCTGTGGATCAAGACATCGCGTGGGGAGATGCACGATGACCCGGTTGTCTATGCCCTCAAGAACCGTGGCAGCCGCCTGACGGTGCTGGCCATGATCGCTGCAGCCATGGCAGCGCATTTTTTCACTTGGGAGCTTTATCCATGAACACCTTTGCGATTGCCCTGCTGAGCGTCGCGCTGTCGGTGGCTGCGCAGTTCTTGCTGAAGGCTGGCATGTCGGACCCGGGGGTGCGGGATGCGATGGCGCAGCCGCATTCGCTGGTCCATCTGGTCTCGGTGATGGCCAACCAATATGTGCTGGGGGGATTTGTGTTGTATGGCCTGGGGGCCGTCATCTGGCTGGGCGTGCTGTCGAAATGGGATGTCAGCAAGGCCTATCCGCTCGTCGGTCTGGGGTTCGCCCTCACGGTGGTGGTGGGGTTCGCGTTGGGCGAGCAGGTATCCCCGTTGCGCGCGGGCGGGGTTGCATTGATTTGTGCGGGGGTTTTTCTGGTGGCACAGTCCTGAAAATCCACCGGCCGCTGGATGGAGCGGCGTCGCTATGATGCCTTTTGGCATTCCAGCGCGGCACAGTTTTTTAATGAGGCGTCATGAAAATCACAGTCATCGGGACAGGGTATGTGGGGCTGGTCAGCGGGGCCTGCCTCGCCGAGGTGGGCAACGATGTGCTGTGCCTGGATCTCGACCAGGAGAAGATCCGGGTGCTGGAGACGGGGGGGATCCCCATTTATGAACCCGGCTTGCAGGACATGGTGCAGCGCAATGTAGCGGCCGGCCGCTTGCACTTCACCACGGATGTGGCGCGCGCCGTGCAGCATGGCACCCTGCAGTTCATTGCGGTGGGTACGCCGCCCGATGAAGACGGCTCGGCCGACATGCAATATGTGCTGGCTGCGGCGCGCAATATCGGCCGCCTCATGACCGACTACAAGGTCGTGGTGAACAAGAGCACGGTGCCTGTGGGCACGGCCGACAAGGTGCATGCCGCCATTGCCGACGAACTGCGCCAGCGTGGCGCGCAGACACCTTATGCGGTGGTGTCCAATCCCGAGTTTCTCAAGGAAGGTGCGGCGGTCGAGGATTTCATGCGCCCGGACCGCATCATCGTCGGCGCCTCCGACGAGCAGGCCATTTTGCTCATGCGTGCGCTGTACGCGCCGTTTCAGCGCAACCGGGATCGCTTGGTCGTGACGGATGCCCGCAGCGCCGAGCTGACCAAATACGCCGCCAACGCCATGCTGGCCACGCGCATCAGCTTCATGAACGAGCTGGCCAATCTGGCCGAAAAGCTGGGTGCCGACATTGAAATGGTGCGCCAGGGCATGGGCTCAGACCCGCGCATCGGCTATCACTTTCTGTACCCGGGCTGCGGCTACGGCGGTTCGTGTTTTCCCAAGGACGTGAAAGCCCTCATCAAGACCGCGGCGGCCGATGCAGGCCTGAGCCTGAAGGTGCTCACGGCGGTTGAAGACGCCAACGCCGCGCAAAAACATGTGCTGGGCCACAAGATCAAGCGGCGGCTGGGTGAAGACCTCTCGGGTCGGCATTTTGCGGTGTGGGGCCTGGCGTTCAAGCCCAATACCGACGACATGCGCGAAGCGCCCAGTTTGGAGCTGCTGGCCGACCTGCTGGCTGCCGGGGCCACCGTCACCGCCTACGACCCGGTGGCAATGTCGGAGGCACAGCGCGTGCTGGGGGACGAGCCGCGCATCCGCTATGCGCAGACGCCCAACGAGGCCCTGGAGGGGGCGGACGCGCTGGTCATCGTGACGGAATGGAAAGAGTTCCGCAGCCCTGACTTTGAACTTCTCAAGGCGCGGCTCAAGCAGCCACTCATCGTGGATGGCCGCAACCTTTACGACCCTGCCTGGGTGCGCAGCCGGGGGTTCGACTACCTGGCCATCGGCCGCTGAGCGAACAGGGCAGGGCGACGGCATGCCCGGCGACGTGTTCGAGACCGAGGCCTGGTTTGCCAATTTGCGGGCCCATGGTTTCGAGCGGGCGCCCCACCGGCACTGGACATGTTCGCTGCCTGTGTCGTTGGGGGCGGGCACTGCACACCTGCACCTGATGCAGCAGGCGCCCGGTCAGCCGCTGGCTGCGCTGGGCAACTACTACAGTTGCCTCTATGGCCCGGTGGGCTCGGCGCAAGCGGTTGGCGAGCTTTCTGCCCAGCAGTGGCAAGCGTTTGCAAAGGCACTGCGGCAACTGCCGGGTGGCGCCGTGCTGCGTCTGCAGCCGCTGGATGCCGACAGCGCGTGGCTGGCGGCGCTGCAGGGCGGGCTGCAAGCTGCCGGATACTGGACCGACCGGTTTTTTTGTTTCGGTAACCACTACCAAATCGTTCCGCAAGGCGGGTTTGCTGCGTATTGGCAGCAGCGGCCGTCGGCGCTGCGCCACAGTGTGGAGCGGGGCCGGCGCCGGCTCGACCGTGCGGGAACCTGGCGCATCGACATCCATACCGGGGCATCGACCGACGTGGACCGGGCCTTGGCCGCGTACCAGGCGGTCTATGCCCAAAGCTGGAAGCAGCCGGAGCCTTGTCCCGGCTTCATGCCAGGGCTGGTACGCACTGCCGCGCACGAAGGCTGGTTGCGGCTGGGCGTGCTGTGGCTGGGCGAGCAGCCCTTGGCCGCGCAGGTCTGGCTGGTGCATGGCGGCAAGGCCAATATCTACAAACTGGCTTATGTGAAGGGGCAAGACCGCTTGTCGCCCGGCTCGGTCCTCACGGCGGCACTGATGGCGCATGCCATGGACGTGGATGGGGTGCGGGAGGTCGACTATCTCAGCGGTGACGACGCCTACAAGCGCGACTGGATGGCCCAGCGCCGCGAGCGTGTGGGGCTGGTGGCTTTCGATCCGCGCAGTTTGCACGGTTTATGGGCGGGTGGTCGGCATTCTATGGGGGCGTGGATGGGGCGGATGGTCCAGCGGCTGCCGGTTGTGGTCAAGCAAAAGAAACCATGGGCACCTCGTGAAACGTAAAAGGGAACGTGTTCGCGTTCCCTTTTTGTTTTCAGGCCTTTGGAGAGCGGGCGCAGAGAGACTCCTTGCTATTCATTTGGCAGCTGATTTCCGGCGGCTAGCACCCAGGCCAAGCAAGGCAACGCCGAGCAGTGCGAGGCTGGTTGGTTCCGGAACCTGGAAGCTGCCTCCTGTAAGGGCCAGCCTGATGACCATGTCGTCGTGGTTGTCGTCACCACTGGCGCCGCCGTCATCCAGGAAGAGCCAGGCAACCTGACCTGAGCCAGGGGTGCTGCCATTGATGGTCGTGTCGAAGGTATTGCCGAGTGTGACGAAAAAGTTGGGCACCGCCAACGCCACATTGCCGTCGTTGGCTCCGTTGACAAGATTCGGTGCACCGCCCAGCCCCGAGAAGTAAAAGTTGAGCAGGCCAGAGGCAACATTGGCCAAGTTGCAAGTTGAGCCGACTTGGGCTCCAGTGATTGTGTTCCCTCCAAGGTGGTCAAATCCGCAGGCCCCAAAATCGAAGGAGTTGCTATAGCCAGCTTCTGCGCCGAAATACTGCACAGAAATGTTGGCGGGACCTCCGAGCAGATAGAGGTTTGCGTTGAACCAACCCTCCACGGGACCACTGCCAATGGCCGCAAGGTAGTCGTTGGTGGCGGCTCCTCCGGGAATCGATCCGACGAACGTTGCATGGGCAGGTGCCGCAACCAGCGCGGCCACTGCCAGTGCGCCTGCTGACAGGGTTTGGCGAAGGAATTTCATATCGTGCTCCTTGAGTTCAAAAGGTGCTGCAGAGACCGCGGGATTGCGGTTTACGCTGAGAATGCATGTTGCATGCCAATTTTGAAAATCAAATAAAATCAAGGACTTGCGATAAATTTCGTGTTGTCTATCCATTCGGATGTAATAAATTTCGACGGTGTCCCGGTGGGCGTGTTGATTGCCCGCCACCAGGGCTGTTTTTTCCCTCCATGCCTGCGAGCGTGGTTCGAATCTGGGTGGTGTGCGTGCACAGGCGGGTTACCCCAGAAGATCCGCAGATGCCAAGCCGCCATCGGTTTTTCCACCGATGAGGCGCTCAAGTGAATGGGCGTACGAGTGGGTCCAGCCAGTCCCGTACCAGGGCTTGCACGGATTGCTGTGACTGGGGTGTGGAGCAGGTGTGATCGGCCAGGGGCAGTGTGTGCCGGATGAGTGCTGCTTTTCGGGACCAGCCGACCCAGCCGCTGCGGGTGTTTGCGTGTTCGACGAATTCCAGTGCCGTGAGGTCGCGCTCGCTCAGCAATAGCAGGATAGGCCCAGGAAACGCCTGCCAACCTTGCGCCATGCGCTCTTGAAATGTGATCGTTTGGGGCGATTTTTTCCGCATGGTGCGCAGGTTGCTCCCCAGGCCACGCAGCGCCTGCCAGCCCACCCCGCCGGCGACCAGTTTGCGCCAGAAAGCGGGTTCCAGGAGGCGCTGGCGGTAGTAGTGCTTGACCCGTGCGCGGGCCAGTCCGGCGTCGGAGCGTACCCAGGGGTTGAGCAGCACCAGTCCCGTCACCCGCGGGTCATGCCTGGCCTGCAGGTAGAGCAGGCTGGCCGAGGCTCCGTCGCACAGGCCCCAGAGCACGGCCCTGTTCACCTTCACGGGGTGGCTGCACAAGGCGTCGATGGCTGCGGCAATGTGGGGGGCGGAGTCTTCAAAGGGCACGGGATCGCCTGGGCTGTCCCCCATGCCGGGAAAGTCAAAGCGCAACACCGGGTAGCCTGCGGCAGCCAGGAATCGGGCAAGTTGCACGAACTGCCGGTGGCTGCCCGCTCGGTATTGCGCGCCGCCCACGACAATCACCACGCCCATGCTGGACTGGGGTGTGTCCGGTGCGGGCAGGCTGACGATGCCCAGCATGTCTTGCGCGTTGGGGCCGGGGATGACCAGGGGTTGTTCTTGGCAGTTCATGGCGTCTTCACCTGCGTGCCTGCTCCGTGGAGCATGTCGAGCGTTGCCTGCAACAGGGCGGGTGCTTCATCGTGGGCCACGGTTTGCCAGAAAAGCGGGCCCGTGAGCGCCAGTGCAGACACCGCCCAGCCTGCGTCGCGCCAAAGGGCGAGCTGCTGGACTGAGGCCGGAGTCAGCATGGGCTCTGCCTGGGCTGACAACTCCAGCCAGACCAGCCGACCTGGGAGCCGCTGGGAGGGCTGCAGCCGCGCCGCAGCCAGACCCTGCGCCAGCGCTGGTGTCAGGGTGTAGCCGGCAATGTCCACGGACTGGTCCTTGTCGAGCAGGTACGCTGGCGGCGGCCCGTTGGCGTTGCCAGTGCCAAGCCACTGGCTGGCTGTGTGCAGGCGCAGAAATTGTTGCAGCTGCTGCTGCCCGCTGAGGGTCGGCTGCCACAGCAGCAAATGGCAAGGATCGGCCAGCTCGCTTGCAAGCGCCGTGGCGAGCAGGGCGCCGGCGCGCAGGCCCCATAGCCACAGCGGGCCCCTGGCGTGTTCTTGCAGCCAGCGGTGGGCCAGCCGCGCGTCCTGCAGCCAGGCCTGCCAGGTGGCATCGGCAAAGTCGCCTTCGCTGTCGCCACAGCCCAGCAGATCGATCTGCAGCACGCCGTAGCCGGCTTGCGCCAGCGCCCTCGCTTGCTGAGCAACCACGCGCCGCGTGCCATTGAGCTCTTCGGCAAACGGGTGCAGATACAGCACGCAACCCCGGCGGGCATCACCCTGCGGAGGGTGGAACAGGCAAAAGCGCAGCCCGGTGTCGGTCGGCAAGAAAAATGCCTGCGGCAGGGTGGCGCGCCCGACAAGGCTCATGGGTCCTGCCGGGCCAGCGCCTGCCCCACCAGGTCGCTCAGACTGCCCACGGTGGCGAACACCGCGCCACGGAGGTCTTCATCGCTGAAGGTGATGCCGAAGTGGTTTTCCAGACCGGTGAGCAGTGCCAGCACGGCCATGGAGTCGAGCTCCGGCAGGGCGCCCAGCAGCGGGGTGTCGCGCGTGAAACCCGCGGTGCGACCTTGCAGGCTGAGTGCGCTGTCGAGCACGTGAAGGACTTGATCGGTCAGGTTCATGGCGGGTGGGGTGTGTGGCGGGGTTGCGGATGGATTCTAGGCAGGCCGCGGGTTGCGTGGGGCGGGCCACTGGGAAGCATGGCAATGACTTACCATCCGCCACATGCCCCAAGCGCCGGATTTTCACAGCGGAGTGCCCCCCGTTTTGCTGCACGAGCTGCCGGCCCGGGCGGCCGCCTGTTGGCCGGATCACCGGGCCTTGACGGTGGAGGGGGTGCACCTGTCGTATGGCGACCTGCAGTCGCAGATGGAGCGCTGCACGGCGGGCCTGCTGGCCCTGGGGCTGGAGCGCGGGGCCCGCGTGGTGGTGTACCTCGAAAAGCGGGTGGAAACCGTGGTGGCCAGCTTTGCTGCACCTGCCGCAGGCGGTGTGCTGGTGCCCGTGAATCCCTTGCTGAAGGCGGGGCAGGTGGCGCACATTCTGCAAGATGCGCAAGCGCAGGTGCTGGTGACATCCGCTGCGCGCCTGGCGGTTTTGGCCCCGGTGCTGGCCAACTGCCCCGGGCTGCGGCATGTGGTGCTGTGTGATGGGCACCCGCCGGCCGCTCCAGATGTTTTTTCGGTGCACGTTGGCGTGCATGCCTGGTCCGATGTGCTGGCCAGTCAGCCGGTTGCGCCGCCCCGGTTGCTGGACATGGATGTGGCGGTGATTTTTTACACCTCCGGCAGCACGGGCCAGCCCAAGGGGGTGGTGCTGTCGCACCGCAATCTGGTGGCCGGCGCCACCAGTGTTGCGAGCTATCTGCACAACCACGCCGATGACACTTTGCTGGCAGTGCTGCCACTGTCCTTCGATGCCGGGTTCAGCCAGCTCACCACGGCCTTTCTGGTGGGCGCGCGCGTGGTGCTGCTCAACTACCTGTTGCCGCGCGATGTGTTGCAGGCCATGGTGCGCGAGCGGGTCACGGGCCTGACGGCAGTGCCGCCGCTGTACATGCAGCTGGCGGCGCTGGACTGGCCGGCCGGTGCCGCGCAACATCTGCGCTATTGGGCCAACACCGGCGGGCGCATGCCCCGGGCCACGCTGCAGCGCTTGCGCGACCTGGCGCCCGCAGCTTCGCCCTTTCTGATGTATGGACTGACCGAGGCGTTTCGTTCCACGTTTCTGCCACCCGACGAGGTGGACCGGCGGCCCGATTCCATCGGGCGGGCGATACCGAATGCCGATGTGCGCGTGCTGCGCGAAGACGGCAGCGAGTGTGCCGTCAACGAGCCTGGCGAGCTGGTGCATCGCGGCCCGCTGGTGGCCCTGGGCTACTGGCGGCAACCCGAGGCGACCGTGCAGCGTTTCAGGCCCTGGCCTGCGGATCTGCTGCCTGCGGGTGGCGACTGGCGGGCGCCAGAGCGGGCGGTGTACTCGGGCGATACGGTGCGTCGCGATGCCGATGGGTTCCTGTATTTTGTGGGCCGGCGCGACGAGATGATCAAGACATCGGGCTACCGCGTCAGTCCCACCGAGGTGGAAGAGGTGCTGTATTCCAGCGGCCTGGTTGCCGAAGCGCTGGTGCATGCGGTGCCCGACGAGGCGCTGGGCAGCGCCATCTGTGCGGCGTTGCTGGCTTCGCCCGAGGCCAGCGGCAACGCCGGCGCGGACAGCGCGGCCCTTCTGGCGCATTGCCGCGCGCATCTGCCCGCGTACATGCTGCCCAAAGCACTGGAATGGGTCCGCCAACCCCTGCCGCGCAGCCCCAATGGCAAGCTGGACCGCCAACGCTGGATACAGGAATATGGATCGATTCGACACCTCCCGCGATGAACTGCAGGTCGGCGGCATGCCGCTGTCCTTGCTGGCCGAACGGGTCGGCCAGACGCCTTTTTACGCATACGACCGCGCGCTGATCGCGGCGCGCATCGCAGCCGTGCGGCAGGTGCTGCCGCAAGGCGTGCACCTGCACTACGCCATCAAGGCCAACCCCATGCCGGCCCTGGTGGGCTTTGTGCGCCCGCTGGTCGATGGCATGGACGTGGCTTCGGCTGGCGAACTCAAGCTGGCGCTGGATGCCGGCGCGGATGTCCAGTCCGTGGGCTTTGCGGGGCCGGGTAAAAGCGATGCCGAGTTGCGCCGGGCCGTGGCCGCAGGGGTGTTGTTGCATGTGGAGTCGGCGCGCGAACTGCGGGTGTTGGCCGATGCCGCGCAGGCGCTGGGGCGGCCGGCGCGCGTGGCACTGCGCATCAATCCGGATTTCGAATTGCGCGGTGCCGGCATGCACATGGGTGGCGGCCCCAAGCCCTTCGGGATCGACGCCGAGCAGGTGCCGGCCTTGTTGCGCGGCATGGTGCCGCACGGCGTGGCGTTCGAGGGTTTCCATCTCTATCCGGGCTCGCAGAACCTGCGTGGCAACGTGATTGCGGAGAGCCTGCGCCGCTCGCTCGACCTGGTGCTGCGCCTGGCGCAGGATGCACCCGCCCCCGTACGCCACGTCAACCTGGGCGGCGGCTGGGGCATACCGTATTTCCCGGGCGAGCACGCGCTGGACCTCGCTCCCGTGGCCGATGCCCTGGCACGGGTGCAGGCCGACCTGGGGCGTGCGCTGCCTGCGGCGCGGCTGGTGCTGGAACTGGGGCGTTATCTGGTGGGCGAGGCGGGCATTTATGTGGCGCGGGTGATTGACCGCAAGGTGTCGCGTGGACAAGTGTTCCTGGTGACCGACGGTGGCATGCACCAGCATCTGGCTGCGTCGGGAAATTTTGGCCAGGTGATCCGGCGCAACTACCCGGTGGTGATTGGAAACCGGCTGCAGGCGCCCGGGCGCGAGAGCGCCTGCGTCGTGGGGCCGTTGTGCACCCCGCTGGATGTGCTGGCCGACTGGATGGAACTGGCTGTGGCGCAGCCCGGTGACCTGGTGGTGGTGTTCCAGTCCGGGGCCTATGGCGCGACGGCCAGCCCGCAGGCCTTTTTGGGGCATCCGCCATGTCCCGAAGTGCTGGTGTAGAAGCACGCAACGCAACGTCCGCCGCTGTCCGTGCGGGCATGCCGGGCTTGTGCGGCTTATGCTTCGCGGCAGCAGCCCTGGGTGTCGCCGGTCAGCACCCCGTGGCGCCCGCTCTGGCCGTGGTGGTGCTGTGCACCGTGGTGGCCTGGGCCGCCTGGCGGCCTGGCGACCTGTGGTTCCTGTTGCCAGCGTTTTTGCCGGTGGCCAGTTTCGCACCCTGGACGGGCTGGTGGCTGGTGGACGAATCCGACCTGCTGATACTTGCTGCCATGGGCGGCGCCTACCTGCGCTGGAGCCTGGATGCATGGCGCAGACCCGCCGCCGTTTTCCACTGCACGCCGCGCAGCATGCGTTGGGTGTACCGGGTGCTGCCACCGGTGCTGCTGCTGGGCGTGTGGCGCGGCTTGGACGATGCGCGTGGCGCCGCGCCGTGGACCGCATTGCTGGCGGACCTGTGGGCCCACGGGGTTTATGGGGACTACGACCTGCCCGGCAATACGCTGCGTGTGGCCAAGAGCCTGGTGTGGGGGCTGCTGCTGATGCCCGCGCTGTACCGCGCGGGCGAGGGTGCCCCCCTGCGGCTGGCGCGGGGCATGGTCGCCGGGCTGGCACTGGTCTGCGCCGCGGTGGTGTGGGAGCGCGGCGTTTACGTGGGTGGTCTGGACTTTAGCGACCACTATCGCATTACGGCCTGGTTCTGGGAAATGCATGTCGGCGGCGGCGCCATCGACGTCTATCTGGCGTTGGCATTGCCGTTCGCATGGTGGGCGGCATGGACTGCCCCCCATGGCTGGCGCTGGTGCGCGGCGGCGGCGCTGGTGCTGGTGTCGATCTATGCGGTTCTCATGACGTACTCACGCGGCGTTTATCTGTCTGTGGCGCTGGCATGGATGGCACTGACCGTGTTGGCTCACAAATATCGCCTTGTTGCGCCGGATGGTTCTGTAGGGCATCGGCGGGCAATGGTGTGCCTGCTGGTGGCGTTGGTGGTGGAAGCGCTGGGTGTTTTGCTGGGCGGCTCATTCATGCCGGGGCGGCTGGCCCGATCCGATAAAGACCTCTACCAGCGATTGGCCCATTGGCAGCGCGGTGTGGACTTGTTGAAGACGCCCAGCCAGTGGGTCCTTGGGCTGGGGGTGGGGCGGTTGCCGGCGCATTCCAGCACGCAGACCATGGAGGGGGCCTTGCCAGGCCAGGTGCGCTGGGTGCGCGGTACGAATGGCAGCAGCCAGGTGTGGCTTTCGGGGCCCGCACGACCGGGGGGCAGGGGCGAGCTGGCGCTCACCCAGCGCGTGGCATTGGCGCCGGGTGGCGCCTACAGCGTTCGCTTGCACGGGTACGCCGGGGCGTCCGCGCTGTTGAAGGTTCAGCTGTGTGAGCGGCATCTGCTGTACTCCTTCCGGTGCCAGGAGCAAATGCACCATGTGCTTGCATCGGGCGATGAAGCGGGCGGCTGGCTGGAATGGCGTTTGCAGGGCCCCGCTTTTGCGCCGGAGGGGGCCCTTTCTGCCTGGAGAGAGGGTGTGCTGTCGATCACGGTGGTGCAGGCAAAGACGCCTGTGCGCCTGGACGCGGTGGAACTGATCGATCCACAGGGCCGGCAGATGCTCAAGAATGCAGTTTTTGCACAAGGGCCGCGGCACTGGAGCAGCATCGCCCACGCGAACTTCCTGCCCTGGCATATCGACAACATGCTGCTGGAACTGTTGATCGAACGTGGGTTGCTGGGATGGGTGGTGCTGGCCGCATTGGCGGTTGGGGCGCTGATGCGGGCCGCTCAAGGTGTTGCCCGGAAAAACGCTTTGGCCCTTGTGGCGGGCGTTTCAATGGCTACTACCCTCCTGATTGGAGCGGTAATTAGCACCATTGAAATTCCACGCGTATCCATTATGCTTTGGCTGTTGCTTATCGTATCAACCCTGGTTCGCGACCCATCACTGAACCACAGTGTATTGAATCCGATGAGAGATAGTGATTGACTCGGATTCATTGGGTTGTCAAGCAACTTTTGACATGTCGAGCATTGGGATGCAGCGCAAACGCCTTGTTTCATGAATTGCCGAACGAGGGCGATTTACTGGCACGTGTTTTGGCATCCGGCAATCGGATTTGGCAGGGCGTGGCAATGATCAAAATTTTCAGCCATTATTTTCACCGGCGCACCATGTTGCAGGTCCTGCTGTATTCGGTGCTGATCGTCGGCACGTTGATTGTCTCGTTGACGATGCAGGCAGGGATGGGCATGTTCAATGTTGCTGCGATCGCCTCGGGAGTCATACGGGGGGGGTTGATGGCCGTCGGTATTCTCACCGTGAATTTCGCTCTTGGCCTGTATGAGCGCCCCAGCAAACTGACCGTGGGTCAGGTCCGGGCGCGGGCTGTGCTTTCCTTTCTGTTCTCGATGGCGATTGCCAGCGGGATCTTGTTCCTCTTGCCGCTGCAGTCCCCTTACCAGAATGAACAGGCATTGGTGGCACTGCTGTTGATCGTCAGCGGGCTGCTGATCATTCGATTATTCGGGGGCGAAATATTGCCTGTGTCGTACACGCACCAGCGTGTCCTGGTGTTTGGCACGGGGCCACGTGCGTGCATCGTGGGTCAATCGTTACAGGCCAATGATCCGGGGATCGAATTGGTCGGTTATTTTTCCGGGCCCCAGGAAAAAGAACCCAGCGTTTCCGAGCGCAACATTCTTTCTTCCGGGAAAACACTGACCGATGTGGTGAAAAATCACCATGTGGATGAAATTGTGGTGGCCCTGAATGAGCGCCGCGGCGGGAGTATGCCGATGCGTGAATTGCTCGACTGCAAGCTCAATGGTATTCAGGTCATCGACATCGCCACCCATTTCGAGCAGTTCCTGGGGCAGATCCATCTGGATGCAGTGTCTGCAGGATGGCTGATTTTTGGCGACGGGTTCAAGCAGGGATGGGTGCGCTCGATTGTCAAATGGCTGTTTGACATGGTGGGGGCGATGGTGTTGCTGTCACTCTCCTCTCCCGTGATGCTTGTCACGGCGCTCTTGATTTATCTCGAAAGTGGTGGGCCTGTTCTCTATCGCCAGGAGCGCGTCGGACTCAACGGCCGGATTTTCAATGTGATCAAGTTCCGCAGCATGCGCAACGATGCGGAAAAAGACGGCACGCCCCGCTGGGCCAGTGCCCAAGATGCGCGGATCACGCGCGTTGGAAAAATCATTCGAAAATTGCGCATCGATGAACTCCCCCAGCTGTTGTGCGTGCTCAAGGGCGACATGAGCCTGGTGGGGCCCCGGCCTGAACGCCCCTATTTTGTGGACCGCCTCACGCTCGAAATTCCTTACTACGCATTGCGGCATGGCATCAAACCAGGATTAACCGGATGGGCCCAGGTTCGCTATCACTATGGAGCATCGATCAAGGATACGCAGCACAAGTTGCAATACGACCTTTACTACGTCAAAAACCATTCCTGGTTTCTTGATCTGGTCATTCTGTTCGAAACGGTGGGTGTGGTTCTGACGGGCAAAGGTGCGCAGTAAAAATCGGCCCACCTCGCATCGCCATGAACAACAGTGAAGCTACCCTGGTTTACTGGGGCTTGACTTTATCGGCAGGGGCCTACGCCTTGCTGGCACTGCGCTTGCTCCGCCAGAAATATCTGCGTGTGCCGGTCAATCGCATTGGTGCGGCAATGCTTGCTGCTGCATTGCTGACGGTGATCTGGAGTGGTTTCAGCTGGCTGGCGCTGACCGTGAGCGCTGCGTGGTGGCTGGCGGCCCAGTCGGCCGACTTGCTGCGCTATCTCTGCTGGGGTGCCTTTCTGGCCCTTTTTTTCAAGCCCGATGCGGGTGTGGTGGATAGCCCGTGGTATCGGTGGTTGCCCGGGTTTGCGGCGGCGGGCTTGCTGGGTGTGCCCGCGTTGATGGTGATCATGAGTGTCCTGGCCGGGGTGGTGGGGCAGATGTTTCTCATGGTGTTGCTGGCACTTGGCGGACTGGTCCTGGTGGAACAATTGTTCCGCAATCTTCCTGACGATTCGCTGTGGAGCGCCAAACCGGTTTGCCTGGGACTGGCGGGCATCTTCCTGTTTGACCTGTACCTGTTTTCCCAAGGTGTGCTTTTTCAGGGGGTGGACCCTGATGCCTTTGCTGCGAGGCCGTTCGTGCACGCGCTGATGGTGCCGTTTCTGCTGCTGGCCACTACGCGGCACCGCAACTGGATCGCCAAGATACGCGTCTCCCGCAAGGTCGTATTTCACTCCGCGACGCTGGCGCTGGTGGGGCTGTACCTGCTGTTTATGGCGGGTGTTGGTTACTACGTGCGCTATTTTGGTGGTGAATGGGGTGGCGCCTTGCAATTGGGGCTGGTTTTTGTGGGCCTGGTGCTTGCGTTTGCGTTGGCGCTTTCGGGCTCTTTGCGCGCCAAGTTGCGCGTCTTTCTGGGCAAGCATTTTTTCCGCTACCGTTTTGACTACCGCGACGAATGGCTGAAGTTCACCGCCACGCTGTCAAGCCAGGCGCACCCCCAGGAGGCGGGCCAGAACGTGGTGCGGGGCCTTGCCGATATGCTGGAGAGTCCCGCAGGCGCGTTGTGGCTGCTGCGCCCGGAAGACGAGCAGTACCGGCAGGCGGCCCGGTGGAATCTGGCCTCCACCACCCAGACCCTGGACAAGAATGCAGAACTCCCCACCTTCATGCGCGCCACCGGGTGGGTGGTCAACCTGGAGGAGTTCCGCGCTTCGCCCGGGCGTTACCGCGATTTGCGTTTGCCCGAGTGGCTGGCCGAGTACCCGCAGGCCTGGCTGTTGGTTCCGCTGTGGCAAGGCAACGATTTGTTGGGCTTTGTGTTGCTGGCCAGTCCGCGCACGCTGGTGGACGTCAATTGGGAGGTCACCGATCTTTTGAAAACTGCCGGACGCCAGGCTGCGAGCTTTCTTGCGCAAATACAGGCCACCGAGGCGCTGCTGGAGTCGCGCAAATTTGAAGCGTTCAATCGCATGTCGGCCTTTGTGGTGCACGATCTGAAAAATATCGTTGCCCAGCTGTCGCTCATGGTCAAGAACGCGAAGCGACTGCAGAACAACCCGGAGTTTCAGGCCGACATGCTGATGACGGTAGAAAACTCGCTGGACCGCATGCGCCAGCTGATGCTGCAATTGCGCGGAGACACCGCGTCCGGCGATGCGACCGTGGGCGTGGATTTGTGCAAGATCGCTGAACGGTTGGCGGCCAATGCCTTACGCCGCGGGCGCACCGTGCAGCTGGAGGTCGCGCCACAGATCTTTACCCGTGGACAGGCTGACCGGTTGGAGCGCATCATCGGGCACTTGGTGCACAACGCATTCGACGCTACGGATACCGGTGACCGGGTATGGGTGAAAGTGGATCGTTTCGGTAGCCATGCCCGTGTCGAGGTGGGAGACGAGGGTCAGGGAATGTCCGAGGAGTTTGTCCAGACGCGTCTGTTCAAGCCGTTTCAAACCACCAAGGAGGCAGGCATGGGCATTGGAACTTACGAGAGTTTCCAGTACGTGCAGGAACTCGGCGGCAAGGTTTCCGTGGACAGCAAGGTAGGCAAGGGAACCGTGGTGCGTCTGCTGCTTCCCTTGTTTGAGATCGGTCGTGATTTCGGTTTACATCCACAGGAGGGGGCATGAGTCCGGACAAGTTGCAGCCTCTGCTGATTGTGGAGGATGACCTGGCGTTGCAAAAGCAGATCAAATGGTCGCTGGATGGTTTCGAATCCGTCACCGCCCATGATCGCGAAAGCGCCATGGCGCAATTGCGCCGGCACGCGCCAGCTGTCGTGACCATGGACCTGGGCCTTCCCCCTGATGCCGACTCGGTCACCGAAGGGTTCAAGCTGCTGGAGCAGATTCTTGGCGCGGATCCCGACATCAAGGTAATCGTGCTGACCGGACAAAATGACCAGTCCAACGCGCTCAAGGCCGTTGCCATGGGGGCCTACGATTTCCTGGCCAAACCGTTTGAGCCTGAAGTCCTCCATCTGGGCGTGGAACGTGCCTTCAGGCTGTACCAATTGCAAGCCGAGAACAGGCGGTTGCAGGCGATGCAGACACCCGATGCGCTTGCGGGCCTGTTGACCCGTGACCCGCAGATGCTGCGCGTTTGCCGCACCATCGAAAAGGTCGCCAACACCAATGCTTCTGTCATGCTGCTGGGCGAAAGCGGCACGGGCAAGGAGGTGCTGGCGCGCGGCCTGCACCAGCAGTCCCAACGCAGGAATGGCAAGTTCGTGGCCATCAACTGTGCCGCCATTCCTGAAAACCTGCTGGAAAGTGAACTCTTCGGCTACGAAAAAGGGGCTTTCACAGGCGCTGCCAAGACCACGCCGGGCAAGATCGAGACAGCGCACGCAGGCACGCTCATGCTCGATGAAATCGGGGACATGCCCATGGCCTTGCAAGCCAAGCTGCTGCGGTTCCTGCAAGAGCGTGTGGTCGAGCGCGTGGGCGGTCGCCAGGAAATTGCCGTCGATGTGCGCGTGGTGTGTGCAACCCACCAGAACCTCACGCAATGCGTCAAAGAGGGGCGGTTTCGAGAAGACCTCTATTACCGCCTGGCTGAGATCGTGGTGGAGATACCACCCCTGCGCGCGCGGGTGGGAGATGCGGCATTGCTTGCACACGCCTTCGTGCGCCGGTTCGGTCAGGAGCACCGTCGCAACCTGGCGCTGGCCGATGATGCGCTGCGTGCCATCGAGGCGCACCCCTGGCCGGGCAACATCCGCGAGCTCGAAAATTGCATCAAGCGGGCCACCATCATGGCCGATGGCAATCAGATCACTGCCGAAGATGTCGGGTTTGCCGGCACCGATGGCGCGGAGGGGGATCGATCGCTGGACCTGCGCGTGACGCGCGAGGCGGCCGAGCAGCGGGCGGTGATCGCGGCGCTTGCCCGGGCGGACGGAACGGTGGCCAAGGCGGCCGACCTGCTCGGTGTCAGCCGTCCCACGCTGTACGACCTGATGCACCGGCTGGGCCTCAAGCCCTGAAAAATTTCTCTGGAGAACATCCATGAAGATTCCCCTTTTCCGCGCCATGGTTCCCGTCGCCACGCTTGCTGTGGCCTTGCTGGTTTCGGCTTGCGGTAGCGGCAATCCGGATGCGCTCATGGCGTCGGCGCAGGACTACCTGGCGCGCAATGATGCGCCAGCGGCCATTATCCAGCTCAAGAATGTGCTGAAGGACCACCCGGACTCCGCCAAGGCACGCCTCCTGCTGGGCCAGGCCTTGCAGCTTTCGGGGGATATGGCGGGCGCTGAAACCGAGTTCAGGAAGGCGCAGGATCTGGGGGTGTCCCCGGACCAAGTGGTGCCGCAGCTGGCCGAAGCCCTGTTGCTGGGCAGACAGTACCGCAAGATCACGACCGACTATGCCGGCCTGCAGCTGGCCAGTGCCCAGGCGCAGGCAAGTCTCAAGACCACCGTGGCCATTGCGTGGCAGCGCCAGGACCAGGAGGACAAGGCCCGCGCCAGCCTCGACGAAGCGCTCCAGGCCAAGGCCGATCACGCGCCAGCGCTCATTGAGCAGGCCCGCGCCAGCGCCCGGCGCGGCGATGTGGATGCGGCGCTGCAGGGGCTGGACAAGATTCCCCGGCAGTCTGCTGCCGCCGGCGAGGCGCTCAAGCTGCGCGGTGATTTGCTGCTGTATGGCAAGCGCGACATGGATGCGGCGATGGCTGCGTACCGGGATGCGCTTCAGATCCATCCCTCCTACAACGAGGGACAGGCCGCGGTTGTTCAGCTGCTGTTGCTTCAAGGCAAGACAGATGCTGCCGCTGACGCCTTGAAGGGGCTGGCACAGGCGGCGCCCGGAAAGCCGCAGACCTTGTATTTGCAAGCCATGCTGGCCTACGCAAAAAATGATCTCAAGGCGGCACAGGAACAGGCGCAGAAGCTGGTGAGCCTCACACCCGACAATTTTCGGGCGCTTGAGCTGGCCGGCATGACGGAGCTGCGCCTGGGTGCCTACGTGCAGGCCGAGGCCTTGCTGGCCAAGGCCCTGCAGCTGGAGGCAGGGCTGCCCATGGCCCGGCGCGGCCTGGTGACGGCCTACGTGCGCCTGGGCCGGCTGGACAAGGCATTGTCGGCACTGCCGGCCGATGTCGATCACAACGACCGCGACCCCGGCATGGTGGCCCTGGCGGGGCAGGTGTACATGCTCCATGGCGAGGTCGATCGCGCGCAGCGCTACTTTGCCCGGGCGTCCAGTCTGGATCCGAAAGACCCGGTTAAGCGCACATCCCTGGCTGTCAGCCGCCTGGCATCGGGGCAGGGCGATGCCGCGCTGGGGGAATTGCAGAGCATTGCGGCATCTGACGATGGTGTGGTGGCAGACATGGCCCTGATCAATGCCCTGCTGCAGGCGCGCAAGGTAGACCAGGCCCTCAAGGCCATTGATGCGCTGGAAAAAAAGCGTCCAGCGGACGTGCTGCCCGTCTTCTTGCGTGGCCGCGCCTTGTTGCTCCAACGTGACGCCGCCGGTGCACGCAAGGCCATGGAGCGGGTTCTTGAGATCGACCCCAATTATTTTCCTGCGGTGGGTGTGCTGGCAGCGCTTGACAACGCCGACAAGCGGCCAGACGATGCGCGCGCACGTCTGGAGGCCGCTCTCAAGCGGCAGCCGGGCAATGTGCAGGCACATCTGGCGCTGGTGGAGCTGCGTGCGGCCAATGGCGCGGACAAGTCGGAGCTGGCGAGTCTCCTGCGCAAGGCGGTGGATGCGACACCCAGCAGTCCGCTGCCGCGCCTGCTTCTGGCAGAGCATCACTTGCGCAACAGCGAGCCGAAAGATGCGCTGACGGTGGCGCAGCAAGCGGTGGCCGCACTGCCTGACAACGTGCAGCTGCTCGATGCCCTGGGGCGCGCGCAGTCAGCCAATGGCGAACACAACCAGGCGCAGGCCAGCTTCAACCGCATGGCCGCGCTGCAGCCGCAGTCTCCCCTGCCCTACCTGCGCATGGCCCGCGCCAACCTGGTGGCGGGTGACCGTGCCGGGGCCAGTCAGAACCTGCGCAAGGCGCTGGAGATTGAGCCCAACGCGCTGGAGGCACAGCAAGGACAGGTCAGTTTGGCGATGGCGGCGCAAAAGCCCGGCGATGCCTTGGCCATCAGCCGCACGGTGCAAAAGCAAAGACCCAAGGAAGCGGTAGGCTACGTGCTCGAAGGGGAGATCCACGCAGCCGGCAAGGCCTGGGACAAGGCCGCGGATGCTTTGCGCGCAGGGCTCAAGCAGGTGGCCAGCCCGGATTTGGCGGTGCGGCTGCATAACGTGCTGCTGTCGGCCGGCAAGAAACCCGAAGCCGACCGATGGGCGGCCGAGTGGCTGCGCACCCAGCCCAAGGATGCTGCCTTCCCCTTCTACCTGGGGAACCGGGCGCTCACCCTCCATGAGTTGCCAGAGAGCCTGCGCCAGTTTGAGCGCGTGGTGGCGCTTCAGCCCAACAACGCGGCCGCCTTGAACAATCTGGCCTGGATCAAGGGCCAGCTCGGCCGGGACGGTGCCCTGACCGATGTCGAGCGTGCCAATGCCCTGGCACCCAATCAACCCGCGTTCATGGATACCTGGGCCATGCTGCTATCCGCCGCCAACCAGCATGAGCGCGCCGTGGAGTTGCAGAAGAAGGTGGTTCAGCTGCAGCCGCAAGTGTTGGAGTTCAAGTTGAACCTGGCCAAAATCCAGATCAAGGCCGGCAACAAGGATGCCGCCCGTGCATTGCTCGACGAGCTCGGTGCGGCAGGAGACAAGTTTTCTTCCCAGGCCGAGGTGGACCGCCTCAAGAAAACATTGTGAATCGCCGTTGCGCGCTGGACGGGCGATCGGCTTGGGAAGCTTGGTGCAACACGGTATCGCCGGCGAGAAAAACTGAACTGCTTTGGAGGCAGCCATGAAAACACCCGAAAGCACATCGACACCGTCTGGTGCGGCACCAGACAAGGAGGCACGCGGAATCAGCCGCCGTCAGATGGTTCGTGCGGGTCTGAGCGCAGCGCCGGTGGTGGTGGCGCTCAAGAGCAATACCGTTCTGGCCGGAGCCACGGGTGGCGGCCAGGGCCGTGGTGTGACCACATCGGCCTTTGCGTCGCTGCAAGCCAACCAGGGGCGGGTCAGCAACGCCCGCTACAAGACCGATTGCGAAGTCCGCACACCTGCAGAGTGGCAAGTCAGGCAGAGCGAACTCAAGACCAGGAAATTTCAGGAGTGCGGCTTTGCCGCCAATCCCGAGGGCAGATATGGGCGCCGCGTGACGCTGGGCGATGTGCTGGGCTACGAGGGCCATGACCGCGATACCGTGTTGGCCCGCTATGTGGTGGCGGCCTATCTGACAGCGCTCGAATTCCACGATGATCGCGACGTCCTGGCGCTCTCCACCGCGCAATGCAATGCCATCTGGAACGGGCGCGGCAACTGGAGTCCGTTTGCCGGTGCCCAGTGGGACTATGCACAAACCACCGCCTATTTTGAAACCATCTACGGTGCGCGCCATTACGGCTGATGCGGGACCCTCGCCGGGTGGGCCTGCAACGCATTGGCATTGCCCACGGCGCGCAGACTACGGGCTGCAGCTGTGGCCCGACGGCGCTGTGGTGTACGACGAAGCCAGTGGCGATATCCATGCGCTCAGCCCCATTGCGGGCGAGGTGCTGCGCCATCTGTTGACGGTGCCGCAGTCTTGCGCCGAGAGCCTGGCCCGGACGCTGCTGGGTGAGCCGCCTGCTTTGGAAGATGTTTGCAGCGTGGACAGGATGCTGCGTGCATTCGAATCCCTGGGTTTTATCGAACCCTGCGGCGCGTGAACACCCAACCCCTGTTGTCTTCACTGTCCAGGCGCCAGCTCGGCAGGCTGCTGGGCGGAGAGGGCCTGGCGATCGTTATCCCGCCCTTTGTGGTGCGGGTGCGCAGCCGGATTCCCGTGGTGGCCGAGGGTCTGGAACGCCTTTATTCAGACCACCCACTGGTCCCGCTGGAGGGGGGCAGTTTCAGCGACTTCCATGTGGCAGTGCAGCCGTGCCGCCCGTGGTTTCGTCCGTTGTGCTTTTTCGAGCTGGATGGAGGCCAACCTTTCACGCCGCTGGCGCAGGGCGAAGCCTTTGCACTTTTCGAGTGGGGCCTGAACTGGTGCGTGACCAGCCATTGCCATCAGTGGATCAGCCTGCATGCGGCGGTGCTGGAAAGGGGCGGGCGCGCCGTGGTTCTGCCGGCGCCACCGGGCGCGGGCAAGAGCACTTTGTGCGCGGCCCTCATGCTCCATGGCTGGCGCCTGCTGTCCGATGAATTGACGCTGCTGGAGCCCGGCAGTGGCTGGGTCATGCCTTCGCCGCGGCCTATCGGCCTCAAGAACGATTCCATCGATGTGATCCGCGATCGCGCTCCTGGCTGCGTCCTGGGGCCGGTGGCGCACGATACGCAAAAAGGCACGGTCGCCCACCTCAAGGTGCTGCCCGAGAGCCTGGCCCGCGCCGGCGAACGCGCCCTGCCTGCCTGGGTGGTCTTTCCCCGGTACGAGCGCGGCGCCACGCTGCAGGTGCAGGCGCGCACCAAAGCCACCACTGTGGTGGAGCTGGCGCGCAACAGCTTCAACCAGCATGTGCATGGCCGCACAGGCTTTGAGGCCCTGGTGCGGCTGGTCGATGCCTGCGACAGCTTTGATCTGCGCTACAGCCAGCTCGACCAGGCCCTGGCCTGGTTCGACACGCTGCAGCCGCCGCCCACAGGGAGGGCTTGATGCAGGACCATGCCATGACGCCGCTGCTGAACCTGCTGGGTCCGGCGCCCCAGCCCGGCCGGTTGACGCTGACCGAATGGGATGTGGTGGTGCGGCAAGCGCGCCGCGCCGATGTGCTGGCACGCATCGCCGCACTGGCACAGGCCCACGGCGCGTGGGATGCCGTGGCCCCTGCACCGCGTCCGCACCTGGCGTCGGCGCTGGCCCTGGCTGCACGCCAGCAGCGCGAGCTGCGCTTCGAGGTGGCGCAGATAGCGCGTGCCCTGCAGCCCACGGGATTGCCCGTGGTGCTGCTCAAAGGCGGCGCCTACGCCCTGGCGGGCCTGCAGGCATCACTGGGGCGCATGGTTTCGGACGTGGACATTCTGGTGCCGCGCGAGCGCCTGGCCGACGTGGAAGCCGCCTTGATGATGGCCGGCTGGGCGCATGCCAACCGCGACGCCTACGACCAGCACTACTACCGCACCTGGATGCACGAGCTGCCGCCGCTGCGGCACCTGCGCCGCGGCACGGTGCTGGATGTGCACCATGCCCTGGTGCCACTCACCGCCAGGGCCCGGCCCAGCACGCAGCGCCTGCTGCAGGCGGCGCAGGCGCTGCCCGGTCACCCGGGCGTGTGCGTGCTTGCCCCGTCCGACATGGTGCTGCACAGTGCTGCCCACCTGTTCCACGAAAGCGACTTCGCGCACGGATTCAGGGGCGTGGTGGACCTTGATGCCTTGCTGCGCGAGTTTGCTGCCGTGCCCGGCTTCTGGCCAGGCCTGCTGGCGCGCTCGGCAGAGCTGGACTTGCAGTGGCCGCTGCACCATGCGCTGCGCTATGCGCACACCATCATGGACACCCCCGTGCCGCCTGGCGCCGTGGCAGCGCTGGCGGGCAGCGTGGGCCAGCAGGCCTGGATGCATCGCTGGCGCGACGCTCTGTATTTGCGCATGCTGCGACCCGACCACGCCTCCACTGCGGATGCGTGGACGCCACTGGCGCGCAGCATGCTCTACCTGCACGGTCACCGCCTGCGCATGCCGCCGCACCTGCTGCTGCCGCACCTGTTGCGCAAGACGCTGCGCGGCCTCTTTCCCAAGGAAAAACCATGAACCACACACGCTGGTGGATGCGCTGGGCACTCGTGCTCCTGTTCCACGGGACATGGAGCAGCAGCGCACTGGCGCAGCTGCCCGACACGGTGGAGCGGGTCAAGCCTGCCGTGGTGCTGGTGGGCACCTACCAGGCGACCGACACGCCGCGGTTTCGCTATGGGGGTACCGGCTTCGTGGTGGGCGACGGCTTGCGCGTGGTGACCAATGCCCATGTGGTGTCTGCCATCGGCGCCGCGGGGGCCGACAGACCGGCGCTGGTCGTGCAGCTGCGCGCGGGAGCGGGCCTGTGGACCATGCGCCCCGCGCGGGTGCTGGAAAGCGTCCCAGAGCACGATCTCGCCCTGCTGCAGATCGACGGGCCGGCTGCGGCGGCTTTGAGCGTGGTGGCGTCGGAGCCGGTGCGCGAGGGCGACGATCTGGCTTTCATGGGTTTCCCCATTGGCGGGGTGCTGGGCTTTTCCAGCGTCACCCACCGCGCCACTGTTTCGTCCATCACCACCATGGCCTTGCCCAGCCCGACGGGGCAGCAGCTCAGCGAACGCGCCATCCGCAGCCTGCGCGCCGGGCCATTGCAGGTGTTCCAGCTCGACGCCACGGCCTACCCGGGCAACAGCGGCGGCCCCTTGTTCGATCCGCGCAGCGGCGCCGTGCTGGGCGTCATCAACATGGTGCTGGTCAAAAGCACGCGCGAATCGGCCCTGAGCCAGCCCTCGGGCATTTCGTATGCGATTCCGAGCCGTTATGTGCTGGAGTTGATGGCGCGGCACTCCGGCAGATGAACGCGCGGCGCAGTAACATCCTGCGCTTTGTCTCGAACCCTGCCGGCCCATGCTGAACTCTATTGGATCGAACCACGCCACCCTCGGCGCCGCCATCATCGACCTCGACGGCACCATGGTGGACACCTTGGGCGATTTTTCCGAGGCCCTCAACCGCATGCTGAGCGACCTGGCGCTGCCAGCGATTGCCGCGCCGGCCATCGAGCAGATGGTGGGCAAGGGCTCCGAGCATTTGCTGCGTTCAGTGCTCCATCACGTTCTAGGCCTGGCAGGTAAAGCGCCAACAGCGATTGAAGTCGACGCGTTCTACGCCCGCGCCTGGCCCAGCTACCAGCAGCACTATCTGTCCATCAATGGTGACTATGCGCAGGTGTATCCCGGCGTGGTGGCGGGCCTGCAGGCCCTGCGCCATGCCGGCCTGCGGCTGGCCTGCCTGACCAACAAGCCGACCGCGTTTGCTTTGCCCCTCCTGCGTGCCAAGGGGCTGGACGGCTATTTTGAGCAGGTGTTCGGTGGCGACAGTTTTGCCAGGAAGAAGCCCGACCCGTTGCCGCTGCTGAAAACCTGTGAGGCCTTGCAGACCGAGCCCGCCCGCACGCTGATGGTGGGTGATTCTTCCAACGACGCGCAGGCCGCTCGCGCCGCCGGCTGCCCCGTGGTGCTGGTCACCTACGGCTACAACCACGGCCTGCCGGTGCAGGCCGTGGATGCGGACGGTTATGTGGACTCGCTGGAGTTGCTGCTGGCCTGACCTGGCGCGTCAGGTGCCCGCCCTGGCGGGACGGGAGGGTGGGAGGGGGCTGGTGAATCCGCGGGACTCAGGCGGGCTTGCCCAGCAAGGCATCCTTGAGTTTCCAGTCCGCGGGTACGTTGCCCAGCCAGATACCCAGGAGCGCATTGAAGAACTCGGGTTCCTTGAAAGGTTCGCCCTGGGGCTTGCCCTTGACGGTGATGACCGTCCCCGCTCCGGGAATCCAGTCGATCATGAACTGGTCGCCGGCCTGCAGCTTCTTGTGCTCCGAAAAGATCTGGCTCATGCGCAGCACGCCGGGGATCAGCTTGGAGAATGCGGCCCGGTCCATGTTGTCTTCCATCCCACGTGAAAACAGCTTGCCCAGCTCGGCGGAGTCAATCTCGCGCAGCATGGTGATGCTCAGGCGCTTGGGCCCGCGAACGGAGGCTGCTTCCGGCGGGGTCGATGCCTTCTTTTCGAGGTACAGCCCGGCCGTGTAAACCTTGAAGACGGTCTTGTAGCGCACGCCCGCCCCATTGAGTTGCAGGGTGCTGCCTGCGACCACACTGGTTTCTTCGTATTTCACGTCGGCGACGGTGACGGGCTGGGCCACTGCGCCGGTCGCCAGGAGAAAGGTGCTGGCAGACAAGGCACATCGATGGAGGAATTTCATGCGGGACTCCTGAAAGTGAACGATCGTTCGTTTTTAATTGTTGCAAGAAGCGCTTGTTGTCACCACAGGGTTTTCGAGAGGTTATGTCCGGGGAATCAATGCAGCGCCCTCCAGTGGGTCAAGGACCTTTGCTACACTTTGGGCATGTTCATACACCACGTGTTCATCACAGGTCGCAGCGACCGGGGAGCCTGGCCCTGGCGTCAGCCTGTCTGCCTGAACACCTGATGGCACCTGGGGTAATTCCCGGCGTGCAGTCTGGGCCCCGCCTGGGGCCCGCCGATGAACAGCGGCGCCCGACCCTTCTCTTGCGGTCTGCGCGCCACCCCAGCAGGGAGTCTCCCCCGTGATCACCGAACTTGAATTCAAAAGCCTGGCCGGCGAAGGCTACAACCGCATTCCGCTCATGGTGGAAGCCTTTGCGGATCTGGAAACCCCGCTCTCGCTGTACCTGAAGCTCGCCCACAGCAAGGACGGGGGCAAGCACAGCTTCCTGCTCGAATCGGTGGTGGGCGGCGAGCGTTTTGGCCGCTACAGCTTCATCGGCTTGCCTGCCCGCACCTTGCTGCGCGCCAGCGGGTTCGGGGCCGATGCGCGCACGGAGGTCGTCACCGACGGCCAGGTGGTGGAAACCGTGCGGGGCAATCCGCTGGATTTCATCGAGGCTTACCAGAAACGATTCAAGGTGGCCCTGCGCCCGGGACTCCCCCGTTTCTGCGGTGGCCTGGCGGGCTACTTCGGCTACGACACGGTGCGCTACATCGAAAAGAAACTCGAAACCACCTGCCCGCCCGATTCGCTGGAAACGCCCGACATCCTCTTGCTGCAGTGCGAGGAGCTGGCGGTCATCGACAACCTGTCGGGCAAGCTCTATCTCATTGTCTATGCCGATCCGGCCCAGCCCGAGGCCTATACCCGGGCCAAAAAGCGCCTGCGCGCGCTCAAGGACCAGCTCAAATATTCGGTGAGCGCCCCCGTGGTCAAGGCCACCGAAAGCCATCCCGCGCAACGCAGCTTTGCCAAGGCCGACTACCTGGCGGCCGTGGGCCGCGCCAAGGAGCTCATTGCCGCCGGTGATTTCATGCAGGTGCAGGTGGGCCAGCGTATCCACAAGCGCTACACGGAAAGCCCCCTGAGTCTGTACCGTGCGCTGCGCTCGCTGAACCCTTCGCCCTACATGTATTTCTACAACTTCGGCGACTTCCATGTGGTGGGGGCCAGCCCCGAGATCCTGGTGCGCCAGGAGCAGACCGATGCGGGCACCAAGGTCACCATCCGGCCCCTGGCGGGAACGCGCCCGCGCGGTGCCACGCCGGAAAAAGACAAGGCCGCCGAGGTGGAGCTCATCAACGACCCCAAGGAGCGTGCCGAACACGTGATGCTGATCGACCTGGCGCGCAACGACATCGGGCGCATCGCACAGACCGGCTCGGTCAAGGTAACGGAAGCCTTCGTGGTCGAGCGCTACAGCCATGTGATGCACATCGTGAGCAATGTCGAAGGCCTGCTGAACGAGGGCATGACCAGCATGGACGTGCTCAAGGCCACGTTCCCGGCGGGCACGCTCACCGGCGCGCCCAAGGTGCATGCCATGGAGCTGATCGACCAGCTCGAACCCGTCAAGCGCGGCGTGTACGGCGGCGCCTGCGGCTACCTCAGTTACGCGGGTGACATGGATGTGGCCATCGCGATCCGCACCGGCGTCATCAAGGACGGCACGCTGTATGTGCAGGCGGCCGCTGGCGTGGTGGCCGACTCGGTGCCCGAGCTGGAATGGAAGGAAACCGAACACAAGGCCCGCGCACTGCTGCGCGCCGCCGAACTTGTCGAGGAGGGGCTGGAATGACCCAGGCCATCAACAACGTGCAGCATTGCACGACCATGGACGATGTGCGCCGCCACATCGATGCGCTGGACGACGTGCTGGTGCCGCTGCTGGTCACGCGCGGCGGCTACATGACCCAGGCCGCGCGCATCAAGCAGGATGCGTCGCAGGTGCGCGATGAAGAACGCATCCAGGCCATCGTGGACCGCGTGCGGGCGCGTACCCGGAGCGAGGGCGGCGAGCCCGATGTGATGGAGGCCATCTACCGCAGCATGATGGAAGCCTACATCGCCCATGAACACCGCGAGTTTGCGCGCCTGCGCCAGACCGCAGCACACGAGGGGTGAGGCCATGAAACTCCTGATGGTCGACAACTACGACAGTTTCACCTACAACATCGTCCAGTATTTCGGCGAGCTGGGTGCGGATGTGGAAGTGCATCGCAACGACGAGATCACCGTGGCCGACATCGAAGCGCGCCTGAATGCCGGGCTGCTCGACCGGCTGGTGATCTCGCCCGGCCCCTGCTCGCCCGCCGAGGCGGGCATCTCGGTGGCCGCCATCCAGCACTTTGCCGGCAAGCTGCCCATCCTGGGGGTGTGCCTGGGCCACCAGGCCATCGGTGCGGCCTTTGGCGGCACCATCGTGCGCGCCAAGGAGCTCATGCATGGCAAGACCAGCGTCGTCACCACCACGCAAAAGGGCGTGTTTGCCGGGTTGCCCGAAAAGTTCACGGTCAACCGCTACCACTCGCTGGCCATCGAGCGCGCGAGCTGTCCCGAGGTGCTGGAGTTGACGGCCTGGACCGATGACGGCGAGATCATGGGCGTGCGCCACAAAGAGCTCGCCATCGAGGGCGTGCAGTTCCACCCCGAGAGCATCCTCACCGAGCACGGCCACGCCATGCTGCGCAACTTCCTGGAGCAGCGCGCGTGATCATCGAGCCGCAGCAGCTGCTGGTGTTCATCGCCGCGGGCTGGCTGCTCAACCTCACGCCGGGGCCCGACGTGCTCTACATCATCTCGAATGCGCTCAGGTTGGGCACGCGCGCCGGTATCGTGGCGTCGTGCGGGATCGCGCTCGGGTGCTGCGTGCACGTGCTGGCGGCTGCGCTGGGCGTGGGGGCGTTGCTGGCGGCGTCCGCCACGGCGTTCACCGCCATCAAGTGGGTGGGCGCCGCCTACCTGCTGTGGATGGGCGTGCGGATGCTGCTGGCCAAGCCGCCGCAGGCGGGCGCCAGCGTGCCGGCGGTTGCCGCAGCACAAAGTCCGGCGGAGCCTCGCAAATCGCTGCGCGCGGTGTTCATGGGCGGCTTCTGGACCAATGTGCTCAACCCCAAGGTGGTGATTTTCTTTCTGGCCTTCGTGCCGCAATTCATTGCCCCGGGCACCGACAACAAGACACTGGCCTTTTTGCTGCTGGGCTTGCTGTTCACCGTCAATGCGCTGCCGGTCTGTGCCGGGTGGGCGTTCGCCGCCTCCTGGATGGGCCGGCGCGTGGACACACTGCAGCGCGGCATGCACTGGCTGGACCGCGTGGCGGGTGCCATGTTCATCGGCTTCGGACTCAAGCTGGCCTTCACTGACAGCCCCAAGGCCTGAAACCCCATCAGCAAGGACAAAACCATGCCCATCACCCCCCAGGAAGCGCTGCAGCGCACCATCGAGCACCGCGAAATCTTCCACGACGAGATGCTGCACCTGATGCGCCTGATCATGCGCGGCGAGCTCTCGCCCGTCATGACGGCGGCCATCGTGACCGGCCTGCGCGTGAAGAAGGAAACCATTGGCGAGATCACCGCCGCCGCGCAGGTGATGCGCGAGTTCTCCACCAAGGTGCACGTCGCAGACACCAACCACATGGTGGACATCGTGGGCACGGGCGGCGATGGCGCCAACACCTTCAACATCTCCACCTGCGCCACCTTCGTGATCGCGGCGGCCGGCGGCAAGGTCAGCAAGCACGGCGGGCGCAGCGTCAGCAGCAAGAGCGGTAGTGCGGACGCCATGGAAGCCCTGGGCATCCACATCAACCTGTCACCCGAAGCCATTGCCCGGTGCATTGCCGAGGTGGGCATCGGCTTCATGTTCGCGCCCAACCACCACCCTGCCATGAAGAACGTGGCGCCCGTGCGCAAGGAACTGGGCGTGCGCACCCTCTTCAACATCCTGGGGCCGCTGACCAACCCGGCCGGCGCGCCCAACATCCTCATGGGCGTGTTCCACGAAGACCTGGTGGGCATCCAGGTGCGCGCCCTGCAGCGCCTGGGCGCCGAGCACGCGCTGGTCATCTATGGGCGCGACGGTCTCGACGAAATCAGCCTGGGCGCCTCCACCCTGGTGGGTGAGCTCAAGGACGGGGCCATCCGCGAATACGAAGTGCACCCCGAAGACTTCGGCCTGGCCATGACCAGCACCCGCCAGCTGCGCGTGGAAACCCCCGAGCAGTCGCGCGCCATCGTGCTGGATGTGCTGGACGGCAAGCCCGGCGCGGCGCGCGACATCGTCTGCCTGAATGCCGGCGCCGCGCTGTATGCGGCCAACGTGGTGGACAGCATTGCCGCCGGCCTTTCGCGTGCGCAGCAGGCCATCGACAGCGGCGCCGCCAAGGCCAAGCTGGGCGAGCTGGTCACGCGCACGCATGCGCTGGCCCCCGTGGCCTGAGCGCAGCATGTGGCGCGACCCCGGCACCTGGATCGCACTGGGCGTCTCGGCGCTCTTTGTGGTGGTGGGGCTGGTAATGCACCGCGTGTTCACCCGCATACTGAAACAGGGCTCTGCGGAGCCTGGCTACGACAACCACAAGGCTGAAAACCATGAGTGACATCCTCAACAAGATCGTGGCCGTCAAGCACGAAGAAGTGGCCGCCGCCAAAAAGCGCCTGCCGCTGGCCGCCATGCGTGCCGACGCCGAAAGCCGCGTGCTCACGCGCGATTTCGAAGGCGCGCTGCGCGCCAAAATCGCCAAAGGCCAGGCGGCCGTGATCGCCGAGATCAAGAAGGCCAGCCCCAGCAAGGGCGTGATCCGGGCCGATTTCATCCCCGCCGACATTGCCCAGAGCTACGCCGATGGCGACGGCACGGTCAGCGCGGCCTGCCTGTCGGTGCTGACCGACAAGCAGTTCTTTCAGGGCAGCGTGGACTACCTCAAGCAGGCCCGCGCCAGCTGCCAGCTGCCCGTCCTGCGCAAGGACTTCCTCGTGGACGCCTACCAGGTGTACGAGGCCCGCGCCATGGGAGCCGACGCCATTTTGCTGATCGCGGCCAGCCTCGACGATGCCCAGATGGCCGACTTCGAGGCCATCGCCCGCAGCCTGGACATGGCCGTGCTGGTGGAGGTGCACGACCGCCCCGAACTGGAGCGCGCCCTGAAGCTCAAGACCCCGCTGGTCGGCATCAACAACCGCAACCTGCGCACCTTCGAGGTCACGCTGCAGACCACGCTGGGCATGGTCCAGGAGGTGCCGCAAGACCGCCTGCTGGTCACCGAATCGGGCATTCTCCAGCCTGCGGACGTGAAGACCCTGCGCGATGCCGGTGTGCACGCCTTCCTGGTGGGCGAAGCCTTCATGCGCGCCCCGGAGCCGGGTTTGGAGCTGGCCAAGCTGTTCGCCTGACCTGCAAAGTCGATAGTTGCTTGCGCTTTCTGGACAAATGCAGGAATCCATTGTGATCATGAATGATCTGCAAAATGCACCCACGCAACTGCAAAACGCCGACCCGGCCGACTGGCCCGTGGCGCCTGGCTGGCAGCCGCTGGTGCAGGACTTTTTCGCCGGCGCCGCTGGCGGCAAGCTGCTGACCTTTCTGCAGGCGCGGCTGGCTGCCGGTGCCACCATCTTCCCGCCGCGCCCGCTGCGCGCGCTGGAGCTCACGCCGCCCGAGGAGGTGCGCGTGGTCATCCTGGGGCAGGACCCCTACCACGGCCGGGGCCAGGCCGAGGGGTTGGCGTTCTCGGTGGCGCCGGGCGTGGCGCTGCCGCCCTCGCTGCGCAACATCTTCAAGGAGTTGCAACGCGACCTGGGAACGCCTTTTCCGGCGATGCCTGAGCCCGGCGGCAGCCTGGTGAAGTGGGCCCGCAATGGCGTGCTGCTGCTCAACACCACGCTCACCGTGGAAGAAGGCCAACCCGCCAGCCATGCGGGAAAGGGCTGGGAGGTGCTGACCGACGCCGTCATCCGCCACGTGGCCCAGGGCCAGCGGCCCGTGGTGTTCATGCTCTGGGGTGCGCACGCGCAGAGCAAGCGCGCCGTGATTCCGCGCGACCGGGGGCACCTGGTGCTCACGGCCAACCACCCCTCGCCGCTGTCGGCGCTGCGGCCGCCGGTGCCGTTCATCGGGTGTGGGCATTTCGGTCAGGCGCGGGCGTTCCGGCAGACGCACGAAGCGCCGAATGCTACTGATTAAATAGCTGCTAGCGCTTGCCCATCAAGCGCAAGAGTTCCTTTTTATTTCAAATCCTGGCGCTCCAGCAGCATTGCGTCGCCGTAGCTGAAGAACCGGTACTCCTGCGCGATGGCGTGCTGGTACAGCGCCATCACCTGCTCGTAGCCCGCGAAGGCGCTCACCAGCATCATCAGCGTGCTCTTGGGCAGGTGGAAGTTGGTCAGCAGCAGGTCCACCACCTGGAAGCGAAAGCCCGGCGTGATGAAGATGGCGGTGTCGCCGCTGGCCTGGCCCGAGCGGGCCCAGGATTCGAGCGTGCGCACCGTGGTCGTGCCCACCGCCACCACGCGGCCGCCGCGCTGGCGGCAGCGCTCCAGCGCGGCCAGCGTGGCCAGCGGCACCTCGTACCACTCGCTGTGCATCTGGTGCTCGGCCAGGTTCTCGGTCTTGACGGGCTGGAAGGTGCCCGCGCCCACATGCAGCGTGACGCTGGCGCGTTCGATGCCGCGCGCGGCCAGGTCGGCCAGCACGCCTTCGTCAAAGTGCAGCGCGGCCGTGGGCGCGGCCACGGCCCCGGGCGCGCGGGCGAAGACGGTCTGGTAGCGCTGGCTGTCCTCGGCCGCGTCGGGATCGTGGCCGGTGTGCTGCTGGCGTTCGATGTAGGGCGGCAGCGGCAGGTGGCCGTGGCGGTCCATTAGCTCCCAGGGGGATTCGCCGGTGGGGCCGTGCAGTGCAAAGCGGAACAGCGGGCCGTCCTCGGTGGGCCAGCGGGAGAGCAGGGTGGCGTCAAACCCGCCGGCGTGGCGGCCGCCGGCCATGTGCACGGTGCTGCCGGGCAGGGGCTTCTTGCTGACCTTCATGTGCGCCACGACTTCGTTGCCCGTACCGCCTGCGGTACCTCCTGTGTCATTGCCGGCCTCGGCCGGCAGTACGCGCTCGATCAGCAGTTCGAGCTTGCCGCCGCTGGCCTTCTCGCCAAAGATGCGCGCCTTGACCACCCGGGTGTCGTTGAACACCAGCAGGTCGCCCGGCGCCAGCTGCCCGGGCAGGTCGCGAAAGATGCGGTCCACCGGTTGCATGGCGCGGCCATCGAGCAGGCGGGAGGCGCTGCGCTCGGCGGCGGGGTGCTGGGCAATGCGTTCGGGGGGCAGCGAGAAGTCGAAGTCGCTGAGGGTGAAGACGCGCGGGGCGTGGGGGAGGGATTCGGTCATGTGCTTGAGGGCCGAACGGGCCCGTGCCAAGAAAAAAGGAAGGCGCGATTTTCCCATGGACCTCGTCGCTGTGAGGGTGGTGCGTCTGGGTGGCCGATGCCCTTGGCGCCGCCGCACCAGGCGCCGGTTGATCTTTTCCAGGAGCGCAGCCTCTTCATGCCTGCACGCTGACCAGGGGTTGCAGCCGGTGCACATCGGCGGCCTGGGCCAGGGCGGTGCCGGGGGCCAGCAGGGCGGCAGCGCCCGCGGCCACGCCCCAGCGCAGGGCTTCGGCGGGCGCATCGCCCCGGTCCAGCGCCCAGACCAGCGCGGCCAGAAAGCAGTCGCCTGCGCCTGTGGTTCCGGTGGCTGCGGGCACGTCGAGGGCAGGGGCCTGCCAGACACCTTCACGCGTGGCCAGCACGGCGCCTTGTTCGCCGACGGACAGTGCCACGATCTCTGCCTGGCCTGCGTGTACCAGCGCCTGCGCGGCCGCGCACCAGTCGGTGGCGCTGGCCAGGGGCTGCTGCAGCACCTCGCGCAGTTCGCGCAGGCTGGGCTTGACCAGCGCCACGCCGGCTTGCAGCGCCGCTGCCAGCGGCAGGCCGGAACTGTCCACCACCAGGCGCGTGCCGCGTGCACGGGCAAGGGGCGCGAGCCGGGCGTAAAAATCAGGTGGTACGCCGGGTGGCAGGCTGCCGCTGGCAATCAGCCAGCGCGGTGCGTTGGTGGGTGCTGCCAGGGCATCCAGGCAGGCCTGCCATTCGGCGGCTTGCAGGGTGGGGCCGGGCAGCACGAAGCGAAATTCCTGGCCGGTGCTGGTCTCTACCACCGAGAAATTCTCGCGTGTGTCGCCGGCAATCGGCTGGATGGCGGTGGCAACGCCTTCTTCGGCCAGCAACTGGCGCATCTGCGTACCGGCAGCGCCGCCCGCCAGTGCCCAGGCCTGCACGTCGGCGCCCAGCCGGTGCAGCACCCGCGCCACGTTGATGCCGCCGCCGCCTGCAAAGCGTTGCGCCGGACTGCAGCGCAGCTTGTGCGTGGGGGCCACGCGGTCGGTGGTGGTGGCCAGGTCGAGGGCGGGGTTGAGGGTAAGGGTGATGAGGGCAGGCACGGGCAGATGGGGTTGGCAATGGTGGTGGGGCGAAACTACCAGACCTGTTCGGTCCGTCCCGACCGCAGGTCCATCACGCTGATGGCGCCACCCGCAGGTGGCTGAAATCGGTCTCGGTCTGTACGCCAGCCTCCTCGCGCGATACCGCGGTGGTGCCCGGTGCCACGTCCACCTCCCTTGCTGGTGTCAATCCCGCACTCGCGGAGGGAGGTGGCCGGGATGCGGGCCAGATCCTTGGGCTCCTGGAGCAGGCATCTGGCGTGCCAGAGGGAATGCTCCATCCATGGGCCGCAGAATTCGCGCCGGTACATGCCCAGGGTGAGAGGTTGGATGTGAATGCGCTGAAGCATGGCGGAAACGCCGGACTCGACAGTTCGCCGTAACAATTTGCGAGCAAAGGCAGTCATGGTAGCCTTTTTGGTCTGTCTTTTGCCTGCGCGCCCCCTCCCATTGTTCCCCCATGCCCACCGCTTCCAAAGTCGTTCCCCCCGCCACCGCACGGGCTGCCTCCCCGGTGGCCGCCAAGAGCGGGGTGTCGGTGGCACACAAGGCCCTGCAAAAGCTGGGGCTGCGCCGCGACATCGACCTGGCCCTGCACCTGCCGCTGCGCTACGAGGACGAGACCCGCATCACCCCGCTGGCCAACGCACGCGACGGGCAGACCGTGCAGATCGAGGCCACGGTGACGGCCAGCGAGGTGCAGCTGCGCCCGCGCCGCATGCTCAAGGTGCAGGTGGATGACGGCACGGGTACCTGCGATCTGACGTTCTTCAGCTTTTACCCCTCGCACCAGAAGACGCTGGCCGTGGGTGCGCGCCTGCGCATCCGGGGCGAGGTCAAGGGCGGTTTCTGGGGTCGGCAGATGCTGCACCCGGCGTTCCGGCTGGCGGGCGGCGAGCTGCCCGCCGCGCTCACGCCGGTCTATCCCACCACCGCCGGGCTGCCCCAGCCCTACCTGCGCCGCGCCGTGGTGGGGGCGCTGGCGCGGGTGGACCTGTCGGACACCCTGCCGCCCGGCACCGAGCCTCCGCTGGCCCGGATGGATGGTTCCAATGGCCTGCGGCGCAGTTTCAGCTTGCGTGAGGCGCTCACTTTTTTGCACCACCCCACGCCCGATGTGGCGCTGTCCACGCTCGAAGACCACAGCCATCCCGCCTGGCAACGCCTGAAGGCCGAGGAGTTGCTGGCCCAGCAGCTGTCGCAACAGCAGTCGCGGCGCGAACGCGACCGGCTGCGGGCACCCGTGCTGCGGTCCCGGCACGCCGCCGATGGTGCCTTGCCGCTGCACGAGCAGCTTTTGGCCGTTCTGCCGTTCGACCTGACGGCCGCCCAGCGCCACGTGGGCGAAGAAATCGCGGCCGACCTGGCCCACCCCGTGCCCATGCACCGCCTGCTGCAGGGCGATGTGGGCTCGGGCAAAACCGTGGTCTCGGCCCTGGCCGCCTGCCTGGCCATGGACGCGGACTGGCAGTGCGCGCTGATGGCGCCCACCGAAATCCTGGCCGAGCAGCATTTCGCCAAGATGATCGGCTGGCTCGAACCTCTGCTGGCCGCGCGCGGCCGCAAGGTGGCCTGGCTGGTGGGCGGGCAAAAGAAGAAGGACCGCAGCGCCATGCTGGCGCTGGTGGCCAGCGGCGAGGCTGCGCTGGTGGTGGGCACGCATGCCGTGATCCAGGAGCAGGTGCAGTTCAAGAACCTGGCGCTGGCCATCATCGACGAGCAGCACCGCTTTGGCGTGGCGCAGCGGTTGGCCTTGCGGCAGAAACTCGCTGCACACGGCATGGAGCCGCACATGCTGATGATGAGCGCCACGCCCATCCCGCGCACCCTGGCCATGAGCTATTACGCCGACCTCGATGTGTCGGTCATCGACGAGCTGCCCCCGGGCCGCACGCCCATCGTCACCAAGCTCATTGCCGACAGCCGCAAGGAAGAGGTCATAGCCCGCATCGGCACGCAGGTGGCCGCCGGACGGCAGGTGTACTGGGTGTGTCCGCTGATCGAAGAGAGCGAGGCGCTGGACCTTTCCAACGCCACGGCCACCCATGCTGATTTGAGCGAAGCCTTGCCGGGCTGCATGGTGGGCCTGCTGCATTCGCGCATGCCCACGGCCGAAAAGAAAGCCGTGATGCAGCTTTTCACCAGTGGCCAGATGGGCGTGCTGGTCAGCACCACGGTGATCGAGGTGGGCGTGGACGTACCCAATGCCTCGCTGATGGTCATCGAGCATGCCGAGCGTTTTGGCCTCTCGCAGCTGCACCAGCTACGCGGCCGGGTGGGGCGGGGCGCGGCGGCATCGGCCTGCGTGCTGCTGTACGCCACCAACGACAGCGGCCGCGTGGGCGAAACCGCCAAGGAGCGCCTCAAGGCCATGGCCGAGACCAACGACGGCTTCGAGATCGCCCGGCGCGACCTGGAGATACGCGGCCCCGGCGAGTTCCTGGGCGCGCGCCAGTCGGGCGACGCGCTGCTGCGTTTTGCCGACCTGGCCACCGACACGCACCTGCTCGAATGGGCGCGTGAGCTGGCGCCGCAGATGCTGGACCGCCACCCCGCACTGGCCGCCAAACACGTGGCGCGCTGGTTGGGTGGAAAATCCGATTACCTCAAAGCATGAGACGCTGCGATCAACACTGACGTGGCTCGCAGGAACACACCATGACCCTCACCGAACTCAAGTACATCGTCGCCGTGGCGCGCGAGAAGCACTTCGGCCATGCCGCCGATGCCTGCTATGTCTCGCAGCCCACGCTGTCGGTGGCCATCAAGAAGCTCGAAGAAGAGCTGGACGTGAAGCTCTTCGAGCGCAGCGCCGGCGAGGTGACGGTGACGCCGCTGGGCGAGGACATCGTGCGCCAGGCGCAGAGCGTGCTGGAGCAGGCGGCGGCCATCAAGGAGATCGCCAAGCGCGGCAAGGACCCGCTGTCGGGGCCGCTCACGCTGGGGGTGATCTACACCATTGGCCCCTACCTGCTGCCCGATCTGGTGCGCCAATCGATCCAGCGCACCCCGCAGATGCCGCTGATGCTGCAGGAGAATTTCACGGTCAAGCTGCTGGAGATGCTGCGCACCGGCGAGATCGACTGCGCCATCCTGGCCGAACCGTTTCCGGACACCGGCCTGGCCATGGCGCCGCTGTATGACGAGCCCTTCATGGCGGCCGTGCCCAGCACGCACCCGCTGGCAGCGCAAAAATCCGTCTCCGCCGCCGAGCTCAAGAGCGAGACCATGCTGCTGCTGGGCGCGGGCCACTGCTTTCGCGACCATGTGCTGGAGGTCTGCCCCGAATTCGCGCGCTTTTCCAGCAATGCCGAGGGCATCCGCAAGTCGTTCGAAGGCTCGTCGCTGGAGACCATCAAGCACATGGTGGCCGCCGGCATGGGCGTGACCCTGGTGCCCCGCCTGTCGGTGCCGCGCGATGCGCTGCTGACCGTGTCGCGCCGCCGCAAGAACGACGAGAGCTACATCCGCTACCTGCCCATCCGCGAGGAAGACGGCGGCCCGCCGCCCATGCGCCGCGTGGTGCTGGCCTGGCGCCGCAGCTTCACGCGCTACGAAGCCATCGCCGCGCTGCGCAACGCCATCTATGCCTGCGAACTGCCGGGCGTCACGCGGCTGTCCTGACCGGATTCCACCGCGCCTTTTTTTTTGGGGGGGGGGAATGGAGGTAGTGCCGCAATTTCCTGCGCTACAGTGGATGAGTGCGCTGCACGCCCTTTCTGGCGCCCGCAGCCGTTGTTCCACCCGACCATTCCAGGAGAAATGACATGGCCAAAGCTTCCAGCAAAACCGCCGCACCCCGCATCAACATCGGCATCAGCGAGAAAGACCGCGCAGCCATTGCCCAGGGCCTGTCGCGCCTGCTGGCCGATACCTACACGCTGTACCTCACGACCCACAACTTCCACTGGAACGTGACGGGCCCCATGTTCAACACGCTGCACACCATGTTCATGGCGCAGTACACCGAACTGTGGAATGCCGTGGACCCCGTGGCCGAGCGCATCCGCTCGCTGGGCCACTTCGCGCCGGGCTCCTATGCCCAGTTCGGCCAGCTCACCAGCCTGCCGGACGCACCGGCCGAGCCCCCCAAGGCCACCGAGATGATCCGCATCCTGGTCGAAGGCCACGAAGCCGTGGCCCGCACCGCCCGCAGCCTGTTCCCCCTGGCCGACAAGGCCAGCGACGAGCCTACGGCCGATCTGCTGACCCAGCGCCTGACCATCCACGAACAGACGGCCTGGATGCTGCGCTCCTTGCTGGAAGACTGAAGCCCCCTCGCTCCATCACGGGGCGGGTCTGCTGCCGGGGCTGGTTTTTGGCAGCGGGCTTGCCCCGTGGCGCCCTGACCTGGAGAGACGAACACCATGCCATCTACCAGCTACCCCGGCCCGGGTGCCGAACTGGAAATCAAGCTGGCCTTGCCCACCGCCAACTCCGCGGGCCTGGCCCGGCAGCTGGCGCGCCTGCCGGCCCTGGCGCGGTGCAAGCCCGTGCACAAGCGGGTGGACAACATCTACTACGACACTCCCGGGCAGGACCTGCGCGCCCAGCGCATGGCCCTGCGCCTGCGGCGTGTGGGCGAGGGCGATGCGCCGCAATGGCTGCAGACCTTCAAGACCAGTGACGGCGGCGATCTGGCACTGAGCCTGCGTGGCGAGTGGGAGGTGCCGGTGCCCGGGCCCGCGCTGGTGCAGACCGCCTTGCAGGCCGTGCCGCCCTGGCAAAAGTTGGACCCCGATGGCGCCATGTTCGCCGCACTGCAGCCTTGCTTTGGCACGACCTTCGAGCGCACCGCCTGGACGGTGCGCCGGCGCGATGGCAGTGCCATCGAGGTGGCGCTGGACATCGGGCAGATTACCAGTGGACAGCGCAGCGCGCCGATCTGCGAGCTGGAGCTGGAACTGTTGGCCGGTGCACCCGCCGCGCTGTTCGATCTGGCGCGGCAGATCGCGCAGCACATCGCCGTGCTGCCGCTGGCCGCGAGCAAGGCGCAGCGCGGCCATGCGCTGCGCGAGGGCACGCTCCACACCCCGCGGAGTGCCCGCCCGCTGTTGCTGGGCCGAGAGGTCTCGCTGCGCGGCGTGGTGCAGCCGGTGCTGGGCGAGATGTTTGCCCAGTTCACCGCCAACCTGTATGCCCTGGGCCAGTGCGATGCCCCGGAGCTGGTGCACCAGGCCCGGGTGGGCTGGCGGCGCTTTCGCAGTGCCTTGCGCCTGTTCAGGACTGTCTTGCCGGTGCAGGCGCAGTCCTCGCGGCAGGGGCTGCAGCCCCTGCTGGTATTGCTGGGCGAGTTGCGCGACCTTGACGTGGCCTGCACGCAGACCCTGCCTGCGCTGCAAGGCGTCTTCGTGGCCGATGCCGCAGCGCGGGCCCCGCGCTGGCAGGCCATGAAGCAGACGTTTGCACAGGCCGCGCTGCTGCAGCGCCAGACGGTGCGCCGGGCTCTGCAGGAGCCCACGGTGGGCGCGGCCTTGTTGGCCATCACCCTGTGGCTGGACGAGCTTGCGCAGCCCGCGGCCTGGGGGGCGCAGGACATCTCGGGCAAGGCCGTGCGCCATTGGGTGCGCCAGCGCATGGTGCGGCTGCATGCGCAATGGAAGAAGGCGCTGCGCGACAGCACCCACGCCGAAAGCCAGCACCGCGCGCGCATTCTGGCCAAGCGCCTGCGCTACAACATCGATGCTTTGCGCCCGCTCCTGCCGGCCCGCGCCCAGCGCTGGCTGCAGCAGGCCCGCCAGGTGCAGGCCGGCATCGGCGCATCGCGCGATGTGCTGCAGGCCGGGCTGCTGGCCCAGCGCCTGGCGGTGGATCGGGGCATCGTGGAGTTTTTGCGCGGCTATGCGGCCGGCCAGGCGGGCGCGCCATCGGCCCCGCCGGTGCCGGGTGGCGTATAAAGCGCTTTTTCCCCGGTAGCCCGCTTTTTCGTGCGGGTGGCACTTTGCGCCGCTTTCCTGCTGCCACCTTCTCTCGTCCGGTTTTGTCCGTTTTTGGTTTTTTTCCGCATGACCCCCTCCCCGCGCAGCCGTTTCTCCCTGTACCTTGACCTGATCCGCTGGGACCGGCCGGCCGGCTGGCTGGTGCTGGTGTGGCCCACGCTCAGCGCCCTGTGGGTGGCGGCGGGCGGTTTTCCGGGCTGGCATCTGCTGGCGGTGTTCGTGCTGGGCACCGTGCTCATGCGCAGCGCCGGCTGCTGCATCAACGACGTGGCCGACCGCGACTTTGACCGCCACGTCAAGCGCACGGCGCAGCGGCCCATCACTTCCGGGCAGGTATCGGTCAGGGAGGCCCTGGCCGTGGGCGCGGTGCTGTCGCTCGTGTCGCTCGCGCTGGTTCTGACCACCAACCGGGTGGCGGTGGCCTGGTCGGTGCCGGCGCTCCTGGTGACCGTTCTCTACCCGTTCACCAAGCGTTTTTTTGCCATGCCGCAGGCGGTGCTGGGCATTGCCTTCAACTTCGGCATCGTGATCGCGTTCGCCGCCGTGCAGGGCGAGGTGCCGGCCATGGCGTGGCTGCTGTGGCTGGGCAACCTGTTCTGGGTGCTGGCCTACGACACCGAATACGCCATGGTGGACCGCGATGACGACCTGAAGATCGGCATGAAGACCTCGGCCATCACGCTGGGGCGCTTCGACGTGGCCGCCATTGTGCTGTTCTACCTGTTGTTCCTGGGTTTTTGGCTGGTAGCGTTGGCACCGCTCGCGCTAGGTGCTATTTACGATGTAGCAATTGCAGCGGCGCTGGCCCAGGTGGCATGGCACTGGTGGCTGATCCGCACGCGCACGCGCGAGGGGTGCTTTCGGGCGTTTCGCCTGAACCACTGGGTGGGGTTCACGCTGTTTGCCGGCATTGCCGGCAGCTACCTGCTGCGTTGATTTGCTATTGGATGTATAGCTTTGCGCGCTTGTATGTCAGGTGCTGCAGGCTGTTCTGGCATTATTTTCCGAACTCGTCGCCCAGCTCGTGCGCGCGCTGACAGGCGGCCTGCATGGCCTGCACAAACTTCTCGGCCACCGCATCGTGTTCCATCGACTGCAGGGCCGCATAGGTGGTGCCGCCCTTGGAGGTGACGCGCTGGCGCAGCACGGCCGGCGTTTCATCGGAGCGGCGGGCCAGCTCCGAGGCGCCCACAAACGTGCCCACCGCCAGCTGGTGGGCTTGGACCGCAGAAAGGCCCATGTCGGTGCCGGCGCGGGCCATGGCTTCCAGGAAATAGAAAACATAGGCGGGGCCCGAGCCCGACAGCGCCGTCACGGCGTCCAGTTGCTGCTCGTTCTCCACCCATAAAAAATCGCCTGTCGTGGCCATGATGGCCTCGATGCTCTGGCGCTCTTGCTCGCTCACGGCGGGGCGGGCAAACAGCGCGCTCATGCCCTTGCCCACCAGGGCCGGCGTGTTGGGCATGGTGCGCACGATGCGTTCGCTGTCCAGCCACTGGGCGATGCTGTCCGAACGGATGCCGGCGGCCACGCTCAGGTGCAGGGCCTCCTGGGTGTGGGCCTTGGCCTGCGCTGCCGCGTCCTTGAAGGTCTGGGGCTTGACGGCCCAGACCACGATACGGGCGCGCTGCAGTGCGGGGCCTGCTTCCGCCTGGGCTTCCATCCCGTAGTTTTTGCGCAAGGCCTCGCGGGCCTCGGCCCAGGGTTCGACCACCTCGATCTGGCTGGCCGGGTGGCCCTGGTGGATCAGCCCGCCAATGATGGCGCTGGCCATGTTGCCGCCACCGATGAAGGCGATCACGGGAAGGGTGGCGGGGGCATTCCGGGGGGCGGTGGAGGCGGTCTGGCTCATGGTGTGGGGCGGTTCAGCGGTCGGGGTTGCGATGGTAGCGCGCTGCGGCCCGTGCCCGGGCCAGCGCCGTCAGTCCAGCGTGGTCTGGCGCACCGCGTGTTCCCAGCGTGCCATCAGCTCCTGGGCGCGGCCGGGAGGCAGTGTCGGCACAAAACGCCGGTCGACGCGCCACAGCTGCGAGAGTTCATCGGTGCTGCCATACACGCCGCTCGACAGCCCTGCCAGGTAGGCTGCGCCCAGGGCCGTGGTCTCGATGACGGCCGGGCGCACCACCGGTATGCCCAGCAGATCGGCCTGGAATTGCATCAGCAGGTCGTTGATGCAGGCGCCGCCGTCCACGCGCAGCTCGCTCACCGGCGCGCCGCCGGCGGCCACGGCATCGCGGCCCATGGCCAGCAGCAGGGCGGCGCTCTGGTAGGCAATGCTCTCCAGGGCCGCGCGCGCGATGTGGCCCAGTGTGCTGCCACGCGTGAGGCCCGTGATGGTGCCGCGCGCGTCGGGTTTCCAGTAGGGTGCGCCCAGGCCGGTGAAGGCCGGCACCATCATCACGCCGCCCGAGTCGGGCACGCTTTGCGCCAGCGACTCGACCTCGCTGCTGGTGGAGATAGCGCGCAGGCCGTCGCGCAGCCACTGCACCACGGCGCCGCCCACGAACACGCTGCCTTCCATGGCGAACTCCGGCTGTGCCGTGGCCTGCGCGGCGCTGGTGGTGAGCAGCCCGTTCTGCGAGGTCTGGAACTTGCCGCCGGTGTGCATCAGCATGAAGCAGCCTGTGCCATAGGTGTTCTTGGCCATGCCCGCCGTGAAGCAGGCCTGACCGAACAGCGCACTCTGCTGGTCGCCCGCCACGCCGCCGATGCGGATACCGTGGCCCAGCAGGTCGGCCGCGATGTCGCCAAAGTGGGCGCTCGATGGCAGCACTTCGGGCATCAGCGCCTTGGGAATGCGCAGCAGCGCCAGCAACTCGTCGTCCCACTGGTTGGTGTGCACATTGAACAGCATGGTGCGCGCGGCGTTGCTCACGTCCGTCACATGGGCTTTGCCGTGGGTGAGCTGCCACATCAGCCAGCTGTCCACCGTGCCAAAGGCCAGCTCGCCGCGCTCGGCCGCGTCGCGGGCGCCGGGCACATGGTCCAGCATCCATTGCAGCTTGGTGCCGGAGAAGTAGGCATCCACCAGCAGGCCCGTCTTGGCCTGGATGGTGGCGGCATGGCCTTCGCTTCGCAGCTGGGCGCAGGCGGGTTCGGCGCGCCGGTCCTGCCAGACGATGGCGTGGTGCACGGGTTGGCCGGTTTTGCGGTTCCACAGCACGGTGGTTTCGCGCTGGTTGGTGATGCCTGCTGCGCGCACGGCGCTCGCCGCAATGCCGGCCTTGGCCAGCGCCTCGCGGGCCGTGGCCAGCTGGGTGCGCCAGATCTCCAGCGGGTCATGCTCCACCCAGCCGGGCTGGGGGTAGATCTGCGGCAGCTCCAGCTGGGCCTGCGCCACGATCTGGCCGCCTTCGTCAAAAACGATGCTGCGGGAGCTGGAGGTGCCTTGGTCGAGTGCGAGCAGGTAGGTCATGGTGACGGGGTCTCCGAAATTCGTGAATCCATGGAGTGTCTGCGGCGGTCGATTCGCGCGTGGCCCAGGCCCTCGGACGCCGGGCAAGGACCGCCCCGCAGCGAGGGCGTCGTCCCCCACCGGGGGAAGGCGCCGCAGGCGACTCAGGGAGGGCTTTATTCACTCTGCCACGGTGCAGATCACCTCCGCGTCCTGGAGCAGGGCGGGGAAGGGCTCGGGCGGCGGCGCGTCGGTGAACAGGCGGTCGATCTGCGCCAGCGTGGCCAGTTGCACCATGGCCGGGCGGTTGAACTTGCTGTGGTCGGCCGCCAGCCAGACCTCGCGCGCGTGTTCGATGATGGTCTGCGCCACCTTCACCTCGCGGTAGTCGAAATCGCGCAGCGAGCCATCGGGTTCGATGCCCGAGATGCCGATGAGCGCGATGTCCACCTTGAACTGGCGGATGAAGTCCACAGCGGCTTCGCCCACGATGCCGCGGTCGCGGGCACGCACCACGCCACCGGCCACGATCACCTCGCACTCGGGGTTGCCGCTCAGGATGGCGGCCACGTTGAGGTTGTTGGTGATCACGCGCAGGCCCCGGTGGTGCAGCAGGGCCTTGGCGATGGCCTCGGTGGTGGTGCCGATGTTCAGGATCAGCGAACAGTCGTTGGGCACCTGGTTGGCCACGGCGCGCGCGATGCGTGCCTTGCCTTCGGCGTGCAGCGTTTCGCGCTGGGTGTGGGCCAGGTTCTCCACGGTGGAGCTGGGCACGCGCACACCGCCATGAAAACGCGTCAGCAGGCCCGACTCGGCCAGGCGCTGCACGTCGCGGCGCACCGTCTGCAGGGTCACGCCCAGGGTGTCGGCCAGTTGTTCCACCGTGGCGGACTTGCGCGCGCGGACTTCTTCGAGAAGCAGCAGTTGTCGGGGGTTCGTATTCACGCGAATCAATCGGCTAAGGGGGTGGAGATACTTTAAATCGAACAAAAAGGAACCTGTTGAGGGTAAACCTTGATTCAATACGATCAGAAAAGAACAAAAATGAACGCAATCGAAAACGATAGGGTCTGCTGCGTCTGATGGGGCAGCAGCGCCCCATTCACCAGGCCTTCGGGCGACAAAGAAAGGTTGCGTGATGCAGCTGGCATTGGACAGCATCAGCAAGAAGGTGGGGGCGCAGACCTGGCTGCATGGCATGGGCCTGGCGCTCCAGAGCGGCGCCGTCACGGTGCTGCTGGGGGCCACGCAGGCGGGCAAGACCAGCCTGATGCGCATCATGGCCGGACTGGACAGGCCCACCTCGGGCACCGTCCAAGTGGATGGTGTGAACGTGACCGGCATGCCCGTGCGCGAGCGCAACGTGGCCATGGTGTACCAGCAGTTCATCAACTACCCCTCGATGACGGTGGCGGCCAATATTGCGTCGCCCCTGAAGCTGCGCGGCGAGAAGCACATCGATGCCCGGGTGCGCGAAATCGCCAGCCGCCTGCACATCGACATGTTCCTGGACCGCTACCCGGCCGAGCTGTCGGGCGGGCAGCAGCAGCGTGTGGCACTGGCCCGCGCCTTGGCCAAGGGCGCGCCGCTGATGCTGCTGGACGAACCCCTGGTGAACCTGGACTACAAGCTGCGCGAAGAGCTGCGCGAGGAGCTGACCGCGCTGTTTGCCGCCGGCCAGTCCACCGTGGTCTATGCCACCACCGAGCCGGGCGAGGCCCTGCTGCTGGGGGGCTACACCGCTGTGCTCGACGAAGGTCAGTTGCTGCAGTACGGCCCCACGGCCGAGGTGTTCCATGCCCCCAATTCGCTGCGTGTGGCGCGCGCCTTCAGCGACCCGCCCATGAACCTCATCGCCGCATCGGCGGCCGCGCGCGGAGTGCGCCTGGAGGGCGGGGTGGAGCTGGCCGTGGCGCTGCCGCAAGGGGTGGCCACGGCGGCCGGTCTCACGGTGGGCGTGCGCGCCAGTGCGCTGCGCGTGCAGGCGCGCCCGGGCGACATCAGCGTGGGCGGCGTGGTGGAGTTGGCCGAGATTTCGGGCTCCGACACCTTTGTGCACGCGACCACGCCCTGGGGCGACCTGGTGGCGCAACTCACCGGCGTGCATTACTTTGAACTGGGCGCGCCCATCACGTTGCACCTGGACCCGGCCCAGGCCTACGTGTTTGGTGCTGACGGCCGGCTGGCGTGGGCGCCCGTGCGCCCCGTTACCGCACAAGGAGGGCGCTGAGATGGCCCGCATCAGTCTGGACCTGGCGCATTCGTACAAGCCCCACCCGCAGCAGGACGGCGACTACGCGCTGCTGCCGCTCAAGATGGAGTTCGAGGACGGTGGCGCCTATGCGCTGCTCGGCCCGTCGGGCTGCGGCAAGACCACCATGCTCAACATCATGTCGGGCCTGCTCGTGCCATCCCACGGCAAGGTGCTGTTCGACGGCCGCGACGTGACGCGCGCCAGCCCGCAGGAGCGCAACATTGCCCAGGTGTTCCAGTTCCCGGTGATCTACGACACCATGACGGTGGCCGAGAACCTGGCCTTCCCGCTGCGCAACCGCAAGGTGCCCGAGGCGCAGATCCAGCAGCGCGTGGGCGTGATCGCCGAGATGCTGGAGATGAGCGGCCAGCTCAACCAGCGCGCGGCGGGCCTGGCGGCCGATGCCAAGCAAAAGATCTCGCTGGGCCGCGGTCTGGTGCGTTCGGACGTGGCGGCCGTGCTGTTCGACGAGCCGCTCACGGTGATCGACCCGCACCTCAAGTGGCAGCTGCGGCGCAAACTCAAGCAGATCCACCATGAACTCAAGCTCACGCTGATCTATGTGACGCACGACCAGGTCGAGGCGCTGACCTTTGCCGAGCAGGTGGTGGTGATGACGCGCGGCAAGGCGGTGCAGGTGGGCTCGGCCGATGCGCTGTTCGAGCGGCCTGCGCACATGTTTGTGGGCCACTTCATCGGCTCTCCGGGCATGAATTTTTTGCCCGCACACAGCGATGGCGCGACGCTCTTGGTGGCCGGGAACCGCCTGGCCAGCCCCGTGGGCCGCACGCTGCCCGATGGTGCCCTGCAGGTGGGCATCAGGCCCGAATACCTCGCCCTCGCCCAGCCGCAGCAGGCCGGCGCGCTGCCCTGCACGGTGGTGCAGGTGCAGGACATCGGCACCTACCTGATGCTCACCGCCAAGGTGGGCGAGCACACGCTCAAGGCGCGCTTTGCGCCTGAAGCGCGGTTGCCGTCTGCAGGTGACGCGGTCTGGCTGCAGGTGCTGGGCGAGCACACCTGTTTCTATCAAAACGAGGCGCTCCTGGCATGAGCGCCGCACGGCCGCCCGAAGGCGCTCGGCGCCGCAGTGCGAAGCACGGAGGTTTCCAATGAGCACGACCACCAAACCCGTGAACCAGAAGGCCTGGTTCCTCATCCTGCCGGTCATTTTGTGCGTGGCCTTCTCGGCCATCCTGCCGCTGATGACGGTGGTGAACTATTCGGTGCAGGACATCATCAGCCCGGAGCGCCGCGTGTTCGTTGGCACCGAGTGGTTTGCAGCCGTGATGCGCGACGAGGAGCTGCATTCAGCCCTGTGGCGGCAGATCACCTTCTCGCTGGCGGTGCTGGCGGTCGAGATTCCGCTGGGCATCCTGCTGGCGCTGTCCATGCCCGCGCAGGGCTGGAAGTCGTCGGCCGTGCTGGTGGTGGTGGCCCTGTCGCTGCTGATCCCCTGGAACGTGGTGGGCACCATCTGGCAGATCTACGGCCGGGCCGACATCGGCCTGATGGGCCGCATGCTGCAGGAGGCGGGCATCGAGTACAGCTACACCGGCAACGCCACGCAGGCCTGGCTCACGGTGCTGCTGATGGATGTGTGGCACTGGACACCGCTGGTGGCGCTGCTGGCCTTTGCCGGGCTGCGCAGCATTCCCGACGCCTACTACCAGGCGGCACGCATCGACGGGGCCAGCAAGTTCGCCGTGTTCCGCTACATCCAGCTGCCCAAGATGCGCGGCGTGCTGATGATTGCCGTGCTGCTGCGCTTCATGGACAGCTTCATGATCTACACCGAGCCCTTTGTGCTGACGGGCGGCGGACCGGGCAACGCCACAACGTTCCTGAGCCAGTACCTCACCACCAAGGCGGTGGGTCAGTTTGACCTGGGGCCGGCGGCGGCGTTCTCGCTGATCTATTTCTTCATCATCCTGCTGCTGTGCTTCATCCTCTACAACTGGATGCAGCGCGTGGGCACCGCCAGCAACGAAGGGGCCGGCCATGAATGAAAAACGCTTTCACAAGCGGTCGCTGTTTCTGGTGGCCTATCTGGTCTTCGCTGTCTTGCCCATCTACTGGATGGTGAACATGAGCTTCAAGACGAACGAGGAGATCCTCTCCACGTTCTCGTTCTTTCCCCAGCATTTCACCTGGGACAACTACAAGACCATCTTTACGGACGAGAGCTGGTACTCGGGCTACATCAACAGCCTGATCTACGTGGCGATCAACACGGTGATCTCGCTCACCGTGGCGCTGCCAGCGGCGTATGCGTTTTCTCGCTACCAGTTTCTGGGCGACAAGCATGTGTTCTTCTGGCTGCTGACCAACCGCATGACGCCGCCGGCCGTTTTCCTGCTGCCGTTTTTCCAGCTCTACACCACGGTGGGCCTGATGGACACGCACATTGCCGTAGCGCTGGCCCACCTGCTGTTCAACGTGCCGCTGGCGGTGTGGATTCTGGAAGGCTTCATGAGCGGCATCCCGCGCGAGATCGACGAGACGGCCTACATCGACGGCTACAGCTTTCCGCGCTTCTTCGTGACCATCTTCCTGCCGCTGATCAAGGCCGGTGTGGGGGTGGCAGCGTTCTTCTGTTTCATGTTCAGCTGGGTGGAGCTGCTGCTGGCGCGCACGCTGACCAGCGTGAACGCCAAGCCCATCGTGGCCACCATGACGCGCACCGTGAGCGCCTCGGGCATGGACTGGGCGACGCTGGCCGCGGCCGGCGTGCTGACCATCGTGCCCGGCGCCATCGTGATCTGGTTTGTGCGGCACTACATCGCAAAAGGCTTTGCGATGGGCCGCGTCTGACGTGAGAGGGAGCAGAACGATGAACCACACCAATTCGCTGCAGAGTGCGCAGGCCTTGCAGGGCCAGCGGCAGCGGTGGAACGGGCTTCGCCCGGCCACCCGCTGCGTCCCCCGGGGGGGAAGCGCCGCAGGCGCTCAGGGGGGTACCCATGTTTGAGTGGATGGCCTGGACGCTGCCCGTGGCGGTGTTCTTCATATGCATCGTGCTGATGCTGATCGGCATGACGGTGTGGGAGATCCAATCGCCCACGGTGATGCGCAAGGGTTTTTTGCCGCTGGAAACCACGCGGGGCGACCGCCTGTTCATCGGGCTGCTCTCCGCAGCCTATGTGAACCTGATCTTTGTCGGCATCAGCGGCAAGCTGGGCGAGTGGCTGGGCATGGAGAACGACCCCTCGATCTGGATCAGCTTCGTCCTGTCGATGGCCCTTGTGGTGCTGATCCTGCGCAAGGGTTGAGGGTGGGAGGTATCCAGTGGATGGCTGGCGGCGATTTTCCATAAATGTTTCCAATATGAAAACTATCCAGAAACCTTATCAATCAAGCGCTGGCAGCTACTGTTTTTGACATGAAAAGCGCCGGCCCGATCTCCCCCGGGGCCGGTGTTCATCCACCATGGGGGTTCCATCCGAGGAGACAGCAATGAAGATGCAGTTCAAGGCGATCGCTTTCGCCGCCGCAGCCCTGGCGTTGGGGCAAGCTGCCTGGGCCGGCGAGGCCGAGGCCAAGAAGTGGATCGACAGTGAGTTCCAGCCTTCCACGCTCAGCAAAGACCAGCAGATGACCGAGATGAAGTGGTTCATCGAAGCGGCCAAGAAGCTGCAGGCCAAAGGCGTCAAGGAGATCTCCGTCGTCTCCGAGACCATCACCACACACGAATACGAGTCGAAGACGCTGGCCAAGGCCTTCGAGGAAATCACCGGCATCAAGGTCAAGCACGACCTGATCCAGGAAGGCGACGTGGTCGAGAAGCTGCAGACTTCCATGCAGTCGGGCAAGTCGATCTATGACGGCTGGATTTCGGACTCGGACCTGATCGGTACCCACTACCGCTACGGCAAGATGATGAACCTGACCGACTACATGGCGGCCGATGGCAAGGCGTGGACCAACCCGGGCCTGGACATCAAGGATTTCATCGGCACCAAGTTCACCACCGCGCCCGACGGCAAGCTCTACCAGCTCCCCGACCAGCAGTTCGCCAACCTGTACTGGTTTCGCGCCGACCTGTTCGATCGCAAGGACCTCAAGGACAGGTTCAAGGCCAAGTACGGCTATGACCTGGGCGTGCCGCTCAATTGGAGCGCTTACGAGGACATCGCCGAGTTCTTCACCAACGACGTGAAGAACATCGACGGCAAGCCCATCTATGGCCACATGGACTACGGCAAGAAGGACCCGTCGCTCGGCTGGCGCTTCACCGATGCGTGGCTGTCCATGGCCGGCACGGCCGACATCGGTGCGCCCAACGGATTGCCCATCGACGAGTGGGGCATCCGCGTGGCCGACGACAAGTGCACCCCGGTGGGGGCCTCGGTGGCGCGCGGTGGCGCGACCAACTCACCGGCCGCCGTGTACGCGCTGACCAAGTATGTGGACTGGATGAAGAAGTACGCGCCCAAGGAGGCCACCGGCATGACCTTTGGCGAATCCGGCCCGGTGCCCGCGCAGGGCCAGATCGCGCAGCAGATCTTCTGGTACACCGCCTTCACGGCCGACATGGTCAAACCCGGCCTGCCGGTGGTGAACGCCGACGGTACGCCCAAGTGGCGCATGGCCCCCGGTCCGAACGGCCCCTACTGGAAGCAGGGCATGCAGAACGGCTACCAGGACGTGGGCTCGTGGTCGTTCTTCAAGGGCCATGACGCCAACAAGACCGCCGCTGCCTGGCTGTATGCCCAGTTCGTGACGGCCAAGACCACGTCGCTCAAGAAGACGCTGGTGGGCCTGACCCCGATCCGCGAGAGCGACATCCAGTCCAAGGCCATGACCGACGCTGCGCCCAAGCTGGGCGGCCTGGTCGAGTTCTACCGCAGCCCCGCCCGCGTGGCATGGTCGCCCACGGGCACCAACGTGCCCGACTACCCCAAGCTGGCGCAGCTGTGGTGGAAGAACGTGGCCCAGGCCGTCACGGGCGAGAAAACGCCGCAAGGTGCGATGGACACGCTCGCCGACGAGATGGACCAGGTCATGGCCCGCCTGGAGCGCGCCGGCATGAGCCACTGCGCGCCCAAGCTCAACAAGAAGGGCGACCCCAACAAGTGGCTGAGCGACAAGCAGGCACCCTGGAAGAAGCTGGCCAATGAAAAGCCCAAGGGCGAAACCATTGCCTACGACAAGCTGCTGCAAGCCTGGAAGGACGGCAAGGCGCGCTGATCCGCAGATCCGGGTGTCGCTCAGTAGCCACCATGGATCGACAGTCAGGGCTCGCAAGGTCTCTGGCTGCTGTTTTGCGCCATCCCGCCGCTGGTGCCCATGGAGCCGCAGGGTCGGCCCTGTCATGAGAATAAGGGTAAACCCTTGGTTTTTACTCCGCCCATGGACAATCACCCCATGACCATTGCCACCGCTCCCCTTCCCACACGGCGCGCCGATCTGCTGGTCCGTCTCGCCCAGCCGCACCACTATGACCTCGCGGTGATCGGCGGGGGGGCGACGGGCCTGGGGGTGGCGCTGGACGCAGCGGCACGCGGCTTCAGCGTGGTCCTGGTGGATTCACATGATTTCGCCAAGGGAACCTCTTCCCGGGCCACCAAGCTGGTGCATGGCGGTGTCCGCTACCTGGCGCAGGGCAACATCGCGCTGGTGCGCGAGGCGCTGCATGAGCGCACCACGCTGTTGCACAACGCCCCCCATCTGGCCCAACCCCTGCCTTTCGTGATGCCGTCGTACCGGTTCTGGGAGACGCCTTTCTATGGCATCGGGCTCATGGTGTATGACGCGCTGGCAGGCAAGGCCGGACTGGGCGCCACCGAATTTCTGGGGCGTGCACGCACCCTGCAGTGCCTGCCGACGGCCCGCACCGAACACCTCAAGGGTGGCGTCAAATACTGGGACGGGCAATTTGACGACGCCCGTCTGGCCCTGGCGCTGGCGCGTACCGCCGCCAGCCTGGGCGCCCTGGTCGTCAATTACTGCCCGGCGCGGTCGCTGGTGCACGAGGCCGGCAAAGTGGTCGGCTTTGTCTGCGAAGACGCCGGCAGCGGGCAGCAGTTCACCGTGCGGGCCCGCTCGGTCGTCAATGCCACGGGCGTGTGGGTGGACACCCTGCGCCAGATGGATGGCGAGGCCATCGGGCGGCCCGTCAAGCCCATGGTGGCGCCCAGCCAGGGCGTGCACATCGTGGTGGACCGCGAGTTTCTGCCCTCCGACCACGCACTGATGGTGCCCAAGACGGCCGATGGCCGCGTGCTGTTTGCCGTGCCATGGCTGGGCAAACTCATTCTGGGGACCACCGACAGCCCGCGCCAGGACGTGGTGCGCGAGCCCGAACCCTTCCGGGACGAGGTCCGTTTCATTTTGGAGGAATCTGCGCGCTACCTGACCCGCGCGCCCCGGGTGGAGGACATCCGCAGCATCTGGGTGGGCCTGCGCCCGCTGGTCAAGCCGCAGGACGACGATGGCGACAACACCAAGAAAATCAGCCGGGAGCACACGGTGCTGGCCAGCCGCAGTGGTCTGATCACGGTGACCGGTGGCAAATGGACCACCTACCGCGCCATGGCCGAAGATGTGTTGCAAAAATGCTTCACTATGGGCCAGTTGCCTGAAAAACCAGCGGGCGTGACCAACGATCTGCTCCTGGTGGGAGCGCCGCGAGAGCCTGTGCAGCACCGCATCAGTGATGCCCAGGGACTGCACTCTTATGGCAGCGAAGCGGCTGCCGTGCAGCAAATCCCGGGGGCACAGACCGACCTGGGCGGCGGCCTGACGGAGGCCATGGTGCGCTTTGCCGCCCGCTACGAATACGCCTGCACCGTCGAAGATGTGCTGGCCCGCCGCTCGCGCCTGCTGTTCCTGGACGCCCGCAAGGCCATGGGGCTGGCGCCCGTGGTCGCAGGCATCTTGCGTGAAGAGCTGGGAACGGACCCGCAGTTGGAGGCCTTCCTGGTCCTGGCGCACCAGTATCTGCACGTTCCTTTGTGATGCGACGCTTGACTTCTTAAAAGACCTTTGCAATAATAGAGGGCTTCGCGTTTAAAGCGTGAAGTTTCTGCCCAGCGGGAAGTGCTGCAAATGGTTTGCGGTGCGGACGACGGGCCCAAGACTGACTGGCTGATTTGCAGCCCTTGAGAAGTTCTCTGGGGCTGTTGTCTTCTGGTGCAAGTTGGGAATATTGAAATGATCCAGACAGAATCTCGGTTAGAGGTTGCCGACAATACCGGCGCTAAATCCGTCCTTTGCATCAAGGTGCTGGGTGGTTCGAAGCGTCGCTATGCAAGCGTTGGCGACATCATCAAGGTGAGCATCAAGGAAGCTGCTCCACGCGGCCGCGTCAAAAAAGGCGAGGTCTATAGCGCGGTGGTGGTTCGTACGGCGAAGGGTATTCGTCGTGGCGATGGCTCGCTCGTTAAATTCGATGGCAACGCTGCAGTGTTGCTGAATGCTAAGTTGGAGCCCATTGGCACCCGCATCTTTGGACCCGTGACGCGTGAACTGCGTACCGAAAAGTTCATGAAGATCGTGTCCCTGGCTCCTGAAGTTCTCTAAGGACGCGCCATGAACAAGATTCGCAAGGGCGACGAAGTCATCGTGCTGACGGGGCGTGATAAGGGCAAGCGCGGCACAGTGTCGTTGCGCAAGGATGACTCCTATCTCGTCATCGACGGCATCAACCTGGTCAAGAAGCACGCCAAGCCAAACCCTATGAAGGGTACGACGGGCGGCATCGTTGAAAAGGCTATGCCCATCCATCAGTCCAACGTGGCCATCTTCAATGCGGCTACCGGCAAGGCTGATCGCGTAGGCATCAAGGTGCAGGCTGACGGCGCACGCGTTCGCGTGTTCAAGTCGAGCGGCGCTGAAATCAAGGCGGCCTAAGGGGTAAACATGGCACGACTGCAAGAAATTTACCGCGACAAAGTCGCTCCCGAGCTGATCAAGCAGTTCGGTTACACCTCGCCGATGCAAGTCCCGCGTCTGACCAAGATCACGCTCAACATGGGTGTGAGCGAAGCAGTTTCGGACAAGAAGGTGATGGACAACGCCGTGGCCGACCTGACCAAGATCGCCGGTCAGAAGCCTGTGGTGACCAAGGCCAAGAAGGCTATCGCCGGTTTCAAGATCCGCGAAGGCCAGGCTATTGGCTGCATGGTCACGTTGCGTGGCGTGCAGATGTATGAGTTTCTGGACCGTTTCGTGACCGTGGCGCTGCCACGCGTTCGTGACTTCCGTGGTATCTCCGGTCGTGCTTTTGACGGCCGTGGCAACTACAACATCGGTGTCAAGGAACAGATCATTTTCCCTGAAATTGAATACGACAAGGTCGATGCCTTGCGCGGTCTCAATATCAGCATCACCACGACGGCCAAGTCCGACGAAGAAGCCAAGGCTCTCCTCGCTGGTTTCCGTTTCCCGTTCAAGAACTGAGGCGAAGCATGGCTAAAGTAGCTTTGATCCAGCGCGAACTGAAGCGCGAAAAATTGGCAGCCAAGTACGCAACCAAGTATGCGGAACTGAAGGCGATTGCTGGCGATGCCAAGCGCAGCGATGAAGAGCGTGATGCGGCCCGTCTGGGTCTGCAAAAGCTCCCCCGCAATGCCAATCCTACGCGTCAGCGTAACCGTTGTGAAATCACCGGTCGCCCACGCGGAACATTCCGTCAATTCGGTCTGGCCCGCGCCAAGATCCGCGAACTGGCTTTTGCAGGCGACATCCCTGGTGTCACCAAGGCCAGCTGGTAAGCAGGCAGGAGAGATACAACATGAGCATGAGTGATCCTATCGCTGACTTGCTGACCCGCATTCGCAACGCACAAATGGTCGCCAAGGCCACGGTGCTGGTGCCTTCTTCCAAGGTGAAGATTGCCATCGCCCAGGTGCTGAAGGACGAGGGTTATATCGACGGCTTCCAGGTGAAAACCGAAGCTGGCAAGTCTGAACTTGAAATCGCCCTGAAGTACTACGCAGGCCGTCCCGTGATTGAGCGCATTGAGCGTGTCAGTCGCCCTGGACTGCGTGTCTACAAAGGCCGTGATTCCATTCCACAAGTCATGAACGGTCTGGGTGTGGCAATCGTCACGACCCCCAAGGGCGTGATGACTGATCGCAAGGCGCGCGCTACCGGTGTCGGTGGTGAAGTGCTCTGCTACGTGGCCTAACCCGCGGCATTGAGGAGAAACTGAAATGTCCCGAGTAGGAAAAATGCCTGTGACCATCCCCGCTGGCGTGGATGTGTCCGTGAAAGATGACCAGATCTCTGTCAAGGGCTCTGGTGGCGTCCTGACGCTTGCACAGAATGTGCTGGTGAAGGTGTCAAGCAATGATGGCAAGCTCAGTTTTGAGCCTGCGAACGAGTCCCGCGAAGCGAATGCCATGAGCGGCACGATTCGCCAGTTGGTCAACAACATGGTGATCGGCGTCAGCAAGGGCTTCGAAAAGAAGCTGAGCCTGGTTGGCGTGGGCTACAAGGCTGCGGCCACTGGCGCTCGTTTGAACCTGGCGGTCGGTTATTCGCACCCCGTCAATTTCGATATGCCCGCTGGTATCACGGTTGCAACCCCAACGCCCACGGAAGTGGTCGTAAAGGGTGCTGATCGTCAGCGCGTGGGTCAGATCGCTGCTGAGATTCGTGCCGTTCGTCCGCCCGAGCCCTACAAGGGCAAGGGTATCCGCTATGCGGACGAAAAGATCACGATCAAAGAGACCAAGAAGAAATAAGGAGCTGCAACATGTTGACAAAGAAAGAGCAGCGTCTTCGTCGTTCGCGCCAGACGCGTATCCGCATTGCACAGCAAGGCGTGGCACGTTTGACCGTGAACCGTACGAACCTCCATATCTACGCCAGTGTGATTTCCGGCGACGGCAGCAAGGTGCTGGCCAGCGCGTCCACGGCCGAGGCCGATGTGCGCAAGTCGCTGGGCGGTTCGGGCAAGGGTGGCAATGCCGCTGCAGCCCAGGCAATCGGCAAGCGCATTGCTGAAAAAGCAAAGGCTGCTGGTGTCGAGAAGGTTGCATTTGATCGTGCAGGTTTTGCTTACCACGGTCGCGTCAAGGCTTTGGCCGATGCAGCCCGTGAAGCAGGTCTGCAGTTCTAAGCGGAACGGAATTAAAAATGGCTAAATTTCAACCCAAGGTGCAGAGCGAAGGCCAGGACGACGGTCTGCGCGAAAAAATGATCGCGGTGAACCGCGTGACCAAAGTCGTGAAGGGTGGCCGTATTCTCGGTTTCGCTGCACTGACGGTGGTTGGCGACGGTGATGGTCGCGTGGGCATGGGCAAGGGCAAGTCCAAAGAAGTGCCTGCGGCTGTGCAAAAAGCGATGGAAGAATGCCGTCGCAACCTGGTGAAGGTTTCGCTCAAGAGCGGCACCATTCATCATTCGGTGAAGGGTCATCACGGTGCAGCATCGGTTGAACTTCATCCAGCACCTAAGGGTACCGGCATCATCGCTGGTGGCCCGATGCGTGCTGTTTTCGAAGTTGTGGGTATCACCGACATCGTGGCCAAGAGCCATGGTTCGTCAAACCCTTACAACATGGTCCGTGCAACGTTTGACGCGCTCGTCAATTCGACCACTCCGTCGAATGTGGCAGCCAAGCGCGGCAAGACAGTCGAAGACATCTTCGCCTGAACCGGAGCTTGAATATGACAACGCAACAAACCGTCAAGATTCAACTGGTGCGCAGCCCGATTGGCACCAAGGAATCGCACCGCGCCACCGTTCGTGGCCTGGGTCTGCGCAAGCTGAACAGTGTCAGCGAACTGCAGGACTCGCCTGAAGTGCGCGGCATGATTAACAAGATCAGCTATCTGGTCAAAGTCCTCTGAGAGATAGATCATGGAACTCAATAGCATCAAGCCCGCAGACGGCGCCAAGCATGCCAAGCGCCGCGTAGGCCGTGGTATCGGCTCCGGTCTGGGCAAGACCGCTGGCCGTGGTCACAAGGGTCAGAAGTCGCGTTCGGGTGGCTACCACAAGGTAGGTTTCGAAGGCGGTCAAATGCCTTTGCAACGCCGTCTGCCAAAGCGCGGTTTCAAGTCGCATCTGCTCAAGTTCAATGCAGAAGTGACGTTGACCGCTTTGGACCAACTCGGTCTGGCCGAAGTGGATGTCCTGGCGCTCAAGCAAGCTGGCCTGGTGGGCGAGCTGGCGAAGGTGGTCAAGGTCATCAAGAGTGGTTCCATCACCAAGGCTGTCAAACTGAACGGTGTGGGTGCTACGGCCGGTGCCAAGGCAGCCATCGAAGCTGCTGGCGGCAGCGCCGCCTGACTGTGGCTCTGAAGGAAGACATCTGTGGCTACTAGCGCGGCTCAAATTGCAAAGACCGGTAAATTCGGCGACCTGCGTCGTCGTCTGGTTTTTCTGTTGCTTGCGCTGGTCGTGTATCGCATCGGGGCTCATATCCCTGTGCCAGGCATCGATCCAGCCCAACTTCAGCAGCTGTTCAGTGGCCAGCAGGGCGGTATCCTGAACCTGTTCAACATGTTCTCGGGTGGTGCGCTCTCGCGCTTCACGGTTTTTGCTCTGGGGATCATGCCGTACATCTCGGCGTCGATCATCATGCAGCTGATGACCTACGTGGTCCCCACGTTCGAGCAGTTGAAGAAGGAGGGCGAAGCTGGTCGCCGCAAGATCACGCAGTACACCCGCTACGGCACTTTGGGCTTGGCCCTGTTTCAGTCGCTGGGTATTGCTGTTGCGCTGGAAAGCTCGGCAGGTCTGGTGCTCAGTCCTGGCTTCGGATTCCGCATGACCGCAGTGGTCAGCCTCACGGCTGGCACGATGTTCCTGATGTGGTTGGGTGAGCAAATCACCGAGCGTGGTCTGGGCAACGGGATTTCGATCCTGATCTTCGCTGGTATCGCTGCTGGATTGCCGAGTTCTATCGGCGGTCTTCTGGAACTGGTTCGCACGGGTGCCATGAGCATTCTGGCTGCCATCTTCATCGTCATTGTGGTGGGTCTCGTGACTTACTTCGTGGTGTTTGTGGAGCGTGGTCAGCGCAAGATTCTGGTGAATTACGCTCGTCGGCAGGTGGGTAACAAGGTGTACGGCGGTCAGTCGTCGCACTTGCCCCTGAAGCTGAACATGGCGGGCGTGATTCCTCCGATCTTTGCTTCGTCGATCATTCTGCTGCCGGCGACGGTGGTGAACTGGTTCAGTGCGGGTGAGTCGATGCGCTGGCTGAAGGACATCTCGGGTGCGCTGACTCCTGGTCAGCCCATCTACGTGATGTTCTACGCTACGGCAATCATCTTTTTCTGCTTCTTTTACACGGCACTGGTGTTCAACAGCCGTGAAACTGCAGACAACCTGAAAAAGAGCGGTGCGTTCATTCCAGGCATTCGCCCAGGTGAGCAAACGGCCCGTTATATCGACAAGATCCTGGTTCGGTTGACCTTGGCAGGCGCTGTGTACATCACTTTCGTGTGTTTGCTGCCAGAGTTCCTGATCTTGAAGTACAACGTTCCGTTTTACTTCGGTGGTACGTCGCTGCTGATCATTGTGGTGGTGACCATGGACTTCATGGCCCAGGTTCAGAACTACATGATGTCGCAACAGTATGAATCGCTGCTCAAGAAGGCCAATTTCAAAGGCAACGCGGGCGGTTGATGGATTGGAAGGTGGAGGTCGCATCGCGGCGCTGCCTGTAAAGAGCTGAATATCGGTTGAGTTGGCGCCCCACGGTTTTTCGCGGGCACAAATTGTGTTCCAGGCAAAGCAGCCGGGACGGATGGAAAAGTTTTAGGAGAATGCAATGAGAGTTTCGGCTTCGGTCAAAAAAATCTGCCGCAACTGCAAGATCATCCGCCGCAAGGGTGTGGTGCGCGTGATCTGCACGGATCTGCGTCACAAGCAGCGCCAAGGTTGATTGGAAAGTATTAGAGGACGCATATGGCACGTATCGCTGGCATTAACATTCCGCCGCACAAGCACGCGGAAATCGGTCTGACCGCCATTTTTGGCATTGGTCGTACCCGCGCTCGCAAGATTTGCGAAGCAACTGGCATCGCTTACAGCAAGAAGATCAAAGATCTTTCTGATAGCGACCTGGAAAAAATTCGCGAACAAATCGAGCAGTTCACCATCGAAGGTGATCTGCGCCGCGAAACCACGATGAACATCAAGCGCTTGATGGACATCGGCTGCTATCGTGGCTTCCGCCATCGCCGCGGTCTGCCAATGCGTGGTCAGCGCACCCGTACCAATGCACGCACCCGCAAGGGTCCGCGCAAGGGCGCAGCTGCACTGAAGAAATAAAGAGATTGAAAGATCATCATGGCTAAGTCTCCTGCCAATAACGCAGCCCAGCGCGTTCGCAAGAAGGTCCGGAAGAACGTTTCGGACGGTATTGCACACGTGCACGCCTCGTTCAACAACACCATCATCACGATCACCGATCGCCAGGGCAACGCCTTGTCGTGGGCTTCGTCCGGTGGCCAAGGTTTCAAGGGCTCGCGCAAGTCCACCCCATTCGCAGCCCAGGTGGCTTCGGAAGTGGCCGGTCGCGCCGCCATCGATCAGGGTATCAAGAACCTTGACGTTGAAATCAAGGGTCCCGGTCCTGGCCGTGAATCCTCGGTGCGCGCACTGGGCGCACTGGGTATCCGGATCACGTCGATCTCCGACGTGACGCCGGTGCCACACAACGGCTGCCGCCCTCAAAAGCGTCGTCGTATCTAATCTCTCTAAGCCCACCGCCGCCTGTGAACGCGCAAGCGCCTCAGGCGGCTCCCGCAATGGTTTGCGGTAGATGACACAAAGGAAGCTCAAGTGGCACGTTACCTCGGCCCCAAGGCCAAACTCTCCCGCCGTGAAGGCACGGACCTGTTCCTGAAGAGCGCTCGCCGCTCGATCGCTGACAAGTCCAAGTTCGACTCCAAGCCTGGTCAGCACGGCCGCACCTCCGGTGCCCGTACCTCCGACTACGGTCTGCAACTGCGTGAAAAGCAGAAGGTCAAGCGCATGTACGGCGTGCTGGAAAAGCAGTTCCGCCGCTACTTCGAAGCCGCTGAAGGCAAGAGGGGCAACACCGGCGCCAACTTGCTGTTCCTGCTGGAATCCCGTCTCGACAACGTCGTGTACCGCATGGGTTTCGGTTCGACCCGCGCTGAAGCGCGCCAGCTGGTGTCCCACAAGGCAATCACCGTGAACGGCAAGTCCGTGAACATCGCGTCGTACCTCGTGAAGACGGGCGACGTGGTGGCTGTGCGCGAAAAGTCCAAGAAGCAGAACCGTATCGTTGAAGCCCTGCAGCTGGCTGCCCAAGTTGGCATGCCTGCCTGGGTGGACGTCAATGCGGAAAAGGCCGAAGGTATCTTCAAGAAGGTGCCAGACCGTGATGAGTTTGGCGCCGACATCAACGAATCCCTGATCGTTGAGTTGTACTCGCGCTAATCGCTCGTACGTATTTTGAGAAACCGTCCCTGAACCGCGAGGCATCGCGGTTTAGGCGCTTCACCAGCCTTACCGGTGTAACGAGCTGGGGGTATTGAGAGGAAGTTGCATGCAAACCAATTTGCTGAAACCCAAGGCGATTAATGTCGAACAGCTTGGTCACAATCGTGCCAAGGTAGCGCTTGAGCCGTTCGAACGTGGCTACGGCCACACGTTGGGCAATGCCATCCGGCGTGTCCTGCTCTCGTCCATGGTGGGTTACGCAGCGACGGAAGTCACCATTGCAGGCGTGCTGCATGAGTATTCGTCTATCGATGGTGTTCAAGAAGATGTGGTCAACATTCTTCTGAATCTCAAGGGTGTGGTGTTCAAGCTGCACAATCGGGATGAGGTGACGCTGAGCTTGCGCAAGGATGGCGAAGGCGTCGTCACTGCGCGTGACATCCAGACTCCACATGACGTGGAAATCGTCAATCCTGATCATGTGATCGCCAACTTGTCTGCCGGTGCCAAGCTGGACATGCAAATCAAGGTCGAGAAGGGGCGTGGCTATGTCCCTGGCAACCTGCGCCGCTATGCTGACGAATCGACCAAGTCGATTGGCCGGATCGTCCTGGATGCATCGTTCTCTCCGGTGAAGCGTGTGAGCTACACCGTCGAAAGCGCCCGCGTCGAACAGCGCACTGACCTGGACAAGCTGATCGTCGAGATCGAAACCAATGGTGCCATCACTGCCGAAGACGCAGTGCGTGCATCGGCCAAGATCCTGGTGGAGCAGCTGGCTGTATTTGCACAGCTGGAAGGGGGAGAAATTCCTACGTTCGAGTCCGCCTCGGGTGGCCGCGCGACCAACGCCACGTTCGATCCGATTCTGCTGCGTCCGGTGGACGAGCTGGAGTTGACCGTGCGTTCCGCCAACTGCTTGAAGGCGGAGAACATCTACTACATCGGTGACCTGATCCAGCGAACCGAAAACGAGTTGCTCAAGACCCCCAACCTGGGTCGCAAGTCGCTCAACGAAATCAAGGAAGTGCTCGCATCGCGTGGTCTTACGCTGGGCATGAAATTGGAAAACTGGCCGCCAGCCGGTTTGGACAAGCGTTAAGTTATAATTTAAGGCTCCCCTCAAGGGGCCAGTGCGTTGGGCAGTACCTGATACGGCTGCCTGATTTAATTAATAGAAGGAAAGCACCATGCGCCACGGACACGGACTCCGCAAACTCAACCGCACCAGCTCGCACCGTCTTGCGATGCTGCAAAACATGATGAATTCGCTCATCGAGCATGAAGCCATCAAGACTACCGTTCCCAAGGCCAAGGAATTGCGCCGAGTGATCGAACCCATGATCACCCTGGCCAAGGAAGATTCCGTGGCAAACCGCCGCCTGGCGTTCAATCGTCTGCGTGATCGCGACAGCGTGACCAAGCTGTTCAACGACCTGGGCCCCCGATTCAAGGTGCGCCCTGGCGGCTACACCCGTATCCTGAAGATGGGCTTCCGCGTGGGTGACAATGCACCTATGGCGCTCGTCGAATTGGTGGATCGTGCTGCAGAAACCGAAACGAACGCGACAACTGCTGAATAATAGGGTATAATTTATTTCTTACCGCGCGATGGAGCAGTCTGGTAGCTCGTTGGGCTCATAACCCAAAGGTCGGAGGTTCAAATCCTCCTCGCGCAACCAATCAAATCAAGCACTTGGCTTGTCTTCAAGGCCCACTTCGGTGGGCCTTTTTGTTTTGTGTCGAGGTTTGTGACGAGGTCTGTGTCGTCACATTTTCCGGAAGTAGCTCATACGACCTTTGGGTATGTGACTGTCTCACATATGGGCAGAGCGCCTGTACATTTTTGAAACGCTGAGGCGCAGAGCAGAGCAGATACGCAGACGCTCAATGCTCAAACAAATTGAGTGGCGGTTCAGCAGCGACTCCAGCCCTCCGGTAGCCGAGGCCGAACTCACGCTGTCGGCCAGCTACCGGCCATTGGTTTGCTCGGTTCAAGGCCGGGCCTGCGGCTGGTACACGAGGCCTAGTATGATTTCAAAACATCACGAGAAAAGTCAGGGAGGCTGTCGATGGAGCAAGAGTTTCTGATGAGGTTCCTCGAGATAGGGGCGATTAACCTCAACAGCGATGACACCAAGCTGGAGAAGTTACGGGCCACCGCAAAGGATTTGTCCTTGGCGCTAAAAAAAGCACCGTCCAAGACGGTCAGCTTCACGATGGTGGCCGCTGATCCATCGGTTCCGCCAACGGACCCTGTCGTGGAAGAGGCAATGGCGGCGCTTCGCAAGCGCTGGGAGACCGTTGCCAATGCTTTTTCGGGACGCCCCGTAAACGTCTTGCGAGTTGTTTTGCTCGATGCAATTGTCCAGGCAGCTCGTGAGGACGACGCCATCGCGGTCGCTTTCGTAAATACGGCGCGCAATGCGCTAGCGCATGCCGAGACCGCTGACGAAGCTCCGATTTGGCGCGATGCTGTATGCGAAATCGAGACCAAGGTCGACGCGCGTGCAGAAGCCGAGTGGGCAACGCCGGAGATGATCTCGGTCGAGCCGCTGAAGTACACGGCTCCGCAAGCGAGTGCGGCCGACTTCGAGGCTCCCACAATCGATCGGTCAGACCTGAAAGGTAAGATCCATTCGGCCGCAGGGCCCTGGGGAGCCGCTCCAAATAACCAACAGCAGCCTGCCCACAATCCGCAAGCGTGGTCTCAGGAATTCGCGAAGCTGATGACCAGCACAATCGCGGACGCTGTAGACGCAGTGGCCGCGGAGCTGGCCCCCCCACCTGTCGACCTGTCCGAGCCATTGTCGTCGTTGGCCAAGTCGGTTTCCGCACACGTTGAAGCGGCATTGACCAGCTTTAGTGGCGCCACAGCTGGCCTGCAGCGCCGCACCTGTTGATTTCCGCGTAATCCTGACCCCGGTTTTTCATCCAATATTGACCCCACCTGTTGGGGTGTAGCCGGGCTACG
>NZ_JBXAGC010000013.1:0-118154 GCF_058793725.1 Acidovorax sp. GW835-FHT14B10
TGATCGTGGCGATCAACAAGGACCCGGAGGCGCCGATCTTCAGCGTGGCCGACTATGGGCTGGAGGCGGACCTGTTTGCGGCCGTGCCGGAACTGGTCAAGGCGCTTTAAAGCCTGTCCGCCCGCACAAAGGCATCGCTTGCGATGCCTTTTTTTTGACATTGCATCCTCTCGGAGAACCCCATGAGCTACACCGCCCCCGTCAAGGACATGCTGTTCAACATGCAGCACCTGGCCCATATTGAACAGATCGCGCAGATCCCCGGCTTCGAGGACGCCGGCCTGGACACCGCCGCTGCCGTGCTGGAAGAGTGCGCCAGGTTCACCGAGGGCGTGCTGGCTCCGCTCAACTTCGAGGGCGACAAGAACCCTTCGTCCTGGAAGGACGGCGTGGTCACCGCCACGCCCGGCTTCAAGGACGCGTTTCGCCAGTTCACCGAAGGCGGCTGGCAGGGCCTGCAGCACCCGCAAGACTTCGGCGGCCAGGGCCTGCCCAAGACCATTGGCGCGGCCTGCACGGAAATGCTCAACAGTGCCAACATGAGCTTCGCGCTGTGCCCGCTGCTGACCGATGGCGCCATCGAGGCGCTGCTGACCGCCGGCAGCGACGAGCTCAAGGCCATCTACCTCGAAAAGCTCATCTCCGGCCAGTGGACCGGCACCATGAACCTGACCGAGCCGCAGGCCGGCTCCGACCTGGCGCTCGTGCGCACCAGGGCCGAGCCGCAGCCCGACGGCACGTACAAGGTTTTCGGCACCAAGATCTTCATCACCTGGGGCGAGCACGACATGGCCGAGAACATCGTCCACCTCGTGCTGGCCCGCGTGGCGGGGGCGCCCGAGGGCGTCAAGGGCATCAGCCTGTTTGTGGTGCCCAAATTCCTCGTCAACCAGGATGGCAGCCTGGGCGCGCGCAACGATGCGCATTGCGTGAGCATCGAGCACAAGCTGGGCATCAAGGCCAGCCCCACGGCCGTGCTGCAGTTTGGCGACGGCACGGCGGCGCAAGATGTGAACGGCACCGGACCCGGCGCCGTGGGCTACCTGGTGGGCCAGGAGAACCGTGGCCTGGAATACATGTTCATCATGATGAACGCCGCGCGCTACGGCGTGGGCATCCAGGGCATCGCGGTGGCCGAGCGCGCCTACCAGAAGGCCGTGCAGTATGCCAAGGACCGCGTGCAGAGCCGCCCCGTGGACGGCAGCATCAACGCCAGCGCAGCCATCATCCACCACCCCGACGTGCGCCGCATGCTCATGACCATGCGCGCCACCACCGAAGGCTGCCGCGCCATGGCCACCGTGGCGGCGGCCGCCTACGATGCCGCCCACCACCACCCCGATGCCGAGGTGCGCCAGCAGAACGCCACCTTCTACGAATTCATGGTGCCGCTGGTCAAGGGCTACAGCACCGAGATGAGCCCGGAAGTCGCCAGCCTGGGCGTGCAGGTGCACGGCGGCATGGGCTTCATTGAGGAAACGGGCGCGGCGCAGTACTACCGGGACGCCAAGATCCTGACCATCTACGAGGGCACCACCGCCATCCAGGCCAACGACCTGGTGGGCCGCAAGACCGCGCGCGACGGCGGCCAGACGGCCAGGGCGATTGCCGCGCAGATCGAAAAAACCGAAGCCGAACTGCTGGCCAGCGGCACGCCCGCTGCCAAGACCGTGGCGCGCCGGCTCGCGGCGGCACGCCAGGCCTTCCTGGATGTGGTGGACTTCGTCGCCGGGGGCGCCAAGGCCAGCCCCAATGCGGTTTTTGCCGGCAGCGTGCCTTACCTCCTGCTGGCAGGCAACCTCGTGGCGGGCTGGCAGCTGGCGCGCAGCCTGCTGGTGGCCGAGGAGCTGTTGCCCAAGGGACAGGATGAAGCCTTCCTGCGCGCAAAAATCACCACGGCGCAGTTCTATGCCGAGCACATCCTGGTCAAGGCGCCGGGCCTGCGCGACAGCATTGTTGAAGGCGCCGCCAGCGTGACCGATCTGGCGCTGGACGCCTTCTGAGACTGCCGGCCCCGTGAAAGCTCCCTGCGATGCAGGGACTGTTTGCTAAAAAATGATAGCTGCTAGCACTTTTGGAATAAGCGCTAAAGGCATTTTTCATTCGTATTTTTTCGGAAAGTTGTTGCCATGTCGAAATTGCCCCCCGTGTTGCAGAACCTGTCACTGCCCGTGATCGCATCGCCGCTGTTCATCATCAGCAACCCCAAGCTGGTGATCGAGCAGTGCAAGGCCGGCGTGGTGGGTGCCATGCCTGCGCTCAACGCCCGCCCCGCCGAGCTGCTGGACGAGTGGCTGGCCGAGATCACCGAAGCCCTGGCCGCCCACAACCAGGCCCACCCCGACAAGCCTGCGGCGCCCTTTGCCATCAACCAGATCGTGCACAAGAGCAACGACCGGCTGGAGCACGACATGCAGGTCTGCGCCAAGTACAAGGTACCGATCATCATCACCAGCCTGGGCGCCCGCGAAGACGTGAACCAGGCCGTGCATGCCTGGGGCGGCATCGTGCTGCATGACATCATCAACAACAAGTTCGCGCACAAGGCGATTGAAAAGGGCGCTGACGGCCTGATCGCCGTGGCGGCCGGTGCGGGCGGCCATGCGGGGGTGAAGAGCCCGTTTGCGCTGATCCAGGAGATCCGCCAGTGGTTCGATGGCCCTGTGGCGCTGTCGGGCTCGATTGCTTCAGGCGGCGCCATCCTGGCCGCTCAGGCCATGGGCGCAGACTTTGGCTACATCGGCTCGGCCTTCATTGCCACGCACGAGGCGCGCGCTTCGGACGCTTACAAACAGGCCATCGTGGAAGGCAGCTCGGACGACATTGTCTACAGCAACCTGTTCACCGGCGTGCACGGCAACTACCTGGCGCCGTCGATCCGTGCGGCGGGCATGGACCCGGACAAACTGCCCGAATCCGACCCGAGCAAGATGAACTTTGGCGGCGATGCCAAGAAGGCGTGGAAGGATATCTGGGGCTGTGGGCAGGGCATCGGTGCGATCAATGCGGTGACCAGCACGGCGCAGCTGGTGGCCAGGTTGCGGGGGGAGTATGAAGCGGTGCGGGCGCGGTTGAAGTTGTAATTTTTGCTGTTGTTTGGCTGTGGCGCTTGTCTGTAGTGCGATGGCAGCTATTGTTTTTGTGGTTTGTACTGTGCCTTGGTTGAGGGCGGAGGCCGGGTCTCGGCCCGGCGGCCGCCTCACTTTCTTTTGCTTCGCCAAAAGAAAGTGAGCAAAGAAAAGGCGACCCACAGCCTGTGACCCCTTCGGGGCAAACCTGCGTCGGGGCGATTGCGGGGTGCGCCGTGGAACTCGCTATGCGCTGCGCGCGCCGCTCGGACAACCACGGCGAGCCAGTTGACGAAGCATGCGCGCTGCGACGCGCATGCCACCCCGCAACCGCCCCGCCGCAGGCGCAGCCAGAGGGGGGGGGAGAAAAAACATCCAAACAACCCACGGGCCATCGCTGTGCTCGGCCCCATCTCGCGGGCGCAAGCGCCACGCGCTGAACAGGCTGGGCCGAGCGCCGCGATGGCCCGAAGGGATGTTTGCTCGGGTTCCCTTCAGGATGTGCCGAGGAGCGCAGCGGCCAGCGGATCAGGGCTCGCGATTGTCTGAGCGCAGCGAGTTCGAGCGAGACCCCGCTGGACGCGAGCACCGCAGGTTGCCCGCAGCGCAGCGCAGGGACGCAGCCTGCAGGGTCGCCTTTCTTTTGGGTACGTTTGGTGCTGGAGTAGGTTGCGAAGCAACATGCGAGAGCACCGTGCGCAAAGCGCACCTTTGGCGAGGCAAAGACAACCCGTACAGCGGGTTGATTTAAAAGTACCTCGCCCGCCGGGGCGAGACCCGGCCTCAACCCTCAACCCAAGCAAGCCATCACCTGCAAAAAACAATAGCTATTAGCGTGGTAGGGATAGGGGCTGGAGGCCAATTCAATCCAGAACTTCACAACCCGTAAGTCAACTCCCGCGCCTTCCCCCAGAACACCCGGTACATGAAGATGGTGTACACAATGATCACCGGCAGCGTGATCGCCACCCCCACCCCGATCACCGCCAGCGATTCGGTGGCGCTGGCCGCCTCCCACACCGTCAGCCGTTCGATCACGATATAGGGGTAGATGCTGTAAGCCAGTCCGAAGAAGGCCAGCACGAAGATCAGCACGGTGGATGCGAACACGATCCAGCCATAGCCGGCCGCCACCACGCGCGGCGCGGCCAGTACATGGCGGATGGCGAAGAACGCCGCCACGCACGCCAGCGGAATCGGCAGCAGGGCGAACAGCTCGGGCAGCACAAACCATTTGTCGAACACCGTGCGGCTGATCAGCGGCGTGGCCAGCGAGATCCCCATGAGCGCAAAGCCCATGGGCCACAGGGCGCCCTGGCCCCAGCGGGCGGCCTTGCGCTGCAGTTCACCATCGGTCTTCATGATGAGCCAGCCCACGCCCAGCATGGCGTAGGCGGCGGGCAGGGTGAGCGCGATGCCGGTGGCAAACAGCATTCCCCACAGGTCACGCTGAAAGCCCGTGATGTAGGCGCCCAGCATCCAGCCCTGGGACAGCGTGGTGACCAGCGAGCCGGCGGCAAACACGCGGTTCCAGGTGGCCTTGTGGGCGTCGCGGGCCTTGACGCGAAAGTCGAATGCCACGCCACGCAGCACCAGGCCCAGCAGCATCACCGCCACGGGCAGGTACAGGGCCGACAGCACCATGCCGTGCGCCATCGGAAAGCAGATCAGCAGCACGCCAATGCCCAGCACCAGCCAGGTCTCGTTGGCATCCCAGAAGGGGCCGATGCTGGACACCATCACGTCCTTTTCGGCATCGGTGGCGAAGGGCAGCAACATGCCCACGCCCAGGTCGTAGCCGTCCAGAATGACGTAGGCCAGCAGCGCCAGGCCCATCACGGCCATGAAGATCAGGGGCAGGGCCGTGGCCCAGGTCAGCGTTTCCATGGGGGTTCCTTAACTGGCTTGAGCGGGTTCCGGGGGCGCCACGGCAGGCACGGGCAGGGTCGAGTGCTCGGCCATGTACTTGATCACGCCGACATAGGCCGCGAGCAGCAGCACATACACCGTGAGATAGGCCACGAGCGTGCCGGCCACCATGGCGGGTGCGTGCGGTGCCACGGCGTCTGCCGTCCTGAACAGGCCATAGACCAGGTAGGGCTGGCGGCCGATCTCGGTCACGTACCAGCCGGCCAGCGTGGCCACCCAGCCCGAGAACGCCATGCCCACCAGCGTGTACAGCAAGGGGCGGGGCAGGGTGGCAAGGTCGTGCGCGCGGCGCCGGTACAGCACCCAGGCGGCCACCCAGGCCACGGCCAGCATCAGCAGGCCCAGCCCCACCATTACGCGAAAGCCCCAGAATACGGGCGCCACGGGCGGGTGGGCGCCGGGAAATTCGTTGAGACCCTTGAGTTCGGCATCGGCGTCGTGCGCCAGGATCAGGCTGGCCCCCTTGGGGATCTGCAGGGCGTAGTCGGTGCGGCCTTCCTTCTCGTTGGGCCAGCCGAACAGCGTGAGCGGAGCGCCCTTCTCGGTGTGCCAGATGCCTTCGATGGCGGCGATCTTGGCGGGCTGGTGCTGCAGCGTGTTCAGGCCGTGCAGGTCGCCCATGAAGATCTGCAGCGGAATCACGAGGGCCACGGCCGGGATGGCGGTGCGCAGTGCCTTGCGCGTGCCTTCGGTGGCCGTGCCCTTGAGGAGCTGCCATGCACTCACCCCGGCAATCAGGAAGCCCGCGGTGAGGGCCGAGGCGAGCAGCTTGTGGCCCAGGCGGTAGGGGAACGAAGGGTTGAACACGATGGCCAGCCAGTCGACCGCATGGAACTTACCGTCGATGATTTCGTAGCCGGCGGGCGTCTGCATCCACGAGTTCAGGCTCAGGATCCAGAAGGCCGACAGCGTGGTGCCCAACGCCACCATCAGCGTGGCCACCAGGTGCACGCGGTCGGACACCCGGCCGCGGCCGAACAGCATGATGCCCAGGAAGGTGGCCTCCAGAAAGAACGCGGTCAGCACCTCGTAGCCCAGCAGCGGCCCGGCGATGTTGCCCGCGTGTTCCATGAAGCCCGGCCAGTTGGTGCCGAACTGAAAGCTCATGGTGATGCCCGAGACCACGCCCATGGCGAAGGTCAGTGCGAACACCTTGGTCCAGAAGTAGTAGGCCTGCTCCCAGCCCGCAGCGGCAGGGGTGCCGCGCGTGGCGCTGTGGCGCAGGCGAAAGAACACCAGGAACCAGCACAGCGCGATGGTGATGGTGGGAAACAGGATGTGGAAACTGATGTTGGCGGCAAATTGCAGCCGCGACAGCATGAAGGTGTCCATCGTCAAACTCCCTTGTCCTTTGTGCTGGCGGCCTTGCCGGTCAGCCGGTCCTTGAACTCAAGCACGCGGGTGACGGCCGTGCCCATGCCCATGAGCTGCATCGCCGTTTCGGGGGCGAGGCGCTGCACGTCGTCAAACCAGGTCATGAGTCGGTCGATCAGCTCGTGCATGTCGCGCATGCGCTCCTGGGCATGGCGCTCTTCGTCCGATGTGGGCGCTTCGAGCAGCGCCATGCGCAGCATCGACAACGTGGGCTCGATCTCGCGGCGGCGGCGTTCTTCGGCCAGCACGCGAAAGATCTCCCACACATCCTTGGGTGCCTCGAAGTACTCGCGCCGGTCACCGGGTTGGTGGCTGAGCTTGACCAGGCGCCAGGACTGCAGCTCCTTGAGGCCCATGCTCACGTTGGAGCGCGAAAACTCCAGGGCTTCGGCAATCTCGTCCGCATTCAGCGGGCGGGGCGACAGGAAGATGAGCGCATACATCTGGCCCACGGTGCGGTTGATGCCCCAGCGGCTGCCCATTTCGCCGAAATGGGCCACGAACTGGCGATTCAAAGGAGGTAAATGGTTGACATAGGTCATGGACACGCATTGTGCCTGTGATTTATCGAAATTTCAGTAATTACTGAAAATTCGATAAATTCGAGGGGTGCAAAAAACGAAGTGCTCGACACCCGCTGGGTGTGCTCCGGTGCGGGCTCCGGCACGCGTTTGCTAGAAGGTGGACAATAGAAAGCTTTTGGCCCCGCGCGCCGTGGCCGGCGCCCTGCCGCTGCTTCGTTTTTCTGCATGACATCTGCTCACTCCCGCACGCCGCTGATCGACATGGCCAAGGGCCTTGCCTGCGCCGTTATCGTGTGGCATCACCTCGCTTTTTATGGCCCCATGTCGGACATCGCGCAGCCGCTGGCGCCGGATTTGATCGCCTGGCTGTACGAGTACGGGCGCATGGCCGTGCAGGTGTTTCTGGTGCTGGGCGGTTATCTGGCAGCCAGCAGCCTGGCGCACCGGGGGCTGGCGCGGTTTGACAGCGCCAGCCAGCAGATCGCACGGCGCTTCGTGCGGCTGGTGGTGCCCTATGCCGTGGCGCTGGTGCTGGCCGTGGTGGTGGCGGCGCTGGTGCGCCGCTGGACGGATCACCCCTCGGTGCCCGGTGCGCCCGATCTGGCCCAGCTGGTGGCCAATGCGCTGCTGCTGCAGGACATCGTGGGCGAAGAGGCGCTGTCCGCGGGCGTATGGTACGTTGCCATCGACTTTCAGCTTTTCGTGTGTTCCGCGCTGCTGTTCGCGCTGGTGCGGGTGGTTTGCACCGGAGAGCGGGCGCGCCATACCGTCTGGGCGGGGCGTGCGCTGGTGGTGGCCGGCACGGCGGCCTCGTTGCTGCTGTTCAACCGCCAGCCGCAAATCGATATGTGGGCCCTGTATTTCCTGGGCGCCTATGGCATGGGCATGATGGCCTGCTGGGCAGTGCACGCACCGCGCGCCGGTGGGTGGATGGCGGCCATTGCCATGCTGGGTGCCGCCGCCCTGGCGCTGGATTTCCGGGAGCGCATTGCCGTGGCGTTGGTGACGGCGCTGGCGCTGGCATGGGCGCTGCGGTCAACCCGCTGGCGGCAGTGGCCGGGGCTCGCACCGGTGGTGCGGCTCGGGCAGCGGTCGTATTCGGTGTTTCTGGTGCACTTTCCGGTGTGCCTGCTGGTCAATGCGGTGGTCGGCCACCTGTGGCCGGAAACGCCCGCCTGGAATGCGCTGGGCATGCTGGCGGCCTTTGCCTTGTCGCTGATGGCGGGGTGGCAGCTGTATGAGCGTGTGGAGCGCCATGTGCCGTCCTGGAGCACGGCGCTGCGCTGGCAGGCCGGGCTGGTGGGCACCGGGATGCTGGTGGCCGTGACCACCAACCATTGGGCCTGATTGCGCGCGCCGGTCAGCGGTGCAGTTCGCCCGCGCTCTCGGGCTGGTACACGATGCTTTTCACCCGCACGGTCATGGCCTTGCCGCCAGGGCCGGGCCAGGCCAGTTCATCACCCACCGACAGGCCCAGCAAGGCACTGCCCACGGGGGCGAAGATCGAGATGCGGTCGGCGCTGCCGTCCATGTCGCGTGGGTACACCAGCGTCAGGCAGAACTCCTTGCCGGTTTCCTGCATCGTGAACTGCACCGTGGAGTTCATGGTCACCACATTCGGCGGGATTTCCTCGGGCGCCAGCACATCGGCGCGGTCCAGCTCTGCCTGCAGATCGGCCTTGCCCGGGAAGACGCTGGCCGGAATCGCCGCCAGCAATGCCTCAATGCGGTCCAGGTCCAGGGATGACAGGATGATCTGGGGTTTGCGCGCCATGCCGTACCTCGAAAGCTAGTTGTAAAGGCCGGGACTGTAGTGGATCGCGAATCTCGCACTGCATCGCGTGGTCAAAGCGGGTGCGGTTTCTTGCACGGAAAAACCTGAAGGCTGTATATTCATACAGCCATGCAAAGTGAAATCCACCCCGATGATCTGCCCGGCGGCTTGCCGCCAGAAGCGCGCATTTCCATCCACGCCATTCGCGGTCGGGGTGCCGCCACGTTCATGCCCCACCGGTTCATGCACGATACCCGGGCGGCAGTGGATGATGGCTGGGATTTGCCGCCGGAGGATGCGGAGCAGGCCGCGCCGCCACCCACCCGCGTGCACCTGCAAACCGCACGCAGCGCGCTGTGCGCCAACGATTCCCCCGACATCTTTTTTGACCACTCGGTCAACCCTTACCGGGGCTGCGAGCATGGCTGTGTCTATTGCTATGCCCGGCCCACGCACAGTTATCTGAACCTGTCGCCAGGGCTCGATTTCGAGACGCAGATCATTGCCAAACACAACATTGCCGCGGTGTTGCGCTCCGAGCTTTCGCGCCCTGGCCATGTGCCGCGCCTGCTGAATATCGGCTCGGCCACCGATTGCTACCAGCCGGTGGAGCGCGAACTGCGGCTCACGCGCGGTGTGATCGAGGTGCTGCGCGATGCGCGGCATCCGTTTTCGCTCCTCACCAAGAGCAGTGGGGTCGAGCGCGACCTCGACCTGCTGGTGCCGCTGGCGGCGCAGCGCCTGGCGGCGGTGTATGTGACCATCACCACGCTGGATGCGCAGCTGGCCCGGCGCATGGAGCCGCGCGCGGCCGCGCCGCACCGGCGCCTGCGCACCATCCGCGCCCTGGCCGAGGCCGGCGTGCCTGTGGGGGTGAGCGTGGCGCCGCAGATTCCCTTCATCACCGAAGACATGGAGCAGGTGCTGGAGGCCGCGTGCGATGCGGGTGCGCGCAGCGCCTTCTACACCGTGCTGCGCCTGCCCTGGGAGCTGGATGCGCTGTTTCGCGAATGGCTGGCGTTGCATTACCCGCAGCGCGCCGCCCGCGTGATGGCCCGCGTGCAAGATCTGCACAACCTCGGCAACGCCCAGCGCGGCGCAGGCAAAACCTACGACAGCGACTACACCACCCGCATGAAGGGCAGCGGCCTGTGGGCTGACCTGCTGCGCCAGCGCTTTACCGGCGCCTGTCGCAGGCTGGGGCTGAGCCGCGAGCGCGTGGAACTGGACCTGGGCCAGTTCCGCCCGGGGCTGGCGCGGGGGCAGGGCAGCCTGTTCTGAGCCGGCTGCACGGCTGTGGCGCCGGGAGGGTGAAGGCTGGTGCGAACTATCCTTGCCACAGCCGCTGCACCACCTGCGTGTACAGCGGGATGCCCAGCACGATGTTGAGCGGAAACGTCACTCCCAGCGACAGGCTTACATACAGCGAGGGTTCTGCCTCGGGGATGGCAAAGCGCACCACCGCGGGCACGGCGATGTACGACGCGCTGGCCGCCAGTACCGCCAGCAGCACGGCGTCGCCCATGGGCACCTGCAGCAGCCAGGCCAGCGCAACTGCCAGGCTGGCATGCAGCAGCGGCCCCAACACCGCATAGGCCAGCAGCCAGGGCGATTGCCGGCGCACGGCGGGCAGGTTGCGCGCGGTAGAGAGCCCCATGTCCAGCAAGAACAGGCACAGCATGCCCTTGAACAGGTCGCCCGAGAAGGGCTGCATGGCTGCCTTGCCCGCATCGCCCGTCACCAGGCCAATCACCATGGCACCCAGCAGCAGCAATTGCGTGCCATCGGTAAACGATTCGTGCAGGATCTTGCCTATCGCCAGGCGCGGTCCCGGTGGGGCCGTTGCTGTGCCACCGTTGCCCATGGCCCCCGCGCCCAGGGTTGCCCCACCCATCGATGCCATCGCCACCACGGGCTGCACGCGGCTGATGGGGACTGCGGCAGTTGCCGGCGCCGCCTGACGCTGCCGCAGTGCATTGGCCAGCATCACTGCCAGGATGATGGCGGGTGACTCCATCAGTGCCATGGCGGCTGCCATGTAGCCGCCGTAGGGCACCGATTGCGACTCCAGGTACTGCGTGGCCGTCACAAACGTCACCGCGCTCACCGATCCATAGGTGGCCGCCACGGCCGCTGCGTTGAAGCCCGACAGCACGCGCCGCAGCACCACATAGCCCGCCAGCGGAACCACCACGGCCAGCAGCACCGCCAGCCCCAGGCTGCTGGCCACGCTGGACGTAAAGCCCGATGCCGCCAGCGCAAAACCGCCCTTCAGGCCCAGCGCCATCAGCAGGTAGATCGACAAGAATTTCGAGATGGCCGCAGGCATCTCCAGGTTGGAGCGGACCAGGCCCGCAAACACCCCCAGGGCAAAAAATAGGACCGCAGGGTCCAGCAAGCTTTGCATCGTTCAACTCCTTTGGTCGGAATGCTATGCAGTCCGGAGTGCAAAGTAAAATCGATTCGAATGCAGTCATCCATAGATAAAAATCAATGAATATCACGTTTCGTCAGTTGCGGCTTTTTCTGGCGCTGGCCGAAACCGGCAGTGTCAGCGCCGCCGCCAGGCGCATGCACGTCACGCAGCCCACGGCATCGATGCAGCTGCGCGAGGTGACGCAGGCCGTGGGCATGCCGCTGTACGAAGTGGTCTCGCGCCGGGTTCACCTTACCGAGGCCGGGCAGGTCCTGGCCCGCACGGCGCGGGCCATTGCCGGCGAGTGGGATGCGTTCGAGCAGCGCGTGGCGGGCGCCAAGGGGCTGACCAGCGGGCGCCTGAAGGTCGCCGTGGTGAGCACCGCCAAATACTTCATCCCCCGCCTGCTGGGCAGTTTCTGCAAGCTGCACCCGCAGATCGACATTTCGCTTGAAATCCTCAACCGCGACCACGTCATCACGCGCCTGCGCAGCAACCTGGACGATCTCTACGTCATGTCCATGCCGCCGGCGGACCTGCCGCTGGAGGACCAGATCCTGATGCCCAACCCGCTGGTGGTCATTGCCGCCGCCACCCACCCGCTGGCGCTCAGAAAGCGCGTCACGCTGGCGCAGCTGCAGGGAGAGCGTTTCATCCTGCGCGAAAAAGGCTCGGGCACCCGCATGGCCACCGATGCGCACCTGCGCCAGCGGGGTTTTACCCCGACCGCTGTGCTGGAGCTGGGCAGCAACGAGGCCATCAAGGAATCCGTCGAGGGGCAACTGGGCGTTTCCATCCTCTCCCGCCATGCGCTCGGTGCGCACCACGCGGGTCTGGCGGTTCTCCCGGTGCAGGGCTTTCCCATCCGGTCGCAGTGGCACCTGGTCTGGCCCCGGGGCAAGCAGCTGTCACCGATTGCCCAGGTGTTTCAGGGGCACTTGCTGAGCGAGGCGATAGGGTGGCAGGGGGCACGGTGAGACCGCGCGTTGTCAGCCCGCCGGGCGGCAGCCGGCAAACATGTCCAGCGCGGGGTTGTAGGCGCTGGTCTTCACGTCCATCAGGCCCAGCACCGAATGGAAGTAGTGGTCATGGCTGATGCGCCGCTCGGTCAGGTCCTTTTGCAGGCAGCCCGTGGTCAGATGGGTGCGTGACTGCATGGCGGGCGAGAGCCAGGTGATCCAGGGCACATGCTTTTGCACATCGGGCGCGATAGCATAGGGCAGGCCATGCAGGTAGATGTTGTTCTCGCCCAGAGATTCTCCATGGTCTGCGACGTACATCATCGCTGTTTGCGCTTGCTGGGATTGGGTTGAAAGCCAATGGAGCACGGAATCGAGGAACTGGTCGGTCTGCACGATGCTGTTGTCGTAGGCATTCACCACCTGCTCCTGCGTGCATTCCTGCAGGGCGGTGGCGGTGCATTCGGGCTGGAACTTCTTCAGGGCCTGGGCCGAGCGCTTGTAGTAGGCCGGGCCGTGGCTCCCCATCTCATGCATCACCAGCACGGTGCCGCGGTTGCGCTGCTCGGCGGGCAGTTCGGCCAGGCGCTTGTCCAGGTCCTTGAGCATGATGGGGTCGAGGCATTCCCCATCGGGGCACAGGGCCGGGTCTGGCAGGGCCGTGGTGTGCACCTGGCCGACGCGATCGCACACGCCCTTGCAGCCGGCCTGGTTGTCCAGCCAGAGCACGGCCAGACCTGCGTGGTGCAGCACATCGATCAGGCTTTCGTAATTGGCCTTGCGTGACTCGAAGCCGCTGCGCCCCAGGTGCGAGAACATGCAGGGCACCGAGGCCGCCGTGCTGGTGCCGCACGACCATGCATTGCGCGCCGTGACCAGGTCGCTGCGGGCCGACAGCAGTGGCGTGGTGGGGCGGTGGTAGCCGTTGAGCCCGAAGTTCACGCTGCGGCCGGTTTCTCCCAGCACCAGCACCAGCAGGGGCGGCTTTTGCTGGCCTGCATAGCTGGCGCCCAGCCGGGCGTCGCGACCCAGCGGCATCAGCGTGCTGGTGTCCAGTCGCAGTGGCTTGCTGGCAATATCGCCCAGGGCGTATACGCTGTTGAGCGGGTTGATCAGGTAGCGCAGCCGGGTGTGGTTGCGCATGGTGGAGGCGAAGTCCTGGAACACCAGCAGCAGGCAGACCACGATGACCACGATAGCCCCCACCAGCAGCGCGCCGTTGTGGGCCATGTGGCGAAAGGCATGCATGCGGCGCACCGGCCGGCGGTAGAGCCACAGCAGGGGCGGTGCCGTGAGGGCCAGAACGGTCGCCAGCATGCGCCAGTTGAGCAGGTCGCCGGCCTCTTTCACATCGGTCTGCATCACATTGACCAGCATGCTTGCATCGATGGCAATGCCGTAGGCAAGCATGAAATAGGCGCCGAAGGCGGCCATGAGCAGCATCACGGTGATGGCGGGCTTGAGTGTCCAGCGCCAGGCCAGCAGGCTGAGCAATGCGGCGTTGCCCGCCGCAACAATCACGGCAAAAGCCAGCGCAAAGCCCCAGCCGCGCAGCGTGCCCTGGCCGGGCAGTGCCGCCACTTCGCGCCACAGCGGCACATTGCAGGCGGTGGCCAGCCAGGCACTGGCCAGCACCACGACCCCGGCGGGGTGGATGTCGCGGGATGCGTGAGGGGGATGGGCAACGGCGTGACGGCCGAATGCGAAGCGCTGCATGCGCTGCAATAACAATGGCATGCCCCATTGTTGGCAGCGCTGCTTAAGTGAACATTAATGCCCGGAACGCGTTTGCTTTCTCAGGCCAGCGCGGTGGCGTGGTGCCGCAGGTGGTCGGCCAGAAAGGTCTGGACGAAATAGTAGCCATGGTCGTAACCCGCGTGCTTGCGCAGCGTGAGCGGCTGGCCGACTTGTGCGCAGGCCTCCTCGAACCGATGCGGATGCAGCTGCGTGGCCAGAAACTGGTCGGCCAGACCCTGGTCGATCAGGATGCCCTGGGGATAGGGCACGCTGCCTTGCCGGCCCATCAGCACGCTCGCGTCATGGGCGCCCCAGGTGCTTTCATCCTGGCCCAGATACCCGGTGAAGGCGTTGTGCCCCCAGGGGCACTGGGTGGGTGCGCAAATGGGTGCAAAGGCCGAGACGCTGCGGAACACACCGGGGTGCCGCAAGGCGAGCGTGAGGGCGCCGTGGCCCCCCATCGAATGCCCGAACAGGCCCAGGCGCTGGTTGTCGAGGGCAAACTGCGCCGCCACATCGGGCAGCAATTCCTTGACGAGGTAGCTTTCCATGCACCAGTGGCCGGCCCAGGGCATCTCGGTGGCGTCCAGATAGAAGCCGGCGCCCACGCCGAACTCCCAATGGTTGCTTTCTCCCAGGATGCCCGCACCGCGCGGGCTGGTGTCGGGGGTGAGGAGGGCCAGCCCCAGCTCGGCCGCCAGGCGCTGTGCGCCGGCCTTGATCGCAAAGGTTTCCTCGTTGCATGTCAGGCCCGCCAGGTAGGTCAGCAGGGGCCGTTTCTGCCCGGCCAGCGCCTGCGGGGGCAGGTACAGGCCAAAGCGCATCGGCAAGCCGATTTCGGAGGAGTTGTGCTTGTAATAGCGCTGCACGCCACCAAAGCAGGCGTGTTCGCTGGTCAGTTCAAGGGCAGTGAAGGTCATGGATATCAAATTGGAAGCCGCAAGTGCCTAGAGACAAAGCGTTAGCGGCTGATTTCATCAATAAATGACCACGCCGCGGATGGATTCGCCGCGCTTCATCAGGTCGAAGCCCTTGTTGATGTCTTCCAGCGGCATGGTGTGGGTTATCAGGTCGTCGATGTTGATCTTGCCCTCCATGTACCAGTCGACGATCTTCGGCACATCGGTGCGGCCGCGTGCGCCGCCGAAGGCCGAGCCTTCCCACTTGCGGCCGGTGACCAGCTGGAAGGGGCGGGTGCTGATCTCGGCGCCGGCCTCGGCCACGCCGATGATGATGCTGCGGCCCCAGCCCTTGTGCGTGCATTCGAGCGCCTGGCGCATCACGGTGGTGTTGCCAATGCACTCGAAACTGTAGTCGGCGCCGCCGTCGGTGAGCTGCACGATGGCATCCACCACGTTCTCCACCTCCTTGGGGTTGATGAAGTGCGTCATGCCGAACTTGCGCGCCATCTCCTGGCGGGCCGGGTTGATGTCCACGCCGATGATCTTGTCGGCACCCACCATCTTCGCGCCCTGGATCACGTTCAGGCCGATGCCGCCGAGGCCAAACACCACCACGTTGGCGCCGGCTTCGACCTTGGCGGTGAAGATCACGGCGCCTATGCCGGTGGTGACGCCGCAGCCGATGTAGCAGACCTTGTCGAAAGGTGCGTCTTCCCGGATCTTGGCCAGCGAGATCTCGGGCGCCACCGTGTAGTTGCTGAAGGTGCTGGTGCCCATGTAGTGGAAGAGGGGCTTGCCGTCCATGCTGAAGCGGCTGGTGGCGTCGGGCATCAGGCCCTTGCCCTGCGTGCCGCGGATCAGCTGGCACAGGTTGGTCTTGCGCGACAGGCAGAACTTGCACTGGCGGCATTCGGGGGTGTAGAGCGGGATGACATGGTCGCCCTTCTGGAGCGTGGTCACGCCTGGCCCCACGTCCACCACGATGCCCGCACCTTCGTGGCCCAGGATGGCGGGGAAGATGCCTTCGGGGTCGGCGCCCGAGAGCGTGTAGTAGTCGGTGTGGCAGATGCCGGTGGCCTTGATCTCCACCAGCACTTCGCCGAATTTCGGTCCTTCGAGGTCCACGGTTTCAATGGTCAGGGGCTGGCCTGCTTGCCAGGCGACGGCGGCTTTGGTTTTCATGGGGGTTCCTCAGATGACGGTGTCGCAGCACTATACGGGCCACCGACGGTGGTGACCACCGGCACAAAAAAGCCCGCCGGAGCGCGGCGGGCTTTGGGGTTGCCGGGGCGCGCGGGGCGCCGCCGATCAACGGGCTGTCAGGGGCGGAACATCACGGCGCACCGAGCCGGTGAACAGCTGGCGTGGGCGGCCGATCTTGTACTCGGGGTCGCTGATCATTTCGTTGAGCTGGGCAATCCAGCCAACGGTGCGGGCCAGTGCGAAGATGCCGGTGAACAGGTTCACCGGAATGCCCATGGCGCGCTGCACGATGCCGGAGTAGAAGTCCACGTTGGGGTACAGCTTGCGCGAGACGAAGTAGTCGTCTTCCAGGGCGATCTTTTCTAGTTCCTTGGCCAGCTTGAACAGCGGATCGTTCTCCAGGCCCAGCTCTTTGAGCACTTCGTTGCAGGTTTCCTGCATGAGCTTGGCACGGGGGTCGTAGTTCTTGTAGACGCGGTGGCCAAAACCCATCAGCTTCACGCCGGAGTTCTTGTCCTTGACCTTCTCCATGAACTCGCCCACCTTGGACACGCCGCCCTGGCGCTGGATGTCTTCCAGCATGTTCAGGCAGGCTTCGTTGGCGCCACCGTGGGCAGGGCCCCACAGGCAGGCCACACCGGCCGAGATGGCAGCAAACGGGTTGGTGCCCGACGAGCCGCACAGGCGCACCGTGGAGGTGGAGGCGTTCTGTTCGTGGTCGGCGTGCAGGATGAAGATGCGGTCCAGGGCGCGTTCGAGCACCGGGTTGACCTTGTAGTCCTCGCAGGGCGTGCCGAACATCATGCGCAGGAAGTTGCCGGAGTACGACAGGTCATTGCGCGGGTACATGTAGGGCTGGCCGACGCCGTACTTGTAAGCCATGGCAACCAGCGTGGGCATCTTGGCGATCAGGCGGATCGCGGCGATGTCGCGGTGTTGCGGGTTGTTGATGTCGGTGCTGTCATGGTAGAAGGCCGACATGGCGCCCACCAGGCCCGTGAGCACCGCCATGGGGTGCGCGTCGCGGCGGAAACCGCGCAGGAAGAACTGCATCTGCTCGTTGACCATGGTGTGGTCGAGCACCAGCTTGTGAAAGTCGGCGCGCTGGGTGGCGTTGGGCAGATCACCCTTGAGCAGCAGGTAGCAGGTGTCCAGGTAGTCGCACTGCGTGGCCAGCTGTTCGATAGGGTAGCCGCGGTACAGCAGTTCGCCCTTGTCGCCGTCGATGTAGGTGATGGCAGACTGGCACGATGCCGTCGACAGGAAACCGGGATCGTAGGTGAACATGCCGGTCTGTGCGTACAGCTTGCGGATGTCGATCACGTCCGGGCCGATGCTGCCCTGGTAGACCGGCATTTCCACGCTGGGACTACCGTTGCTGAACGACAGGGTGGCTTTGTTGTCTGCTAGCTTCATTGTTACTTTCCTTTGGGTTTCCGATGATCCGATCCGGGGCTGTCTATTCAGTGCCAGGGCACTATGGCACCGCCGTGCTGCCGCCTTGCCGCAGCATGCCCAGCACTTCGTGCACTTCTGGGGTGTCCAGCGGGGCCTGGGGCTCGCGTCGGCGCAGCAGCAGGTCCAGCAGGTCGTTGTCCGCCAGGTCCATCAGGGCCATCAGGCCGTCGGCGTGGCGTTGGGTGAGCTGGGGCTCGAAGCGGGAGAAAAACTGCTCGATGAACAGGTCGTTCTCGAGCAAGCCCCGCCTGCAGCGCCAGTGCAGCCTGCTCAGTGCGCGTTCATCCAGCAGCGGCGAGGCTGCTGCGCAGGCGGTGGTGGAAGTTTCACCCATGGCTTGACGCTCGCTTCAGATGGCGCGACGCACCATCAGTTCCTTGATCTTGCCGATGGCCCGCGTGGGGTTCAGGCCCTTGGGGCACACGTCCACACAGTTCATGATGGTGTGGCAGCGGAACAGGCGGTAGGGGTCTTCGAGGTTGTCGAGGCGCGCTCCCGTGGCATCGTCGCGGCTGTCGGCGATGAAACGGTAGGCCTGCAGCAGGCCGGCGGGGCCCACGAACTTGTCGGGGTTCCACCAGAAGCTGGGGCAGGACGTGGAGCAGCTCGCGCACAGGATGCACTCGTACAGGCCGTTGAGCTCTTCGCGCTCTTCGGGCGACTGCAGGCGCTCGCGGTCGGGTGCCAGTTCTTCGTTGATCAGGTAGGGCTTGATCGAGTTGTACTGCTTGAAGAACTGCGTCATGTCCACGATCAGGTCGCGGATCACGGGCAGGCCCGGCAGCGGCTTGAGCACGATGGTGCCCGTGAGGGTGTTCATGTTCGTCAGGCAGGCCAGGCCGTTCTTGCCATTGATGTTCATGGCATCGGAGCCGCAGACGCCTTCACGGCAGGAGCGGCGGAACGACAGGGTAGGGTCCTGTTCCTTGAGCTTGATCAGCGCGTCCAGCAGCATGCGCTCATGGCCGTCGAGTTCGATCTCGATGGTCTGCATGTAGGGCTTGGCATCCTTGTCCGGATCGTAGCGGTAGATTTGGAATGTGCGTTTTTGCATGTTTCTTCTCTCGTGACGATTTAGAACGTACGGACCTTGGGAGGAACGCTGTCCACCGTCAAAGGCTTGAGGTTGACGGGCTTGTAGTCAAGGCGGCTGCCTTCGCTGTACCACAGCGTGTGCTTGAGCCATTCCTTGTCGTTGCGGCCCAGCGGGAAGTCGGCGTGGTCGGCGGGGTGCTCATAGTCGTACACGGTATGGGCGCCACGGCATTCCTTGCGGGCGGCGGCCGACACCATGGTGGCCTGGGCCACTTCGATCAGGTTGTCCACTTCCAGCGCCTCGATGCGCGCGGTGTTGAACACCTTGGACTTGTCCTTGAGCGTGACGCCAGCGACCTGCTTGCGGATCTCGGCGATCTTCTGGACGCCTTCGTCCATGCTGGCCTGGGTGCGGAACACGCCGGCATGCTGCTGCATGGTGGTGCGGATGTCGCCGGCCAGGGCCTGGGCGTAGATGCCGTCGCTGGATTGGTCGAGCTGGTTCAGGCGCTCCAGTGTGCGGTCGGCTGCATCCTTGGGCAGGGGCTTGTGCTCCTTGTTCTTGTTGTTGAACTCGACGATGTGGCGGCCGGCGGCCTTGCCGAACACCAGCAGGTCCAGCAGCGAGTTGGTACCCAGGCGGTTGGCGCCATGCACGCTCACGCAAGAGCACTCGCCCACGGCATACAGGCCGTTCACCACGGCGTTGTGGATGCCGTTGGCCTGGGTGATGACCTGGCCGTTGATGTTGGTGGGCACGCCGCCCATCTGGTAGTGGATGGTCGGCACCACGGGGATGTCTTCCTTGGTGATGTCGACGTTGGCGAAGTTGACGCCAATCTCGTACACCGAAGGCAGGCGCTTGTGGATGGTGTCCGCACCCAGGTGGCTGAGCTTGAGCATCACATAGTCCTTGTTCGGACCACAGCCACGGCCTTCCTTGATTTCCTGGTCCATCGAACGCGAGACGAAGTCGCGCGGTGCCAGGTCCTTTAGCGTGGGCGCATAGCGCTCCATGAAGCGCTCGCCGTTGCTGTTGAGCAGGATGGCGCCTTCGCCGCGGCAGCCTTCGGTCAGCAGCACGCCGGCACCGGCCACGCCGGTGGGGTGGAACTGCCAGAACTCCATGTCCTGCAATGCAATGCCGGCGCGTGCCGCCATGCCCAGGCCGTCGCCGGTGTTGATGAAGGCGTTGGTCGATGCGGCAAAGATGCGGCCGGCGCCGCCGGTGGCCAGCAGCACGGTCTTGGCTTCCAGGATGTACAGGTCGCCGGTTTCCATTTCGAGGGCGGTCACACCCACCACGTCGCCGTCGGCGTCGCGGATCAGGTCCAGGGCCATCCACTCGACGAAGAAGTTCGTCTTGGCCTTGACGTTCTGCTGGTACAGCGTGTGCAGCATGGCGTGGCCGGTGCGGTCAGCGGCGGCGCAGGCGCGCTGCACGGGCTTTTCGCCGTAGTTGGCGGTGTGGCCACCAAAGGGGCGCTGGTAGATGGTGCCGTCGGGGTTGCGGTCGAACGGCATGCCGAAGTGTTCCAGCTCGTACACCACCTTGGGGGCTTCGCGGCACATGAACTCGATGGCGTCCTGGTCGCCCAGCCAGTCGGAGCCCTTGATGGTGTCGTAGAAGTGGTAGTGCCAGTTGTCCTCGGACATGTTGCCCAGCGAGGCGCTCACGCCGCCCTGGGCGGCCACCGTGTGCGAACGGGTGGGGAACACCTTGGACAGCGAGGCCACGTTCAGGCCTGCGCGGGAGAGTTCAAGCGCGGCGCGCATGCCGGAGCCGCCGGCGCCGACGATGACGACGTCGAACTTGCGCTTGGTGATGTTAGCGTTGGTGTAGCTCATTGTTTTTTGCCTTCAGTCGCGGGAATCAGAGACGCCACAGAACCTGGATGCCCCAGCCGGCGCAGCCGACCAGCCAGACGATGGTGAAAATCTGCAGCACCAGGCGCAGGCCCAGCGGCTTGATGTAGTCCATCCAGATGTTGCGCATGCCGACCCAGACGTGCCAGATGAGCGCGATGATCACGGAGAACGTGAGCACCTTCATCCACTGGCTGGAAAAGATGGCGGCCCAGCGGTCATAGCCGATGGGACCTTTGGTCAGGACCAGCTGTGCGAGCACGATCAGCGTGAACAGTGCCATCAGGACGGCGGTGACGCGCTGGCTCAGCCAGTCGCGCAGGCCATAGTGGGCACCTACGACGGTGCGTTTGTAACCGTAGTTGTCGGACATGGTGGTTTTCCTCTCAGTCGTGGCGCGGCGCGCCGGAACCGGCGCTGCCGCGGGGTGAATCAATACAGGCCGAACAGCTTGGCTGCCAGTACCAGCGTCAGGGCAATGCTGATGACCAGCGTCGTCAGTGCAGAGGTCTTGCCGAACTGCTTGTTGACGGCCTCGTGGCTCACATCCATCCACAGGTGGCGCATGCCGGCGATCATGTGGTGCAGGTAGCCCCAGATCAGCGCCAGCGCGACGAGCTTGATGAACCAGCCCGGAGCGAAACCCAGGCCTGTATTGAACGCGGCCTTGAAGATGCCAAAGGAGATCTCGGACGACACCGAGGTGTCGAACATCCACAGGACGAACGGCAGCAGCAGGAACATGACCGCGCCGCTGGCACGGTGCAGGATCGAAACCCATGCAGCCGGCGTCATGCGGTAAGTGGTGAGGTCCTTGAAGGCGTTGATGTTGCGGAATTCAGGCCGTTTTTTGGCAAGCTCTGTCATGGCGGGGTGCTTTCGTGGATGTAACGACTTTGTAATTGGGAGATGCAAAGAACGCAAAATTCTATTGCAACGCAACAAGTGGGGTTTTCCATTGGTGCAATATTTTGATGTTTCTGCTCAAGTGCCAGCGTGCTGTCAGCTCAATTCGTTGTGGTAATGATGGGTGTCGGTGCGGTAAAGACCCCGCCGTAACTCCATGGGAACATCGTTGTAGGTGTAGGCGATGCGCTCCACGCTCAAAAGGGGCGTGCCCACGGTGGTTTGCAAAAGCCGTGCCTGCTCGCCATCGGGCAGTACGGCGCGGATTTTTTCTTCGGCCCGGACCATGCGAACGCCATAGTCGAGTTCAAACATGGCGTAGGTCGGGCCCTGGTAGCCGGCCATGTGTTCTGCCGTCAGGCCTTTGAAGGCCTGGCCGGGCAGCCAGATGTCTTCCAGAATGGTGGGTTCGCCTGCGAACGACAGGATGCGCCGCGCCTGCACCACCGGGTCGCCGCTGCGCAGCGCCAGGGCGCGTGCCACATCGGCACTGGCGCGCACGCGCCGGCACTCCAGTACGGTGCGTTGCGCCGGGCCCTCCACCCGGGCATCGCCGCTGTCGGGCAACAGCTTCAGAAAGCGGTATTGCACATGTTGCTCGGCATGGGTGGCCACGAAGGTGCCCTTGCCCTGGCGCCGCACCACGAGGTTTTCGGCCGCCAGTTCGTCGATCGCCTTGCGCACCGTGCCCTGGCTGACGCGAAACCGTGCCGCCAAGTCCATTTCGCTGGGAATGGCTTCGCCGGGCTTCCATTCGCCCTGTTGCAGGCTCTGCAGGATCAAGGCCTTGATCTGCTGGTACAGCGGACTGAACGCCGGTGTCACTGCGCCCGCACCACCGAGGTGTGGCGCGGGTGCATCGACGTTGAATGGAGGCGAGGACATGGCTGGGAGCGGGGTGGATCGGCTTTGCGAGGTGGTCTCGCGGATGGATGACCGGGGTCGATCATATCTTATATAAGACATAAGACAAATTGACCTATCGCAGCAATCGGCGGTACACTCCAAGGCTGTTTTGCGGGGCACGGGCTGCTGGTAACAGGCGCTGGTGCTTGCGTTGCACCCTTACCTGTTTTTTCCCACTTCCTGGAGTTTTCACCATGAGCAAGAAGCCCGTCCGTGTTGCCGTTACCGGCGCTGCTGGTCAAATCGGTTACGCCCTGTTGTTCCGCATCGCCTCCGGCGAAATGCTGGGCAAGGACCAGCCCGTCATCCTGCAGTTGCTCGAAGTGCCCGTGGAAGGCCCTCAAAAAGCCCTCAAGGGCGTGATGATGGAACTCGATGACTGCGCGTTCCCGCTGCTGGTTGAGATGACCGCACACAGCGACCCCATGACCGCTTTCAAGGATGCCGATTACGCCCTGCTGGTCGGTTCGCGCCCCCGTGGCCCCGGCATGGAGCGCGCCGAGCTGCTGGCCGTCAACGGCGCCATCTTCACCGCACAGGGCAAGGCCCTGAATGCCGTGGCTTCGCGCGACGTGAAGGTGCTGGTCGTGGGCAACCCCGCCAACACCAACGCCTACATTGCCATGAAGTCGGCTCCTGACCTGCCACGCAAGAACTTCACCGCCATGCTGCGCCTGGACCACAACCGTGCTGCCAGCCAGATCGCCGCCAAGACCGGCAAGGCCGTGGCCGACATCGAAAAACTCACCGTCTGGGGCAACCACTCGCCCACGATGTACGCCGACTACCGTTTCGCCACCATCAACGGCGAAAGCGTCGCCAAGATGATCAACGACCAGGAATGGAACGCCAATGTGTTCCTGCCCACGGTGGGCAAGCGCGGCGCCGCCATCATCGAAGCCCGCGGCCTGTCGTCGGCCGCCTCGGCAGCCAACGCGGCCATCGACCACATGCGCGACTGGGCCCTGGGCACCAACGGCAAATGGGTCACCATGGGCATTCCTTCGGATGGCCAGTACGGCATTCCCAAGGACACCATGTTCGGCTTCCCTGTCACCTGCGAAAACGGCGAGTACAAGATCGTTGAAGGCCTGGAAATCGACGCGTTCTCCCAGGAACGCATCAACAAGACGCTGGAAGAGCTGCAAGGCGAGCAAGACGGCGTCAAGCACCTGCTGTGATCCCATGAGCGTTGTGCGCCACCCAGACCCGCTCACTGCCGCTCAAGGGGGCGGGTCTGCCCATCCCCGTGATGTGCTGCTTGGCGCCCAGGCGGCTTCGGCCGCCTTGCCGGTGTGCGATCACTACAGCGGTGCGCCGGCGCGCATGCTCAAGAGCCTGCAGTTGCAGGCCCAGATGACCGAAGAGTTCGGCGCCTGCGTCTTCGACGTGACGCTCGATTGCGAAGACGGTGCCCCGGTCGGCGACGAAGCGGCGCACGCGGCCCTGGTGGCCCGGCTGGCGCGCGATGCCGCCCCGGCGGCCCGTGTGGGTGCGCGTGTGCATCCCGTGGACCACCCCGCATTTGCCCATGACGTGGCCACCATCGCCGGTGAAGCCGGCCACCGGCTCACCCACATCATGCTACCCAAGGTCGAGTCGGTGGATGACGTTGTGCGGGCTGAAAAGGCCTTGCAGCGTGCATCGGCCGGCCACCTGCCCCTGCAGGTATTGATCGAATCGCCCGCCGCGGTGCACCGTGCGTTCGAGATCGCAGCGCACCCGCTGGTGCAAAGCCTGAGCTTCGGGCTGATGGATTTTGTATCGGCCCATGGCGGCGCCATACCCGCCTCGGCCATGACCTCCTCGGGCCAGTTCACGCACCCGCTGGTGGTGCGTGCCAAGCTGGAAATCGCCTCTGCCTGCCATGCCCACGGCAAGGTGCCCTCGCATTGCGTGGTGACCGAATTCAGCGACATGGCGGCCATGCAGGCCGCAGCCAGCTGCGCAGCCCGCGAGTTTGGCTACACGCGCATGTGGAGCATCCACCCGGCGCAGATCCGACCCATCCTGGCGGCCTTTGCGCCCACGCAGGATGACATTGAAGTTGCATCAAAAATAATAGCTTCTGCCGCAGACGCTGATTGGGCTCCGATCAGTTTTGATGGCACATTGCACGACCGTGCCAGTTTCCGTTACTACTGGCAGGTCCTGGAACGTGCGCACAGCACCGGGCGCAGCTTGCCCCCGGCCGTGCGCGCGTGGTTTGTCCCGCTCCTCCCCTGAACCCCTATCCGCAGGATCTCTGATGAAAACCTTTATCGCTTCTGCCCTGATGCTGCTGGCGCCTGCTTTCGTGCTGGCCCAGACTCCCTCCCAGCCCGCAGCCAAACCTGCAGCCAAGCCTGCAGCCAAGCAGGCCACCAAGTCCGCAGCCAAGGCCCCTGCCAAAACCAAGGTGGTCAAGGCGGAACCTCCCAGCAGCCGGACCCAGCTCAGGTCCGCCACCGGGCAGGTGGCAGCGGGCATCATGGCCGCCGAGGCCGCCCTGTCGCCCGCCGAGCTGGCTATTGCCGAGCGCGTGCATGTCGGCCGTATCGCGTGCGAGCTGGGTGCCCACGTCACGCTCAAGGCCGACCCTGCCTCGCCCGGCCATTTCGATGTCGAAGGCAAGGGCTTCAAGTACCGCATGGCCCCGGTCGCAACCACCACTGGCGCCGTGCGCCTGGAAGACCAGAAGGGCGGCGCTGTCTGGCTGCAGATTGCCAACAAGTCCATGCTCATGGACCAGAAGCGCGGGCAGCGCCTGGCCGACGAGTGCATGAGCCCCGAGCAGAACCTGGTGGCCGAGGCCATCAAGAAGAACCCGCCCCCCAGCGTTCTGGAACCCCTGCCCATCGCCAAGCAATAACGATTGCGGTGCGTCCGGTGTCCGGCACGCACCCGCCCCACTTTGAATAGAACGCAACCGGAGAAAATTGATGTTGAAAGCCTACCGTGACCATGTGGCAGAACGCGCTGCATTGGGCATTCCACCACTGCCCCTGAGCGCCAAGCAGACCAGCGAACTGATCGAGCTGCTGAAGAACCCGCCCGCTGGCGAGGAAGCCACTCTGGTCGATCTGATCACGCACCGCGTGCCCGCCGGTGTGGACGACGCCGCCAAGGTCAAGGCCAGCTACCTGGCCGCCGTGGCCCATGGCACGGAGGTGTGCAGCCTCATCGGCCGCGAGAAGGCCACGCAACTGCTGGGCACCATGCTGGGTGGCTACAACCTCACGCCGCTGATCGATCTGCTGGACGACGCTGCCGTGGCCTCGGTGGCCGCCGAAGCGCTCAAGAAGACGCTGCTCATGTTCGACCAGTTCCATGACGTCAAGGAAAAGGCCGACAAGGGCAACGCCTTCGCCAAGTCCGTGCTGCAGAGCTGGGCCGATGCCGAGTGGTTCACCAGCCGCCCCGAAGTGCCGCAAAGCATCAAGCTCACGGTGCTCAAGGTCACGGGCGAAACCAACACCGATGACCTGTCGCCTGCGCCCGACGCCTGGAGCCGCCCCGACATCCCGCTGCATGCGCTGGCCATGCTCAAGAACAAGCGCGACGGCATCACGCCCGAAGAAGACGGCAAGCGCGGTCCGGTGAAATTCATCGAAGACCTGCGCGCCAAGGGCAACCTCGTGGCCTATGTGGGCGACGTGGTCGGTACCGGTTCTTCCCGCAAGTCCGCCACCAACAGCGTGCTGTGGTTCACCGGCGAAGACATTCCCTTCGTGCCGAACAAGCGCTTCGGCGGCGTCTGCCTGGGCTCCAAGATCGCTCCGATCTTCTACAACACCATGGAAGACGCTGGCGCGCTGCCGATCGAGCTCGACGTGAGCCAGATGAACATGGGCGACGAGATCGAGTTGCGTCCCTATGAAGGCAAGGCCTTCAAGGATGGCAAGGTGATCGCCGAGTTCACGGTCAAGAGCGATGTGCTGTTCGACGAAGTGCGCGCCGGTGGCCGCATTCCGCTGATCATCGGCCGTGGCCTGACCACCAAGGCACGCGAGGCCCTGGGTCTGGCGCCCTCCACGATGTTCCGCCTGCCGCAGGTGCCCGCCGCTACCGGCAAGGGCTTCACGCTGGCGCAGAAGATGGTCGGGCGCGCTTGCGGCCTGCCTGAAGGCCAGGGCGTGCTGCCGGGCACCTACTGCGAACCCCGCATGACCTCGGTTGGCTCGCAGGACACCACCGGTCCCATGACCCGCGATGAGCTGAAAGACCTGGCCTGCCTGGGCTTCAGCTCCGACCTGGTGATGCAATCGTTCTGCCACACGGCTGCATACCCCAAGCCCGTGGACGTGAAGATGCACCACGAGCTGCCTGATTTCATCAGCACGCGCGGCGGCATCTCGCTCAAGCCCGGCGACGGCATCATCCACAGCTGGCTCAACCGCATGCTGCTGCCCGATACCGTGGGCACGGGCGGCGACTCGCACACCCGTTTCCCCATCGGCATCAGCTTCCCGGCCGGCTCCGGTCTGGTGGCCTTTGCTGCGGCTACGGGCGTCATGCCGCTCGATATGCCTGAATCGGTGCTGGTGCGCTTCAAGGGCCAGATGCAGCCCGGCGTCACGCTGCGCGACCTGGTGCACGCGATTCCGCTGTACGCCATCAAGGCAGGGCTGCTGACGGTGGCCAAGCAGGGCAAGGTCAACATCTTCTCGGGCCGCATCCTCGAAATCGAAGGCTTGCCCGATATGAAGGTCGAGCAGGCGTTCGAGCTGTCCGATGCCTCGGCCGAGCGCTCTGCCGCCGGTTGCACCGTGCGCCTGAACAAGGAGCCGATCATCGAGTACATCAACTCGAACATCGTGCTGCTCAAGAACATGATCGCCCAGGGCTACGCCGACGCGCGCACCATCGGCCGCCGCATCCAGGCCATGGAAGCCTGGCTGGCCAAGCCCGAGCTGCTGGCGCCCGATGCCGACGCCGAATACGCCGCCGTGATCGAGATCGACCTGGCCGAGATCACCGAACCCATCGTCTGCTGCCCGAACGACCCCGATGACGCCAAGACGCTGTCGGACGTGGCCGGCGCCAAGATCGACGAAGTGTTCATCGGCTCTTGCATGACCAACATCGGCCATTTCCGCGCGGCTTCCAAGCTGCTCGAAGGCAAGAAGGACATCCCGGTCAAGCTGTGGATGGCGCCTCCGACCAAGATGGACGCGCACCAGCTCACCGAAGAAGGCCACTATGGCGTGTTCGGTGCCGCCGGTGCCCGCATGGAAATGCCGGGCTGCTCGCTGTGCATGGGCAACCAGGCACAGGTCAAGGAAGGCGCCACCGTGATGTCCACCAGCACGCGCAACTTCCCCAATCGCCTGGGCAAGAACACCAATGTGTACCTGGGTTCCGCCGAGCTGTCGGCCATCGCCTCCAAGCTGGGCCGCATTCCGACCAAGGCCGAATACCTGGCCGACATCGGTGTGATCAACGCCAACGGCGACAAGATCTACAAGTACATGAACTTCGACCAGATCGCCGAGTACAAGGACGTGGCCGACGGCGTGGCCGCCTGAGCGGTTCCCGCCCTCCACGGTTGAAAAAAAGCCCGGTGCTCGCAAGAGCACCGGGCTTTTTGCTGTTGTCTTTATTGGCGCTTATCGAATAAGGGTGTCGTCTTGCTAAAGGATGAACACTCGTCGCGTGAGCGCCGCATGGGTTTTCGTGTCGGGGGATGTCCCCGGGCGCGTAGTCCTGGTCTATCGGGAAGGGGGGCTATGTTTTCGCGGCTGCGCTCAGATGGGTCAGTAGTGCCTGCACCAGCGGATTAGCGGGCGCGCTGCGCCACATCGCCAGCATTTCGGAGGATGGGTGGGTGCCCTGCAGTGGCCGGAATACCAGGCGCGGCAGGCCCACGCGTTCCAGCGCGGCAGGTACCAGGGCCACGCCTTGGCCCAGCGAGACCAGCGAGATCACTGACAGCCAGTGGCGCACCTCGTGGCGCACCTCGGGCGCGAAGCCGTGGGCCAGGCACATCTCGTAGATGCGCTGGTGGTAGGTGGGCGAGACCAGGTTGGAAAACAGGATAAGCCGGTCATTGTGCAGCTCGGCGAGGTCAACGTTGGCGCGGGCACACAGTGGGTGTTGCTCGGGCAGGCAGACCACAAAAGGTTCTTCCATGATCAGCTGGCTGGCAATGCCCTTGGGCGGCTGGATGGAGTGCACCAGCGCCACGTCCAGCCGCATCTGCAGCAGACCCTGGATCTGCTCCGCGCTGTTGGCCTCCAGCATGTCCACGCGCACCTGGGGGTGGGACCGCTGCAACTGTTCCAGCGCCTGGGGCAGGCCGCGGTACAGGCTGGAGCCCACGAAGCCCAGGCGCAGGTGGCCGCGCGTGCCCTGGGCCACGTCGCGTGTTTCCTGGGCCGCCTGGTGGCTCAAATCCAGCAGCTGGCGCGCCTTGCCCAGCAGATGTTCGCCCGCCGCCGTGAGCCGCACGCCCTTGCTGCTGCGCTCGAACAGCTGCGCCTGGAGCTCTTCCTCCAGCTGCTTGATGGCCACGCTCAGCGGCGGCTGGGAAATGCACAGCCGCTGGGCCGCACGACTGAAGTGCAGCTCCTCGGCCAGGGTCACGAAGTAGTGCAGCAGCCGCAGTTCCATGGCCATAAGAATTCAAGATAAGTATTGAAGAAGTGTTTAATGATATTGGACTTGAATACTTAAGGCGGGTGCAATGGCGGTCACGACAATGCTCAGGAGACTTGCCATGTCCGCCAATGACTCGATCCAGATGACCGCCCTGGCCCAGGCCAGCGCCGCCGCCCACCCCGTGCCCGACCGCGGCCACGTGAACTACTACACCAGCGACACCGAGCTGCAGCAGCTGCTGGCGCTGTACCTGCCGGCCGACCTGTATGCCCACCTGCAGCCCTACTTCGAGCGCATGGGTGAGCTGGCTGGTGGCGCCGTGGACGATTGGGCGCTGGAGGCCGACCGCAACCCGCCGACGCTGGAGATGCGTTCGCGCGCCGGCAAGGAGGTGCAGCGCATCGTCAAGCACCCGGCCTATATCGAAATGGAAAAGGTCGCCTACCAGCAGTTCGGCCTGGCCGCGATCTCGCACCGCGAGGACATGCTGGGCTGGAAGGGCAAGATGCCGCCCATCGTCAAGTACGCGCTGACCTATCTGTTCGTGCAGTCGGAGTTCGGCCTGTGCTGCCCGCTGTCGATGACGGACTCGCTCACGCGCACGCTCAAAAAATACGGCGAGCAGAAGCTGGTGGACAAATACCTGCCCACGCTGCTGGCCATGGATTTCGACGCGAGCGTGCAGGGCTCGATGTTCATGACCGAGCAGGCCGCGGGCTCGGATATCGCCAATACGCTGACCATGGCCTACCCGCAGGAGGACGGCAGCTGGCGCCTGTATGGTGAGAAGTGGTTCTGCTCCAACCCCGACGCGGGCTTTGGCATGGTGCTGGCGCGCGTCGATGGCGGGCCGCCCGGCATGAAGGGCATCTCGCTGTTCCTGCTGCCGCGCATCAAGGACGACGGCAGCACCAACCACTACCACATCGTGCGCCTGAAGGACAAGATGGGCACACGCTCCATGGCCAGCGGCGAGATCCGCATGGACGGCGCCGTGGCCTATCTGGTGGGCGAGCAGGGCCGGGGCTTCGTGCAGATGGCCGACATGGTGAACAATTCGCGCCTCTCGAACGGCATGCGCTCGGCCGGCATGATGCGCCGCGCCGTGGCCGAGGCCGAGTTCATCGCCCGCGAGCGCTGGGCGTTCGGTCGCCGTCTGCAGGATCTGCCGTTGATGCGGGTGCAGCTGGACAAGCTGCGCGTGCCAGCCGAGCAGGCGCGCACCATGGTGTTCCAGACGGCGCAGACGCTGGCGCGTTCGGATGCGGGCGACAAGACGGCCTACGCGCTCCTGCGCATCCTCACGCCCCTGATCAAGTTCCGCGCCTGCCGCGACGCGCGCAAGGCCACGGGCGATGCCATGGAGGTGCGCGGCGGCTGCGGCTACATCGAGGAGTGGGCCGACCCGCGCCTGGTGCGTGATGCCCATCTGGGCTCGATCTGGGAGGGCACGAGCAACATCGTGGCGCTGGATGTCGTGCGCGCCATCAAGCGCGAGGGCTCGCTGCCGGTGCTCAACGACTACCTGCGCGGCCTGCTGGCCGAGACCGGCGCCATCACCGCTGCCTACCGCCAGGCCCTGGAGCAGGCGCTGGCGCGTGCGATCCGGCTGGGCGAACGCGCCGCGGCGGAGGGGGGCGAGCGGCTGGCACGCCAGGCCGCCTCCGGCCTGTACCACTGCACCACGGCCATTGCCATGGCCTGGGAGGCGGGCCAGACCGGTTCGGCCGAGCGCCTGCGCCTGTCGCAACTGGTGCTTGCGCACCGCGTGCTGCCGCGCGACCCGCTGGCCGATGGCGGTGTGCCGGCCGACTGGCTGGCCTGAATAGGGGCCGGAACCCAGGCACCCCTCAGTGGGGGAATGCGATTGAAGCGCTTCTCCATCAAGCGCAAGCAGCTAATAAAACCACAGAAGGAGACAGACCATGCAGATTGCCAAACGTGCCGTGTTCGGCCTGATCGCGGGTGCCGCCCTGGCGGCGGCCCTGCCCGCCGGGGCGCAGGACAAATTTCCAGAGCGCCCTGTCACATTCGTCGTACCGTTCCCGCCCGGCGGGCCCACCGACGCCATGGCGCGCATCCTGGCCATCGAGCTGACGCGCGAATTGGGCCAGAGCGTGGTAGTGGACAACCGTGCCGGCGCGGGTGGCAACATCGGCGCCGATGCCGTGGCGCGTGCCACCCCCGACGGCTACACCATCATGTTCGGCACCTCGGGGCCGCTGGCCATCAACCACAGCTTGTACAAGGGCCTCAAATACGACCCGCGCACCAGCTTCGAGCCCATCATCTACGTGGGCTACCTGCCCAACGTCCTGGTGGTGCGCCCCAATCTCGGCGTGAACAGCGTGCAGGAGCTGATTGCCAAGGAGAAGGCCAAGCCCGGCACGCTCCATTTCGCCTCCTCGGGCAATGGCGCTTCCTCGCACCTGGCCGGTGTGCTGTTCAACGGCATGGCGGGCACGCAGCTGGTGCATGTGCCCTACAAGGGCACGGGGCCGGCACTCAACGATCTGCTGGCGGGGCAGGTGGACATGACCTTTACCGACATCCTCACCGCCATGCCCTACATCAAGAGCGACAAGGTGAAAGCCCTGGGCGTGGCCACGGCCAGGCGCTCCAGCGCCATGCCGGGCATCCCCACCATCGCCGAGCAGGGCGGCAACGACCTGAAGGGCTATGACGTGAGTGTGTTCTTCGGCGTGGTGGCCCCCAAGGGCACGCCCGCCGAACGCCTCAAGGTGCTCAACCAGGCGTTCACGCGCGTGTTGGCGACAGACAAGGTCAAGCAGACCTTTGCGGCGCAGGGGCTGGAGGCATCGCCTGACCAAACGCCAGCCCACCTGGGGCACTTCATCAAGACCGAGGTTGACAAATGGGCCAGGGTGGTTGAGCAGTCAGGCGTGCGGCTTGATTGACCCGCGCCTTGCCCATCCACTGACGACACAGGAGACAAATATGCACAACGACAAGTTTTCGCGCCGCCAAATGCTGGCGGCAGCTATTGCGGGCTCGATGGCAACAGCGCTGCATCCGGTGGCAGCAGCGCAGCCTGACGGATTTCCTGCCAAGCCAGTTCGGTTGGTAGTTCCTTACGGAGCTGGCGGTCCGACCGACACGCACCTGCGCGTGATCGCACAGCAGGCTGGTGCGCTGCTCAAGCAGCCCGTCATCATTGACAACAAGCCAGGCGCCAACGGCACCTTTGGCGCTGCTGAACTTGCGCGTGCGCAGCCCGATGGTTACACCATCGCAGTGCTGCCCGCCAGTGTGTACCGCGAGCCCTACCTCAATCGCGTGAACTTCGATCCGATGAAGCTCACCTACCTCATGGGCATGACGGATTACACCTTCGGGCTGGCCGTGCGGCAGGACGCGCCCTGGAAAAACTGGAGTGATTTTCTGGCCGACGCACGCAGGCGCCCAGGCAAGGTCTCCGTCGGCGCAGCCGGGCCGGTGCAGACACCCAGCATTGTGCTGAGCGAGTTGGTGCAGACTGTGAACGTCGATTTCAACCGCGTGCCCTACAAGGGTGATGCGGAGCAGGCGACCGATTTGCTGGGTGGCCACATCGATGCGGGTGTGCTCTCCGGTATGGCGTCATCGCACATCCAGTCCGGCCGGATGCGCTACCTGGTGATGTTCACGCCCAAGCGGGTGCCGCAGTTCCCGGATGTGCCCACGCTGCGCGAGGAGGGTGTCGATGTAGTGATTGAGTCTCCGTATGGTATTGCGGGGCCGGAAGGTTTGTTGTCCGAGCGGGCACGGATTCTGCACGACGCATTCAAGGCAGCACTGGAATCGGCAGAGGGGCGCAAGATCCTCGACCAGCTCAACCAGCCGCTCAATTACCGCAGTTCGGAGGAGTTCGCGCAGTACGCAAAGAACACTTTTACCCGCGAGAAGGGCCGGATGGAGCGTTTCAAATCCACTTTCAGCACGCAACCCAAGTGAGCGGCGGTGCGTTTGACACGATGAATCCACACCCATGAATACCAGTGCCACACCTTCTTGCGCGGGCGCGCTCGCAGGCATCAAAGTGCTCGATCTTTCGCGCATCCTGGGCGGGCCGCTGTGTGGCCAGATCCTGGGCGACCATGGGGCCGATGTGCTCAAGGTGGAGCCACCGCAGGGCGACGACACGCGCGCGTGGGGGCCGCCCTTCCGCGACGGCGTGGCGTCGTACTACTTCGGCCTGAACCGCAACAAGCGTATCCAGTTCCTCGATCTGTCGGCCGCAGAAGGCCAGCAGCGCGTGCGCGAGCTCATGGCCCAGGCCGACGTGGTGGTGGAGAATTTCAAGGTCGGCACCATGGAGAAGTGGGGCATCGGCTACGAGCAGGTGCGGCATGACTTTCCGCACCTGGTCTGGTGCCGGGTGACGGGCTTCGGCGCCGACGGCCCGCTGGGCAACCTGCCGGGCTACGACGCCGCCATCCAGGCCATGGCCGGGCTCATGAGCATCAACGGCGATGCCGACGGCGACCCGCTGCGCGTGGGACTGCCCGTGGTGGACATGGTCACGGGCCTGAACGCCGTGATCGGCGTGCTGCTGGCGCTGCACGAGCGCGCCAGGAGCGGCTTGGGGCAGCTGGTGGATGCCGCGCTGTACGACTCGGGCTTGTCACTTTTGCACCCGCACGCGGCCAACTGGTTCATGAGCGGCAAGATCCCGCAGCGCACGGGCAATGCCCACCCCAATATCTACCCCTACGACGTGATCCGTACGGGCAGCGCGCCTATTTTCCTGGCGGTTGGGAACGACCGGCAGTTCCGGCTGCTGTGCAAGCACATCGACCAGGAAGCGCTGGCCGACGACGAGCGTTTCGCCACGGCGGGCCAGCGCTCGGTGCATCGCGCCGTGCTCAAGCCCCTGCTGGAGCAGGCGTTCGCGGCCCACGACGGTGTGCCGCTGGCCGATGCGCTGATGGCTATCGGCGTGCCCGCCGCCCCGGTGCTGAACGTGGAGCAGGCCTTGCAGCATCCGCATACCCTGCACCGCGACATGGTGGTGCGCATGGACGGCTACCAGGGCCTGGGAGCTCCCGTGAAGCTGGGACGCACGCCGGCCAGCTACCGGTTCGCGCCCTTGAGCGAGGGGCAGGATTTCTTGCCCATGGCGGAGAGTGATCGGACGCTGAAATGAGGGTGCGGATCAGCCCTGCCCGGCGTTGAGCCCGGCAGGTTGCAGCAAGCGCGCGATCAAGGCTCCCACCACAGAGCCATCCAACGGAATGCGCACGCGCAGAGGGTTGCCCAAAGCCACTTGCATCGGCTCCCCATCCAGGCTCCGCATCTGCGTGAGCCGCAGCGTGCGGTTGCCGCTGGGATGGATGATCTCCAGCATGTCGCCCACGGTAAAGCGGTTCTTGGTCTCCACCTCGGCCCAGCCGTCTTGCACGGCCTTGACTTCACCGACGAACTGGCTGCGCTGGTTTTCGGAGCTGCCGGTCTCGTAGTTCTGGTAGTCGTTGGCGGGGCGGCGCTCCAGGAAACCCGCGGTGTAGCCGCGGTTGGACAGGCCTTGGAGCTCGGTGATGAGCTCGGGGTTGAACGGGCGGCCGGCCACGGCATCGTCGATGGCGCGGCGGTAGATCTGCGCCGTGCGCGAGACGTAGTACTGGCTCTTGGTGCGCCCCTCGATCTTGAGCGAGTCGACACCGATCTCCACCAGCCGCTGCACATGCTCGACGGCGCGCAGGTCCTTGCTGTTCATGATGTAGGTGCCGTGCTCGTCTTCCATGATGGGCATGAGCTGGCCGGGGCGTTCTTTTTCTTCGAGTAGATAGACCTGGTCGGCCAGCGGGTGGCGCGCGCCGCCGCCGCAGGCGGCAAAGGCCGCGTTGTCGTCTTCCTGGGCCTGCTGAAAGTGGAAGTCGCCGTCCATGCGCTGGGCCATGGCTTCGCCCGTGTTGGGGTCCACCGCTGCGGGTTGCGTGGCGTAGTTCCAGCGGCAGGCATTGGTGCAGGTGCCCTGGTTGCTGTCGCGGCGGTTGAAGTAGCCCGAGAGCAGGCAGCGGCCCGAGTAGGCGATGCACAGCGCGCCGTGCACGAACACTTCGAGCTCCATGTCGGGGCATTCCTGGCGGATCCTGGCGATCTCGTCGAGAGAGAGTTCGCGCGACAGGATGATGCGCTTGACGCCCACCTGCTGCCAGAACTTCACCGCCGCGTAGTTGGTGGTGTTGGCCTGTACCGAGAGGTGGATTTCCGCCCCGGGCCAGCGCTCGCGCACCATCATGATCAGGCCGGGGTCGGCCATGATGAGGGCATCGGGCCGCATGGCGATGATGGGCTCGATGTCGCGCAGGTAGGTGCGCACCTTGTCGTTGTGCGGCAGCAGGTTGCTGGTGAGAAAGAACTTCTTGCCGCGCGCATGAGCTTCCTCGATGCCCTGCTGGATCTGCTCCAGGCGGAACTCGTTGTTGCGCGCGCGCAGGGAATAGCGCGGCTGGCCGGCATAGACGGCATCGGCGCCGAAGTCGTAGGCGGCGCGCATCTTGGCGAGCGAGCCGGCGGGCAGCAGAAGTTCGGGGCTTTTCAGGGTCATGTGTCGATTGTGGCCGAGGCCATGAAAACGGCTCTGCGCTGGCTCAGCAAAACGGCAGGTTGGGGTCGGGGTGCGCCGAAGCGGCGCCACAGCCCGTGCGCCGGGTTTTTCAGTCCTGTGGGCGAAAACCTATATCCAGCGTGGACGGGACGCGCCCGTCCACATCGCGGGGCAGCGACCCGGTCTTGTCGAGTGCGCGCAGTACGGCGTCGTCCCAGGCCTTGTTGCCGCTGGACTGGATCAGTTTCGTGCCCACGATGGTGCCATCGGGGGCGGCGCGCACCTGCACCACGGCGCGCGGGTTGCCTGCCACGGCGTCGGGGTACACGATGTTGGGCCGGACCTTGGCGGCCACCTTGCCCCCATAGCTGCCCGAGGGGCCGGAGCTCTGTCTGGCGGTGCCCGTGGCGGTTTCGCCTCCGGTCGCTCCGGCGAGGCCCTGCATGCGGCGGATATTTTCCTGACGGCGGGCTTCGGCGGCCTTGGCGCTGGCCTTTTCGGCGGCTTCCTGCTTGCGCTGGTCTTCCTGGGCCTGGCGCTTCTTGTCCTCGGCCAGCTGCTTTTGCTTTTCCAGCCGCTCTTTCTCGCGCTCGGCCTTCTCCTTTTGCAGGCGGTCCTTTTTTTCTTGCTCCAGGCGCTCGCGGCGTTCCTCTTCCTTGCGTTCGCGCTCACGCTTCTCGCGGTCGAGCTGCTGCTGGCGCTCTTTCTTTTCTTGTTCCAGGCGCTTTTTCTCGCGCTCGATGGCGATGTCGGCTTCGCGGGTGTCCGGTGCAGCCTGCCGTGGAGGTGGCGGCGGGGCAGGGGTGGGCCGGGGTGGCACGGGCACCGGCTCGGGTGGGGGCGCCGGGGGTTCGACCGCGCGGGGGGCTGCCTGTTGCGGGACGGCCGACCACAGTTCGGCCTCCACGGCCGGCATGTCGGCGCTGCTTTTCCAATTCACTCCCCATGTCAGGGCGCCAATCAGGATGGCGTGCGCCAGCACGGCCAGCGCAATGGCGCGCAGGCGGGCCGGCGGGCGGGGTGGGGCAAACTGGTCGCGGTCGTCGTGGGCGTGCATGCGATTTCGATGGGGGCGGGTCGGTGCTCAGCCGCCGCTCTTGACGGCCAGTGCGACGCGGGGCACACCGGCCTGTTGCAGGGCCGACATGGCCTTCATGACCGATTCGTAGGAAACGTTCTTGTCGGCGCTGATGAGCACGGGCGTGTCCTCGGGCTGGTCCTTGAGCCAGTTCCTGGCCGTGGCGCCCAGGCTTTGCAGCGGCACCGGGCGCTCGTTGCCGTCGGCCTTGAAGCGCACGCTGCCGTCCTTTTCAACGATCACGTCGGCGCGTGTCTTGGGCACCTTGGCACCTTTGCCGACGGAGGGCACATTGACGGAACTGGGCGTGAGCATGGGCGCCGTCACCATGAAGATGATGAGCAGCACCAGCATCACGTCGATGAAGGGCACCATGTTGATCTCGTTCATGGAGCGGCGGCGGCTGCCGGTGCGCGAGGCCATTGCGGGCATGTCGGTCTCCAGGCTCAGTGGCCCGAGGGCGAGCCGGGGTGGGCGCCCAGGTTGCGCTGCAGGATGTTGGAGAACTCCTCGATGAAGGTCTCCTGGTGGGTGGCCACGCGGTCGATGTCGCGCGCGAAGCGGTTGTAGGCAATCACGGCGGGAATGGCGGCAAACAGGCCCAGGGCGGTGGCCACCAGCGCTTCGGCGATGCCAGGTGCCACGGTGGCCAGCGTGACCTGCTCCATGCCGGCAAAGCCCGTGAAGGCGTGCATGATGCCCCACACCGTGCCGAACAGGCCCACATAGGGGCTGACCGAGGCCACCGAGCCCAGGAAGGACAGGCTGGATTCGACCACGTCCATCTCGCGCTGGAAGCTGGCGCGCATGGCGCGGCGGGCACCGTCGAGCAGCGTGCCGGGGTCGGTGATGCGGCGTTCGCGCAGCTTCTGGTGTTCGCGCATGCCGCTGGCAAAGATGCGTTCCATCGGCCCGGCGCTCTTGGCGTTCTGCGCGGCGCTGGCGTACAGGTCGTTGAGGCTGGTGCCCGACCAGAAGTCGCGCTCGAAATCCTCGTTGAGCGCCTTCACGCGCTTCAGGGCGAACAGCTTGCGAAAGATGGCGGCCCAGCTGGCGACGGAGACGCCCAGCAGCAGCAGCATGACGAGTTGTACCACCCAGCTGGCGTGCAGCACCAGGGAGACGATGGACATGTCTTGGGAATTCATGAAAGTTGTTCCAGAAGGGTGTTCGGGATTCTTGCGGGACGCATGCTCGCGGCGTCCACCCAGCCGATACGGATGGTGCCTTCGCTCAGCAGAATGGGTGGTTGGCTGGATATTTGCTCATTATTCAATAGCGCCTGCTGCACTATTGTCAAGGATGCACGGCCTGTTTCCTGCAAATGGGCGGTAACAATGAGTGCATCGTCAAGGCGGGCCGGGCGCAGATAGCGCAGGCGGGCATCGGTTACGACGAACATCCCGCCCGTTTGTTCCCGCAATCGCTGCTGGCCCAGGCCCAGCGAGCGCAGCCACTCGGTGCGGGCACGCTCGAAGAACTTGAGGTAGTTGGCATAGAAAACGATGCCGCCGGCATCGGTGTCTTCCCAATAGATGCGGATGGGGAATTCGAACGCCATGGTGGTCATCAGCCCAGCAGCGAGCGCAGGCGCGCCACCGATTCCTGCAATTGCGCCATCGAATTGGCGGTGGAAAAACGCACGAAACGCTGTGTTTCGGCAGTGCCGAAGTCGCGCCCCGGCGTCACGGCCACATGGGCGCGGCGCATGACTTCATACGCAAAATCCCAGCTGCCCTGCACGCCGAGTTTTTCGCAGGCGCGGGTGCAATCGGCCCAGGCATAAAAGGCGCCGTCGGGCATCACGGGCACGGCCAGGCCCAGGGCCTGCAGTTCGGGGATGAAGTAGTCGCGGCGGGCCTTGAACTCGGCACGGCGGCGTTCGTATTCGGCGATGCTCTCGGCCTCGAAGCAGGCCATGGCCGCCAGTTGCGACACGGTGCTGGCGCAGATGAACAGGTTCTGCGCCAGGCGCTCGACCACGGGCACCATGGCATCGGGCACCACCATCCACCCGAGGCGCCAGCCGGTCATGTTGAAGTACTTGCTGAAACTGTTGATGCTGATGACGTGGTCGTCGATGGCCAGCGCCGTCTGGCCGAAGGCGTCGTCGTACGACAGGCCCAGGTAGATCTCGTCGATCATCGTCACGCCGCCGCGCTCCTGCACCACGCCGTGGATGCGGCGCAGCTCGCCCGGCGAAATGGACGTGCCCGTGGGGTTGGAGGGCGAGGCCAGCAGAACACCGCGCGTCTTGCTGTTCCAGGCCGCTTGCACCTTCTCGGCGCTCAGCTGGTAGCGCTCGGCGGCGGTGGTGGGAACCAGCACGGCATTGCCTTCGGCGGCGCTCACGAAATGCCGGTTGCAGGGGTAGCTGGGGTCGGGCATCAGCACCTCGTCGCCGGCCTCGATCAGTGCCAGGCAGGCCAGGTGCAGCGCCGCCGAGGCGCCCGCCGTGACCACGATGCGGCGGGCCGGCACGTTGACGCCGAAGCGCTGCTGGTACCAGCCGCTGATGCGCTCGCGCAGGGGCTCGTAGCCCAGCGACTGTGTGTACTGCGTGGCGCCGTCGTGCACGGCGCGTGCGGCGGCTTCCTGCACCAGCGGGGGCGCCGTGAAATCGGGCTCGCCAATGTTCAGGAAGATCATGGGCTGGCTGCTGCCCGCCACCTCGCGGGCCATGGCCTGTGCGGCCTTGGCCACTTCCATCACATAAAACGGATCAATGCGCTCGGCGCGCCTGGAAAACTTCATGGGGAGAGGTCCTGCCCGCGCGGGGCGGCGTGGCGAAAAAGGGCGGGCCGCAGGCGGCCCCTGGGGTGCCGTTTCAGGCGCTGGCGCTGGTGCCGGCGGCTGCGGGCGCTGCGCCCTTGTCGGCCGCCACCTCGGCTGCGCGCAGGCGGGGCGCCAGGCCGTTGAGCACGGCATTCACATACTTGTGGCCATCGGTGCCGCCAAATTCCTTGGCCAGCTCGATGCACTCGTTGAGCACCACGCGCCACGGCACATCCAGGCAGTGCTGGAACTCGTACACGCCGATCCACATGGCGGCGTGCTCGATGGGCGAGATCTCGGCCATCTTGCGGTCGAGCAGCGGCGTGATCAGGGCATCGAGTTCAGCGGAGGCGTTGATGCAGCCGTGCAGCACGGCGTTGTAGTGCGCGGCGTCGGCCTTGTGAAAGCCGGCCAGGTCGCGCGTGAACGAATCAATGGCCGCGGCCTCGTTGCGCCCCACGAGGTGCTGGTACAGCGCCTGCAGCACAAACTCGCGGGCGCGGCTGCGGTTGGATTTGGAGGCTGCCTTGCGCACGCCATTGCTTTTCAGCCCGGTGCGGGCCTGTTTCGGGGGGCTGGCAGACGGGGGCGCGGCGGGGGTGGTGGGATCGCTCATGACAGTTCTTCCAGCAGATTGGCCATTTCCACCGCCACGCGGGCGGCATCGCGGCCCTTGTCGGTCTGGCGGGCAATCGCCTGCTCCAGGTTCTCGGTGGTGATGATGGCGTTGGCAATGGGCAGCTGGTAGTCGAGCGACAGCCGGGTCACGCCCGCGCCGGATTCGTTGGCCACCAGTTCGAAGTGGTAGGTTTCGCCGCGGATGATGCAGCCCAGGGCGATCAGTGCGTCGAAGCTGTCGCTTTCGGCCATGGCCTGCAGGGCCACGGGTACTTCCAGGGCGCCCGGCACCAGCACATGCTGGATGTGCTTTTCGGGCACGCCCAGGGCCCGCAGCTCGTCGAGGCAGGCTTGGGCCAGCGCGTTGGTGATGCCTTCGTTGAAGCGGGCCTGGACGATGCCGATGTGCAGTTTCTTGCCATCGAGCTTGTCCGCTGTTCCTTTGTCTGCGCCAAACATGGTTTATTCCTTCGGGATGTAGCCGGTGATTTCGAGTCCGTAGCCGGCCATGCTGGGCATGCGCCGCGGCTGGCCCATGAGCTGCATCTTGTGCACGCCCACTTCGCGCAGGATCTGGGCGCCCACGCCGTAGGTGCGCAGGTCCATGCGGCCGCGCTCGGGGGCCTGCGAGGCACGCGCCGTGCCTTCGAACTGCTCCAGCAACTGCGCGGCGCTTTCGCCGCAATTGAGCAGCACGGCCACGCCCTGGCCCTGGCTGGAGATGTAATGCAGGCTGGTGTCCAGGCCCCACGAGTGCATGGAGCGGTTCACTTCGAGTGCATCGAGCACCGACAGCGGCTCGTGCACGCGCACGGGCACCACGTCGTCGGCGCTCCACTCGCCCTTGACCAGGGCCAGGTGCACGGCCCGGCTGGGCTTGTCGCGGTAGGCGTGGGCGGTGAACTCGCCGTAGGCCGTCTGCAGGGTGCGCTGGCCCATCTTCTCGATCAGCGATTCATTGCGGCTGCGGTGCTCGATCAGGTCGGCGATGGTACCGATCTTGATGCCGTGTTCGGCGGCAAAAATCTGCAGATCGGGCAGGCGCGCCATGGTGCCGTCGTCTTTCATGATCTCGCAGATCACGGCGGCGGGGCTGCAGCCGGCCATGGCCGAGAGGTCACAGCCGGCCTCGGTGTGGCCCGCGCGCATGAGCACGCCGCCGTCCACCGCCTGCAGCGGGAAGACATGGCCGGGCTGCACCAGGTCGGCGGCCTGGCTGCCCTTGGCCACGGCCACCTGGATGGTGCGCGCGCGGTCGGCGGCCGAGATGCCGGTGGTCACGCCCTCGGCGGCCTCGATCGAGACCGTGAAGGCCGTGCTGTACACGGTGCCGTTGCGCGTGGCCATGGGCGGCAGCTTGAGGTGCTCGCAGCGTTCGCGGGTGAGCGTCAGGCAGATCAGGCCGCGGCCGAAGCGCGCCATGAAATTGATGGCTTCGGGCGTGACATGTTCGGCGGCCAGGACCAGGTCGCCTTCGTTTTCACGGTCTTCTTCGTCCACCAGGATGACCATGCGCCCGGCGCGCATCTCGGCCACGATGTCTTGCACCGGTGAGATGTGCGCGGGGGTGAGGGGGGTGTTCATTGGGAGGGCTTTCGTTGGGGGCCGCAGTGAGCGGTCGGGCGGCAGCGCAGGTTCCCGAGGCCAGACGGCTGTGCGGGCCCGCTAGGCCCGCCCCAAAGAACATGCGATGCGGCGCCGCCGCACGGTGCAGAGGTCGGCGCGGTGCGCAGAACTCCGAAGCCGGCGATTTTAGTTCAGTCCGGGCTGGCCTGCAGTTCGATATCGCTCACGGGATAGGCCACGCAGGGCAGCACGCAGCCATCGGCCATTTCTTCGGCCGACAGCCCTGGCCACTCGATCTCGTAGCGCACGCTGCCCTGGCGCAGCTGCGTGAGGCAGGTGCGGCAGGTGCCGTTGCGGCAGGAACTGGGCCAGTCGATGCCACCCTGTTCGAGCGAGACCAGCAGCGGCTGGTCGGGCCAGGCATCGCACTGCGCGCCGCCGGGCGCGACGCGGGCCGTGAAAAAGGGGGCGGTCATGGGGGAAAGAAAAGAATCGCTCATGGTTCCAGGGCAGGTCAGTGGCTGGGGGCGGTGCGTTGCCACACCAGCAGCAGGTTGTTGGCGGGCAGTGCGTGGCGTGCGGCCAGGTGCAGGCCGGCGTGTTGCGCCTGGCGGGCCACGTCGCCGAGGGCGCGGATGCCCCAGGCCGGGTTCTGTGCGCGCAGGCTGGCATCGAACGCCAGGTTGCCGGGGGCGGTGGGCACGCCGTCTTCGAGATAGGGACCGTAGGTGACGAGCTGCCCCGTGGGCGCCAGGTGGCGTGCGGCGCCCTGCATCAGGCTGGCGCAGCACGCCCAGGGCGCGATGTGCAGCATGTTGGCGCAGTAGATCAGGTCAAAGGGCGCGGCAAAGGCGGGGCCGGTGCCGGGCCAGCCATCGGACAGCACATTCAGCAGCAGCGGCGCACGCACGTTCGGGGCGTCGGCGCTCCAGGCGGCTATCGACGCAAAACCCTGGGGTGTGGCATCCGTGGGCTGCCAGGTCCAGCCGGGCAAGGCTGCGCCAAAGCAGGCCGCGTGCTGGCCGGTGCCACTGGCAATCTCCAGCGCGGCGCCCTGCTGGGGCAGCAGGGCCTGCAGCACCGCCAGGATGGGGCCGCTGTTGCGCTCGGCGGCAGGGCTGTGTGCACGGGCATCGGTGGGCATGGTTGGGGTCAAAAGAGGTTGCAGCGCTTTTCCAGCAAGCAGTAATAGCTATTGAAAAAGGAGTGTGAATGGCGATGGGCGGTGCACGCGGTGATTGCTTAAAAATCGGGCAATGCGATGGATTTCTTTACGAATCAAGGACTTGGCGGCGCCATACAGGACTTGTCAAAAGTTATCCACACCATTGTCCAGTGCGGGCTGGGATAAGCCGGTATTGCTGCGGCCGGCGCTGCCTAAAAAACAGGCGGCGCAGGGGATCGCTTTACAAATCAAGCACTTGGCGTTGCCATACAGGGCTTGTCCACACTTATCCACATGATTGTCCAGCGCACGCAGGGATAACCGGCGCGGCTTGCCGGCGGCTCAGGCGGTGACCTGCACGCCTTTCCAGAACGCCACGCGGCCGCGGATTTCTTCAGCTTCTGGTTTGGGGTCGGCATAGAACCAGGCCGCGTCGGTGTTCATCTCGCCATCGACCAGCAGCGACAGGTAGCTGGCCTGCCCTTTCCAGGCGCAGGTGGTCTTGTGGTTGCTGAAGGTGAAGTACTCGCGCTTGAGCGCGCTCTCGGGAAAGTAGTGGTTGCCTTCCACCACCACGGTGTCATCGCTCTCGGCAACGACCACGCCCTTCCAGCTGGCTTTCATGGGAAATCCTTTCTCCGTAAAAATGGGTTGAATCGCTTGTTGATTAAGCGTTTGAAGCTATCAATGAAATAGTTTGACCTGCGCCACTGGTGCCTTTTCACGCGTCAGTCAAACAGCGCGTCAAAGCCCGCTTCGGGGGTGAAGCGGCGCGCGCGGTAGTGCAGCCGCGTGGGGCCGGGCAGGGCGCGCTCGCGCACCGGGTGCATGGCATCGCCGGGGTAGCAGAGCACGCGCACGCCGTCGTGGTCAAACGGTTCGGGCAGGATGAGCGGCGGGCGCTGGCTGCGTGCGGCGCTCAGCACGCTGGCCACGCTGGCGTGGCGCGCCAGATGGGCCAGGCTCATGATCTGCGGCGGGGCCAGGTCGATGGCGCCGTCGCGGTATTGCTCCAGCGCCTTGCGCGGTGCCAGCCACACGCTGTCGGTGGTTTCCTCGTCATCGTGCCGTGCGGTCTGGCCGGCGGGCGCCTGGGCGACAAAAAAGCGGGTGTCAAAGCGGCGCGTGCCCATGGTGGGTGCCAGCGGCGTGATCCAGCGCGACCAGGGCGCGAGGTGGCGCGTTTGCAGGCGCAGCCGCAGTGCCGACAGCACCTGGGCAAAAGGCTGGCCCGCGCGCAGCAGCGTACGCGCCTGGTCGGCATCCAGGGGGGTGCCGGCATCCAGCGGCTCGGCCAGCAGCAGGCCGCATTCCTCCAGCGCCTCGCGCAGCGCGGCCACGTACAGGCCGGCGGCGATGGGGCCGTCGGTGTCGGGTTCGTTCAGACTGGCATGCAAGGTGGCGTGCGGCTGGTCGAGGTGGGTGGCTGCATCGAGGGTGGAGTCCTCGGCATCCAGCTTGCCGCCGGGAAACACATACACCCCCGCCATGTTCGATGCCTTGGCGTGGCGGCGCAGCAGCAGCACCTCGGGGCCGGTGTCGGCCTCGCGCAGCAGCACCACGGTGGCGGCGGCGCGGGGAGTTTCGGAATCAACGGGTGCGGCAGGCTGCATGGGGGGCTTTCAGTGGGCCTGGCAGTCACGGGCCGGACTGGCAGGCGGGGCGTTGTGGCGTAGAGTGCAACCCTATTTTGCACATTCACAACACAGGGGGGTAATTGCAGCATGGCGATCGAATTCAAGGGCCGCGTGGCCATCGTGACGGGCGCAGGCGGTGGCCTGGGCCGTCAGCATGCGCTGGCACTGGCGGCGCGCGGCGCCAAGGTGCTGGTCAACGACCTGGGCAGCGGCGTGCATGGCGAGGGTGGCTCGGTCAGTCCGGCCCAGTCGGTGGTCGATGAAATCCGCGCCGCCGGCGGCGAGGCGCTGGCCAATGGTGCCTCGGTCACCGACTTGGCCGCCGTGCAGGCCATGGTGCAGCAGGCCATTGACGCCTGGGGTCGGGTGGACATTCTGGTGAACAACGCAGGCATCCTGCGCGACAAGAGCTTTGCCAAGATGGACATGGCGGACTTCCGCCTCGTGGTGGACGTGCACCTGATGGGCGCCGCCCATTGCTGCAAGGCCGTCTGGCCGCACATGGTGGCGCAGGACTACGGCCGCATCGTCATGACCACCTCGTCCACCGGCCTGTACGGCAACTTCGGCCAGACCAACTATGGGGCGGCCAAGCTGGCGCAGGTGGGTCTGATGCAGACGCTGGCCATCGAGGGGGCCAAGCACCACATCCATGTCAACGCCCTGGCACCCACCGCCGCCACCCGCATGACCGAGGGCCTGATGCCCGAAGAGGTGCTGGCCGCGCTCAAGCCCGAGGCCGTGGTGCCCGCCATGCTGGTGCTGGCGCACGAGAGCGCGCCCACGCGCACCATCCTGTGCGCGGGCGCGGGCACCTTCGAGGCGGCGCACATCACGCTCACGCAGGGCGTTCATCTGGGTCTGGGCGCCGATGTTCCCGAGCAACTGGCCGCGCGCCTGGCCGAGGTGACCGACCGCACTGGCGAGCTGATACCACAAAGCGGCGCGGCCCAGGGCAGCAACGAAGTGGGCAAGGCCCTGGCCGCAAGGGCTTGATCTGGCGGCAGGCGGACGGCGCGGCGCCGTGCTAAGTTCCGGGCCGACCCCGAAAATCGATAACCAAGATATGAGCACCTTGCAGCAACACATCACCGCCTGCCCCCCCGAGGCCCTGGCCGGCATCCGCCGCGGCATCGAAAAAGAGGGCCTGCGCGTGCTGCCCACGGGTGATCTGGCCCTCACGCCGCACCCGGCGGCGCTGGGCTCGGCGCTCACCCACCCCCACATCACCACCGACTACAGCGAGTCGCAGATCGAACTGGTCACGGGCGCCCACCGGGGCGTGCAGCAGTGCCTGGACGAACTCACCGAGATCCACCAGTTCGCCCTGCGCGCGCTGCACGAGCAGGGCGACGAGATGCTGTGGGTGTCGAGCATGCCGTGCCGCCTGCCCACCGACGAAACCATTCCGCTGGCGCGCTATGGCAGCTCCAACGTCGGGCGTGCCAAGAGCGTCTACCGCATGGGCCTGGGCCACCGCTATGGCCGGCGCATGCAGACCATTTGCGGCATCCACTACAACTGGTCGATGCCCGGCGTGACGAGCGAACAGTATTTCGCGCTGATCCGCAATTTCCGCCGCCATGCCTTCGTGCTGCTGTACCTGTTTGGCGCCTCGCCCGCGCTGTGCCCCTGCTTTGCGCAGGGACGCCCGCACGCCATGCAGCGCCTGAGTGAACAGGCGCTGTACCTGCCGCACGCCACCTCGCTGCGCATGGGCCGCCTGGGCTACCAGAGCGACGCGCAGGCCACGCTGGCCGTGAGCTACAACGGCCTCAGCGGCTATGCCGACTCATTGCACGAGGCGCTGACCAAGCCTTACCCCGCCTACGAGGCCGTGGGCATCGTCAACCCGGGTGGCGACTACAACCAGCTGGGCACCAGCCTGCTGCAGATCGAGAACGAGTTCTACGGCACCATCCGCCCCAAGCGCGTGATCCAGCCCGGCGAGCGCCCGCTGCACGCGCTGCGCGAGCGCGGCGTCGAATATGTCGAGGTGCGCCTGATGGACCTGGACCCATTCGTGCCCGTGGGCATCACGGCTGAAACCATGCGGCTGCTCGACGTGTTCCTGCTGCACTGCCTGCTGTCCGACAGCCCGCCCGACACGCCGCAAGAGATCACCGAGCTCAAGCACAACCAGCACCTCACGGCCGCGCGCGGCCGCGAGTCGGGCCTGTGCCTGCTGCGCAACGGGCGCAGCGTGCCGTTGGTGGACTGGGCCGCCCAGGTGCTGCAAGAGTGCGCGCCGCTGGCCGCCGCGCTGGACGCCACGCACCACAGCAGCGACTACAGCGCCGCGCTGGCCAGCGCCCGCGCCACCCTGGCCCACCCGGAGCAGACGCCTTCGGCCCGCGTGCTCGAACGCATGGCGCAAGCGCACGGCAACAGCTTCACCGGCTTCAGCACCCAGCAGTCGGCCCTGGCGCGCGATGCGCTGCTGGCCTTGCCCTGGAGCGCTGCCCAGCAGGCACGTTTTGCCGCACTGGCCGACGAATCCGTGGCGGCGCAAAAGGCCATCGAGGCAGCCGACACGCTGCCCTTTGAAGAATGGCGCCAGCACTACATGGCGGCGCAGGGCTTGGGCTGAACCGCTGGTCCACCCTGGGCGCAGGGGTGCCGGCCGGGTGTTGGTGGTTTGCAAAAATGATGGCTGCAAGCGCTTGTTCGGCAAGCGCTGGATGCCATTTCCGTTAAAAAATGACGGGCGTGATCTGCAGCAGTACCTCTTGCCGCCAGTATTCGGCCGCATCGAGGTAGTCCTCCCACACGCAGCCGTTGCAGCCGCGTCCGCAGCAGGTGGTGGGCTCGGGCGGGGGCGCGCGCAGCGCCAGGCCCTGGGCCCGGGCCTGCTGCTGCAGCGCCGCGAACATGGCGCGGGCCGAGGGGCCGTCGGTGGCGCGGGCGGGTTCCAGCATCTGAAGGGCCGCCGTCACTGCCGGCCGCGTGCCTTGGCCGCCGCTGCCCGGCGCATGGCATAGCGCACCAGGAACGCGCCGCCCAGCACCAGCGCAAACCAGCCCACCAGTGCCGACTGCGCCATGATGTCCTGCACGCCGGGCGAGCGCGCCACATAGGGCGCGATCAGCACCACCAGGCCGATCAGTGCGCAGGTGACCCCCTTGAACAAAAGCTCTTTGTCGGCCTTGTCGGCGGGGCTGGCGGGGCGGTGGGATGGTGAGGGCATGGCAGGCGTGGAACGTGAGGAGACGGGACGCGATTATCCTTGCCACCCTCAGTCCGCACCGAAACTCCAAGAAAGTACCCCTCGCATGGCCATCCAGTGGTTCCCCGGTCACATGCACCTGACCCGAAAAGCCATCACCGAACGCATCAAGGACATCGATGTGGTGATCGAGGTGCTGGACGCACGCCTGCCCGGCTCCAGCGCCAACCCGCTGCTGGCCGAACTCACGGGCCACAAACCCACGCTCAAGGTGCTCAACAAGCAGGACGTGGCCGACCCCGAGTGCACGGCGCTGTGGGTGGACTGGTACAACGCCCAGAGCGATACGCGCGCCGTGCCGCTCGATGCATCCGACCCGGCGCCCGCGCGCAAGCTCATCGACGCCTGCCACCTGCTGGCCCCGGGCCGGGGTGGCATGGCCAAGCCCATGCGCGTGCTGATCTGCGGCGTGCCCAACGTGGGCAAGTCCACGCTCATCAACACGCTCACCAACAAGCGCCAGGCCAAGACGGGCGACGAGGCCGGCATCACCAAGCTGGAGCAGCGCATCACGCTGGCCGACGATTTCTACCTGTGGGACACGCCGGGCATGCTCTGGCCGCGCATCAGCGTGGTCGAGAGCGGCTACAACCTGGCCGCCAGCGGCGCCATTGGCCGCAATGCCTACGACGAGGAACTGGTGGCGCTAGAGCTGCTGCGGCGTCTGCAGAAAAATTACGCACCGCTGCTGGAGGCCCGCTACAAGTTGGGCCTGCCTGCGGGCGTGGTGGCCGAGATGCACGACGAGGAACTGCTCGAAGCCATTGGGCGAAAGCGCGGCGCCATGCTGGGCGGCGGGCGCGTCAACCTGCAAAAAACCGCCGAGATCGTGATGACGGACTTTCGCACCGCCATTCTGGGGCGCATCACGCTGGAAACGCCGGCCGGGTTCGAGGCCTGGCGGGCCGCCGCTGCACTGCTGGAGGCCGAGCGCGAGGCCAGGAAGCAGGCGCGGGAAAACCGCAAGAAAAAGGGCAGCGGCACCCGCGAACCCTGATCAGCCGCCCGCCTGCGGTCGCCTATTTGTTCTTGTCCTTGCCGCGGGGAATGACCGCCGTGACAGGCGGCATGGGGCGGTCGGAACCGTGGCCCTCCTTGGGGGGCGATGTGTCTTTCTTCGGCTTTTTTGCCATCTTGTTGTTGTGCATTTGTCCTTTGGCCATGGATTCTCCTGGGTGGGTCTCGGGATGGGACCCCTCGGGGTGATGGTACGTCACAAAACGGCAGGGCCGGCCTGTGCCGGGGCGGTCGCTGGTGGGCCTTGGGGGTGGGACTCGGAGTCGTTCACGCGCCGGCCGTGATGCTGGGGCGCCCGCTCAGAACGACGAGCCCGGCTGGGCCAGAAATGCCAGCTCGCCCGGCGTGGACACGCGCCCCAGCGTGGCGTTGCGGTGCGGGTAGCGGCCAAAGCGCGCAATGATGTCGCGGTGCGCCACTTCGAAGCGCAGGTTGGACTCCAGTCCCGGCTGGTCGAACAGCACCATGGCCTGGGCGTGGATGGCGCTGGATTCGCTGTGCATGTAGGGCAGGTAGGCAAAGGCGCGCTGCGCCGGGGGCAGGGCCGCATCGTGGCCGCCGGCCACCAGTTCCTGGGCCAGCACCAGGGCCTGGGCATCCTGTGCAAACGCCAGCGGCGTGCCGCGATGGATGTTGCGCGAGAACTGGTCGAGCACCACGATCTCGGCCAGGCGGCCTTGCGGCGTGGCACGCCACCTCCACAGCGCACAGCGCTGCGCCGCCTCCCAGGTGGGGCCGAAGCGCACGCGGATCATGGCGTCGATCGCGTCTTCCTGGGCAAAGTGCTGCGCCGGCGAGAGTTCTTCGAACCAGAAATGGAGGATGTCTTCGGCTTGCATGGTGTGGGAATTTTGGTCGAATATGCTTGTAGCGCTGGATGATAAAGCGCTGCGTGCTCTTAAATATGTAGCGATAGGTTGAAGGCGCTCCCGGAAGGCCTGCGCAGACCGGCTAGCGCGCGCGGCTTGACGGCTTCCACGGCAGGCGTGCCAGCAGCCGTTGCCAGTCGGCGGTGGGGGCGTCGTCGTCGTGCGCTGGCTCCGCATGGAGGGGCTCCCAGGCCGCGCCGGGGTGGTTGCCTGTGGGCCATTGCAGGCCGCTGTCCAGCGCCAGGGCCACGCCCGTCACCGGGTGGGGCAGCGTGAGCTGCCAGGCATGCAGCCACAGCCTTTGCTGGCCCAGCCGCTCGGCCCACCAGCGGTTGAGCGGGCCCTTGCCATGCGTGGCATCGCCAATGATGGGGTGCGCCAGGTGCTTGAGGTGGCGGCGGATCTGGTGGCGTCTGCCGGTGGTGGGCACCGCCTCCACCAGCGAGGCACGGGTGCTGGCAAAGCGTGCGTCGCTGGCCTCGGGCAGCGTGAGCTGCGCCAGGCGGCGAAAACGGGTGTGGGCGTCCTGCACGGCGGCATCCGAAGGGGCATCGTCGGGTTTGAGCGCGTGGTCCACTTCGATGGCTTCGGGTGCCCAGCCGCGCACCAGGGCCAGGTAGCGCTTGGTGGTGGCCCCGTGCTCGAAGGCCTGCGACAGCGCGCGGGCCGCATCGCTGTGCAGCGCCATCACCAGCACGCCGCAGGTGCCCTTGTCGAGCCGGTGCACGGGGTACACATGCTGGCCCAGCTGGTCGCGCAGGGTCTGCATCACAAAACGTGTCTCGCCCGCGTCCAGCCCCGTGCGGTGCACCAGCCAGCCCGCGGGCTTGTAGACGGCCACCAGGTGCGCGTCGCGCCAGAGGATGTGCAAGGGGGGCGTCATGGGGATTGTCATGGTGGCAAGGCGGTGGCTGGGCATTGTGCTGCCTGCGTGGCGTGCATTCGGGTCATGGCGCTTTCGCCATGCACGCACGCGACAATCGCAGGCACCATGAAAACCATTCTCCCCCTGCAACTGCTGGTTGCCCCCGACAAGAACGACCCCGCGCCCCTGGTCCTGTACCACGGCCGCAATTGCCCCGATGGTTTTGGCGCCGCGCTGGCCGCATGGCTGTACTACGGCGACGGCGCTGAATACCGGGGGCTGGACCATGGCGAGGTCCAGTCGGTGGAGGACCTGCCGGCCCTGGACGGGCGCGCTGTCTATATTCTCGATTTTTCATTCGAGGCCGGCATCCTGCGCGCCATCGAAGCGCGTGCCGCCAAGCTGGTGATGCTGGACCACCACAAAAGCGCCGCCGAAAAACTCACCGGCTTTGCCTGCCGCTGCGGCGTGGTGCACTTTGACATGGGCAAGTCGGGCGCGCGCCTGGCGTGGGAGTTCTTTCACCCCGACCAGCCGGTTCCGGAGCTGCTGAAATACATCGAGGACCGCGACATCTGGAAATGGGAGTTCCCCGAAAGCGCGGCCTTTCTGTCTGCCCTCGACATGGAACCCCAGAGCTTTGTGCGCTGGCGCGAGATTGCCGCCTTCACCCCCGACCAGATCGCGGCCTTCATGGCGCGGGGCGCGGCCATGGATGAAAAATACCGCAAGCTCGCCGCTGATCTGGCCGAGGGCGCGCAGCCCCTGGTGTTCAACGGCATCGAGGGCCTGATGGTCAACGCGCCCGGCATGTTCCACAGCCTGGTGGGCGACATGCTGTCGGCCAAGACGGGCACCTTTGCGCTGATGTGGAGCGCGGGCGCCAAGGGTGTGAAGGTGGGGCTGCGTGCGCAGCGCAATTTCGACTGCATTGCGCTGGCCGAAAGCATGGGCGGTGGTGGCCATGCGCAGGCCTGTGGTTTCAAGATGGGGGCCGAGCGGCTCACCGAACTGCTCAGCGGCGTTTTTAACGCCCGGCCTGGGGCCACCGATTGAAACCTGCCCGAAGGCATGGCGCGGCGCGATCAACGCTGGTGCCGGTGCCGATAGGCCCACGGTGCCTGCGGGCGTGGCTGCGCCCACAGACCCCTGCGGCTGGCGCGGGCCTGCTGCTGCAATGGCGCCAGGTGCGGGTGCTGGTCGGCATAGGGCGTGTACACCCATGCCAGGCCGGCGCTGACCTGCGCCGCCGCGGCATCGGTGGTGCCGCAGCGCACGGTGGCCACGGTGCGGCCATAGGCATCGTGTGACAGGCGGTGCAGCGTGGCGCGCTGCCGAAAGCAGATCTGCGCCAGGTGCTGCCGTGCCTTCTGGCCAAAGGCCTGCTTGCGCTCGGGGGCGTCGATGGCCGCGATGCGCACCTTCACCTGTTGGTAGGCACCGGGTGCACCGCAGCGGGCGGTGAGGGTATCGCCGTCGCTGATGGCGACGACCAGGCAGAGCAGGACAGAAACGGACACGGGTACGTGGGTGGAGCAGATCAGGCCCATGGCGATGGGCGTGTGGTGGCCGGCGCAGGCAGTGCGCACGAGGCGGTGACTATAAGCCCGGCGTACCCCCCCGCGGCGAAGCTGCAGGGGTGCAACGGGGCGGTGGGGCCCTCCGGTGCCAGGTGCGCCAGGCCAGCGCGCTTCCCACCACCAGGCCCACGGCGTCGGCCAGCCAGTCGCCCCATTCGCCATAGCGCCAGCCGGTGGCGGCCTGCGCCAGTTCGATGGCGCCGCCAAAAGCCAGCAAGCCCACGGCCAGGCGCCAGGGCCGGCGCGGATAGGCCAGCAGGCCCAGTGCGGCCAGCGCGGCAAATGCCAGGGCGTGCTGGGCCTTGTCCCACAGGCTGAAGACCGGTGGCGGCAGGTAGGCAATGGGCATCAGCGACAGCACCGCAACGCACAGCGCCAGGGCCCAGAACCCCACCACCAGACCCCGGTGCAGCCAGTGCGGATGGCGTGCGCCGGCCCTCATGCGGCACCGCCTTGCGCGGCGGGCAGGTTTTTTTCCAGCAGCCGCACCAGCGTGTGCAGCAGCCGGTTGACGGGCGTGGCAATGCCCAGCGCCTCGCCCCGGCGCACGATGAAGCCGTTGAGGTGGTCGATCTCGCTGCGTTTGCCGCGTGCCAGGTCCTGCGCGGTGGAGGACATCTGCGCGGGCATGGTGGCTGCGAGCCGCAGCACGGCATCCAGGGTGTCCGCGGGCAACGCGATGCCGCTGGCCTGCGCCACCCGTTGGCATTCGTGCACGATGTCCTGCATCACCCGGGGCACGTCAAGGGGGCTGTCCATGATCTCGCCATAGGTCAGCCGGGTGATGGCCGACAAGGCGTTGTAGGCGCAGTTGAGCACCAGCTTGGCCCACAGCGCGACCGCCACGTCGTCGGACACCTGCACGGGCACGCCCGCTGCGCCCAGGGTGGTGGCGATATCCGCACTGGCGGGCGAAGGGGCAATGACCAGTTCGCCGCGCCCGTGGTGGCGCACATGGCCGGGGCCGGCCATCTCGGTGGCCACGTACACCACGGCCAGGATGACGAGCCGCCCAATAACCGCCTGCAGGCGCTCGGCATTGTCCACGCCGTTTTGCAGGCTGAGCACGACCGTGCCCTCGGCCAGGTGCGGGGCCAGCGCGCGGCCCGCGCTTTCGGTGTCGGTGGACTTGACGCACACCAGCACCCACTGCGCGCCGCGCACGGCGCTGGCATTGGTGCCGGCCGCCACGCGCATCCGCTGCGTGAATGCCTGCGTTTCGAGCAGCAGGCCCTGGGCGTTCATGGCCTCGGCGTGGTGCGCGCGGGCAATCAAGGTGACCTCGTGGCCTGCGCGCGCCAGCATGCCGCCGTAGTAGCAACCCACGGCGCCCGCGCCCATCACGGCAATCTTCATGGAACCCTCTCTGTCGGAAGCCCGGCGGGCACTGGTGGCGGCGGCACCTTGCCCCGCTGCACCAGTCCGCCCGGGCAAAGGCGCCATTGTGCGATGCCGTGGGCCTGGGCCCCCGTTGCGGGGAACCGGAGCCCCGCTTTGCTGTCAGAACAGATTTTGAGAATCGGGGTGGCATGATCCTGCGATGCCCGAGACAATTTTCGCCCCGAGGAGTGCCCGGTTTTGAGTCTGCCCTGGATGCCCCAACGCACCCCTTTTCACACCGCTGCCCATGCGCCCGTGGCGCGCTGGAGCCCGATGATTGCTCTGTGCCTTGTGGCCCTGTCGGCCCTGCTGGCCGGGTGCTCCGCACCGTCCAAGGTGTTCTCACCGCAGGAAAGTTTTGGTTCGGTGGCCACCTATTCGCGCCTGTTCGACGCCTCGCCCGCGCAGACCTGCGAGGCCGCCCGGCGCGCCCTGCTGAGCCAGGGGTACATCATCAACACCCATCTGGCCGAGATGGTGGAGGGCAAGAAGAACTTTCAGCCCGAGGCCGACGCCCATCTGCAGATGATGATCCGCGTGGTGTGCGTGCCCGAAAGCGCCCAGGGCAAGGTCAGCCTGGGGTTTGTGACCGCCGTGCAGGAGCAGTACACCCTCAAGAAGAGCAACAACTCCGCCAGCCTGGGCGTGGGGGGCGTGGGCTCGGTGTCGCTGCCGCTGCTGTCCAGCGACGAAGCCTTGGTCAAGGTGGGCAGCGAAACCATTGCCTCGGATGCCTTCTACGACAGTTTTTTCGACCTCATCAAGCGCTATCTGGTCCTGGGTGAGCCCACGGTGGAATAGGGCGGCAGCGGGGGGCGGGCCAGTGGTGCCGGTTCGCCCGACTCATTCTCTCCGTCCGCCCAGGTGCCCGGCGCCAGCCCCTGCAGTGTGTAGGGCCCGATGGCCGCGCGAATGAGCCGCAGCGTGGGGTGGCCTACGGCGGCCGTCATGCGGCGCACCTGGCGGTTGCGCCCCTCGCGGATGATGAGCTCGATCCACGCGGTGGGAATGGCCTTGCGCTCGCGGATGGGCGGGTTGCGCGCCCACACCGCCGGCGGTGGCTCCAGCAGGCGCGCCTTGGCGGGCAGGGTGGGGCCATCGTTGAGCTGCACCCCGCTGCGCAGTGCGGCCAGCGCGGCTTCATCCGGCACGCCCTCCACCTGCACCCAGTAGGTTTTCTCCATCTTGAAGCGCGGGTCGGCAATGCGGGCCTGCAGCTTGCCGTCGTCGGTGAGCAGCAGCAAGCCCTCGCTGTCGGCATCCAGCCGCCCGGCCACGTACACGCCGGGCAGGGCGATGTAGTCCTTGAGTCCCTGCCATTTGCCTTCGGCCGTGAACTGGCTCAGCACGCCATAGGGTTTGTTGAAACGGATCAGGCGGGCGGTCATGAATGGGGTTCGGTGGCGCGGTGGTGCAGTGGCGGGTGGTCGAGCATAGCGCGCTGTGCTGGTGCTGGCGCCACTAGGCCCGCAAGCCGCAGGCGGGTGGATTCGTCAGCGTCTGGTCGGATGGAAGGGCTGATTCTTGAAGGGTAAAATCGCCGGGTGGCGCTACTGTTGTTTGCGCCATTTGCTATTTAATCAGTAGCAAAACCATCTGGGCAAGTGTTGCCTGACCCCCCATCAAGGAATCCAGGAGGCACCGCCATGATCACCATTCAGCTCGATATCGCCCAGACCATCGGCATCGCCGCAGTGTTGCTGGTGGTCGGCGAGTTCGTCAAAAAGCGCGTGGACGTGCTCTCGCGCTACTTCATCCCCGGCCCCATCATCGGCGGGCTGGTGTTCTCGGTCATTGCGTTGATCGGGCACGAGACAGGCCTGTTCGCCTTCGAGTTTTACGACAACATGCGCGCGTTTTTGCTGCTGGTGTTTTTCACCACCATCGGCTTTTCAGCCAGCTTTGAGCTGCTCAAAAAAGGTGGCGTGGGTGTGGCGCTGTTTCTTGCGGCAGCGGTAGGGCTGGTGGTGCTGCAGAACCTGCTGGGCGCCGGGCTGGCTGCAGCGCTGGGCGTGCATCCGCTGCTTGGTGTGGCGGCGGGGTCCATCTCACTCACGGGCGGGCATGGCACGTCCGCCGCGTTTGGCCCGCTGCTGGAGCAGGCCGGCGCCGCTGGCGCGCTGCCTGCCGCCATTGCGGCAGCCACCTATGGCCTGGTATCTGGCTGTGTGATTGGTGGCCCGCTGGGCACCCTGCTCATGCGCCGCAATGGTCTGCACCCCACCGGATCCACCGCGGGCGCAACACCGACGGTGTCCATCCTGCCAACACCCGCCTCCGCCCCCACCGGCGATACGGTGATGTACGCCAGCATCCTGATCACCGTGTGCATCGGCGCGGGTACGTTGCTGGTCAACTGGCTCAAGGGCATGGGCATCACGCTGCCCTCGTACCTGGGGCCCATGCTGGTGGCCGCCGTGGTGCGCAACATCATCGACTGGCGCGACGCAGAACTGCCACTGCGCCAGTTCGAGGTGGTGGGCAATGTCTCGCTGGCGTTCTTTCTGGCCATGGCGCTCATGTCGATGAAGCTGTGGGAGCTGGCCGAGGTGGCCGGGCCACTGCTGGTGATCCTGCTGGCGCAGACCGTGCTGATGTTTGCGTACGCCTATTGCGTCACCTTCCGCGTGGCGGGGGGCGACTACGACGCTGCCGTCATCGCCGCTGGCCACTGCGGCTTTGGCATGGGCGCCACACCCAATGCCATGGCCAACATGCAGGCGTTCACCGCAGTCAATGGCCCGTCGGTGAAGGCGTTTTTTGTGATCCCGCTGGTGGGCTCGCTGTTCATCGACTTCTTCAACGCGGTGATCATCACCGGCTTCATGAATTACTTGAAGTAGCCCGTCGAGGCGCTGCGCGCCACCCATCACCGTGAAACGGACGGGGCCTGGGCGAGGGACGCCAAGCCAAGGGCCGCCCCGCGGCGAAGGCGCCGCAGGTGACACAGGGGGCCACCTATAAAAACAGTGATGGGTCCACCATGGTGCGGTTGAGCATCACGCCCCAGTGCAGGTGCGGGCCGGTCACGCGGCCGGTGGCGCCCACCTTGCAAAACGCCGCGCCCGCCTGCAGCACATCGCCCACACGTGCGTCCATGCTGCTCAGGTGGCAGTACATGCTGAGCAGGCCCTGGCCGTGGTCCAGCCACACCGTACCGCCGTTGAAGAAATAATCGCCCACATCAATCACCCGCGCGGGCAGCGGCGCCACGACGGGTGTGCCTGTGGCGGCGGCAATGTCCATGCCGCTGTGCGGATTGCGCGGCTGGCCGTTGAACACGCGCCGCAGCCCGAACGAACTGGACCGCCGCCCCGGCACCGGCACCTGCATGCGCAGCGAGGGCAGATTGCCGTCCGCCGGCGCACTCCAGGTCGCCATCACCTGCGCCTGGTGGTCGCGCTCGCGCTCGTAGCGGGCCTGGTCCTGGGGCGACAGGTCCACCGTGCGCGGTGGTACCTTGAGGTGCTGCTCCTGGTACCGCTTGGGCGCCACGGTGTAGGGCACCTGCCGCACCTTCCGCGCATTGCCGCCATCGGTCTGCACGACGCTGATGTGCGCATCACCCGGCGCTGCCGCCAGTGGTATGCCCACCAGGGCCGTCCACTCGATGGCATCGCCCACCACCAGCACCGGCACATCGGCATCGCCCTGGCGCACCTGCGCCACCGGCCGCGTGGCCGCCGGACCCAGCGACAGGCGCGCCACGCCACCGGGCACCTGCAGCGCCTGTGGCCACACGCTGGGGGGCGTGGGCTGCGGCCTGGCATCGCGGCCCAGGGCGGGCAGCGCAAGCAGGCCGCCCGCGCCCAGCAGGGCAGCGCGGCGGGTGAGCAGGTGGGGGATGGTGGGGTGAAAGACAGGAGCGGACACGGCGGTGGCAGATATTGGTTGAGGGGAGTTGAGATAAAGAGAGAGTGGGCGGCGCGATAAATCGGGATTTTCGGGGCTATCGCGGGATTGAGTGGGATGGGGTCTTGAAAATCTCTTTCCGAACATGAAAACCAGCGCCAAAGTAGAAAAAGCGCCGTTTTGGGCGCTTTTTGCATTTTGCCGCAGCTAGTTCCCCAGGTCGTTCAACCATACGCCAAGGATGTCCAGCACCGCCGCCTCATCGTCCAGGATCGGCAAACAGCAAACAGCAAACAGCAAACAGCAAACAGCAAACAGCAAACAGCAAACAGCAAACAGCAACCTGCGCCGTGGCATGTGCTTGGTGCCCCACTCGTGGAATGCCGCGTAGGGCTGGCCGAAGCCAACGCGCGCACTGGTGGTGTCGGCCTGGTGGTTCAGGCTGGTGAGGATGTCGCCGTAGCGGTTCAGCAAGCGGCGGTTGCCGTCTTCCGAGTAGCGGTCCACGGTGGACTGCGCCCATGGCACCCACCCACACCGCCACTAGCAAGGCCGTCATTTAAGGCCCCCTCAATGTTGAAAACGAAGTTTCACTTCCCGCAGGCTTGCATCACCCGAATCGTCTTCCAACGCTCGGCCCGCTCAGCATCGGACACCGTCATGCTGGATGCGGATGTGATCGCGTTGTTGATCTCGTGCTGTGTTGGGCAACGGCCAGTGGCACGGGCTGGCGCTGCACCAATTGGCGAGCCTGGCCTGTACTGGATCGAATCAACCACACCATTGCGCGTGTACACCAACCAGGTTTCCTGCGGGCGCTCATAGATCACCTGCTCAGACTGGGTGCCGTTGTAGTTATTGGCGTTGACTTTGGTTGCCAGTCCCATCGCCTCCTGAAGCTGAGCCAACGTCATTCCCACCAGTGGCTTGCGCGTACGAATGGCCTCGGCCATCTCGTTGTCGCGTTTCATTTTTTCAAGGCGGGCTTGTGCATCCCCGGTGGCACCGACACTGGCCGCAGGTGCGGACGTTGATCGAATGTTGAGCTTCTCGCCCTTGCCATCGGCACAAGGCGCATCCTGAAACACCACCTTGCCATCCGGTCCTGTGCACTTGTTGATGGCCCAGGCCGGGGTGGCAGACAGCATCACGGCCGTGAGAAGAATGGCTGGTTTGAACATGGCTCCGCTCCCTTGTCTTTACTTTCGGTTGCGCTCAATGCTTTCTTGGCGTGCGGCATGGAATGCCGCCATCGCCTGCGGCCCGCTTTCCAGGGCGTGTTCCCATCCCTTGGTCAACGCAGTCTTGTCGGCTGCGGTAGCTGGTTTCAGTTTCTCCAACAAGCTGGCATACGCAGTTTGTTTTTGCTCATAGCCGGCATGCAGGTCGAGCCGTTTGGCACGGTTGCAAATCAGCATGGCATCTCCGTACAGTCGGTGAAGCAAAAAACGGCACTGGTGCGGCGCACCTATGCCTGTGCGGCAGCCCGCCTTGCGCAGACCCCTTGGTGGCAGGGGCTCAGTGCGTCACAAACTCGTAAGTCACCGCCTCGCTCTCCACCATGTCCAGGATGTCGTTGAGCACATCGTCGTCATCGGTGCTGCTCCAGGTTTCCTCGGGGTTGCTGGCAAACAGCGGCTCGATGGCCACGTCCATGAACACGCCATTGGGCAGCTTGAGCACCGGCGTGCCTTCGGACGTGCCCACCAGTTCCCAGTCGTCCGGCACGGACATTTCAAGCTGGATGGTGACATTGAGTTTTTTCATGGCGGTTTCCTTGGAGGATAAGGCGGCGAGGGTAACCCAATTTGGTGACAAACGGGTGTTTGGCGCAGCAGGAGTATGCGCCATAAGCTATCAAAAAGAGAGCGTTTGAAGGCCCGTCCAATGGGGTGTGGATGCATGGCCCGGCCTGCCAGCCCCGCCACGCCACGCCCGCGCCATGCGGCAGCGGGTGTTGCCCCCGCTGCGCGCGCCGAAGTTGCAACCCATGGGCACGGACGGCACCCACCTGCCTCTTTTTTACGAAGAGTGGCCCGTGGCCTCAGACGCCGTGCAACGAAACAGCAACCTCCGTCGCTGAACCATTACGCAGCGACGGGCTGGGCGCGGTAGCTCTCGCTGCCCTCGGCCCAGGCCAGCAGCCGGTCGATATTGGGGTGCTTGCCCGGAAACGCCCGCGCATCCGCCACATGCTCTGCATACCACTCCAATCCCAGGCCGGCCGCCGCAGGCGTGATGCTGCCGCCATACAGCGCCGCCAGCGCGGCATACACCACCAGCGAGCCGGTCTGGCCCGGCTTGTTCTCGATGGTGGCCAGCACCTGTCCGTCGGTACCCTGCAAGTGCAGGGCGGCGAGGTGGCTGGCGGAGGGGAGTTGTTTCAGGCGGTCTGCGAAGTTCATGGAGGTATTGAAGGAAGCTCTGATGAATATGGCTTCTAGCGTCTGATTTATAAGCGCCAGCAGCTATGAAAACAGGAGTTTTATTGTACTTTCTGTCGCCTGTGCAATGGGGGCCAGCCTCTTGCGCCTGCCACACCCCCAACCCCGCCGAGCGCAGATCGATGCCGATCTCGATCTCCCGGTCCGCCGCCTCTTCGTAGCCCATGGGGTTGAAGCCAGCGTACAGATCGGGCAGCAGCCGCAGGCCGTATGGCGTGACAAACCGGTTGGCCTGGATGCCCGCCTTGTGCGTGTCAAACCGCACATCCGGGTCCAGGCCCGTCATGCCCACATACACGCAGGGCTTGCCGTCGATGTAGCCGGGGTTGTTCTTGCGAAAGCGGGGTTCCAGCAGCACGTCTTTGGAGAGTTCGACCACGTAGACGTGGTGGTGGGGCTTGCGGCGGCGCATGGTGTGGTTGTAGGCAAAAAATGGTGCTACGGCAAGTGGAGTCAGCGCCAGCAGCTACGAAAAATATAGTGAGGCGCAAGGACCGATCAGCCCGAAGTGCTCAGCGCACTCACAACGCCGGCCCATCCGGCGTAGAGCGGAGGCTCACGCTGGTCACCATGGCCCCCAATGAACCGGGCTGCGGCGCAGACGATCTGTTGTGCTGCGTTCCCCTGGGATCGAGCCGGGGGCCTGGAGTCGCTCTTACGGCGCGCTCCCCAGCGTTGCCAGCAGCCGGGCGCTCACCTCGGCGGCATCGGGCGTGGCGAACTGCATGTTGTGCTGGTCCGTCAGCGGGCCGTGGCCGGGCTCCATGCCGCCGGCAGCGTCGTAGCCCATGGCCTTGAACTTCCAGACCCCGCCGACCAGCTTGAGCGAGCCCACATGCGCGCCATCGGCCGTATGCACCGCCACCACACCGGCGTTGACGGGCAACAACTGCAAGGGGCCCGCCAGCGGGCCGGGCGGCACATGGGCGAAGGTGGGGGTGAAGGTAGGCGTCAGGGGCTGGGTCAGTGGCATAGCAATGTTTGTATCTCAAAAGCCCGGTGCCCGCCGCCCAATGCCATGCGGACCCCGGGCCCTGTCATGAACGACGGCGTGCTGTAGGCCACAGGGGGGCTTATTGGGAATCGATCGAAGTCTGTTTACGGCCAGAAGCAGTCTTAACAATTCAGGTCTTGACGCTGCCATTCACGCCAAGCTGCGAGAAAAACGCTGCACTACATTAAGATTCTTCGAATGACCCCAGCTATCATTGATCGAGAGGCGATTCATCCGCTGTTCCCAACGCACCTGCACACCGCGGATTTTTGGGAGCAGCTTGGCCGGACAATAGCCACGTTTGGATTCCTTGAAGACACGCTGGCGAAAGCTATTTTCGCGTTTACCGCTACGACAAAGTACTCCGAAGTGGAGGCGCAAAAAGTGCTGGAAAAATGGCCCTCAGTTCTTGAAAATGCAATGATCGAAACCCTGCACCGATTGGCTAAGATTTATGGCCAGGTTGTCAGAGATCATCATGATGCAGACGTCAAGAACGTCAGCGATCTCGTCGACAACATTAAGCAGGCGGCAGACATACGTAATGCTCTTTGTCACGGCCTCTGGCAGGCACCCGAACCTTCAGGAAAGTCACCGCTGAGCTACTTTAATAACAAGATGGAAAAATTCGATACGCCCATCGACGTTGCTTGGCTCAAGAAAGTTCAGAATCACGTCGTGACGATTAGTTGCGACGTCATCGATTCAGTGGCGGTAATGGGCTGGCAGTTTCCAGGGGGCACCGGTCCTGGATCTCCGATATGGGCGGAGGTTGGTGAATGACTAAGGATGGGCGGATTCAAAAGTGAAGTGCAACACCTGCCAACCAGTAAGGTCAGCAGATGCACGCCGCCCCTTCGCAGTACCGCCAGCTCCAGCCTGAAGACCGCACCACCATCGCCAGCCTGAAGCAACAGAACCACGGCGTACGTGCGATTGCACGGCAATTGCAACGCTCGCCCGCCACCATCAGCCGGGAACTGAAGCGCAACGCCTCTTCATCTGGCTATGGCAGCGCCCAAGCCCAGTGCCTGAGCCTGCAGCGCAGGTGCGGCGCCAGGCCTGCGGTCAAACTGCACCCCGATTCGATCCTGTGGGCTCTGGTTGTCCATCTGCTGCGGCTTCGCTGGTCACCCGAGCAGATTGCCCTGACACTGGCACGCTTGTATCCCCCCGGCCATGAGTACCGCGTGTCACACGAGACCATCTACAACTGCATTTATGCCATGCCCGTGGGCGAGTTGCGCAAGGAGCTGATCGCCACCCTGCGCCACGCCCACAACAAGCGGCTGCCGCGAAGCAAAGGCAAAGACCGCCGAGGCCAGATCCCGGACATGCTGAGCATCCATGTGCGCCCCCCAGAGATCGAAGACCGTCAGTTCCCCGGGCACTGGGAAGGTGACCTGATCAAGGGCGAAGGCAATGCCAGTGCAGTGGGGACGTTGGTGGAGCGCACCAGCCGGCTGGTCATGCTGGTCAAGCTCCCTGAACTCAAGCCGGCCAGTGCTGCCAACGTCTTGCAGGGCTTCACGGACAAGTTGCTGGGCATTGCCCAACCGATGCGTCTGAGCATGACGTACGACCAGGGCAGGGAGATGGCCATGCACAAGAAGCTCAGCGAGCAGACGGGCATAGCGGTGTACTTCTGCGATCCACACAGCCCCTGGCAGCGGGGCTCCAACGAAAACATGAATGGCCTGGTGCGCCAGTACCTGCCCAAGGGGACGGACCTGAGCATCTACAGCCAGGAGCAGCTCGATGCGATTGCCGATGAAATCAACAACCGCCCCAGAAAAGGACTGGGGGTACGATCACCACTGGCCGTATACCGCGAGTTGCTGATCAACAGCCCGCAGCACTCCACCCTCGTTCATTGAAACCCAGGGTGTTGCACTTCACTTTTGAATCCGCCATGCTTCACTGCGGAACTGATAGCTCCCGACACTGGTCCATCAGCATTAATGACTATTTCTCGCTTCTGCGAACTACTTCTCAGTGGTTGCTGCAGAAGCTTCTTTCGATCAAGTGTAGTCCAACGATTAGCACACGTCGTTGGCCGACGTAAATACAGAGATTACCTATTATGCTCAACCGAACTTGGAAAGCACGTTTTCTTCGACTGTGGCTGGTAATTGCTTTACCAATGGCCTGCTGGACAGCCTATGAGGCATGGGATGCATACAAAAGAGCTGACTACTATCAAAAAGATGCTGAGTTCTGGTTAGAACGGGCAAGGGAAAAAGGTCAAGAGCATAACATTTATGATCCGGATAGATCGACGTCAACAACTAAACTTCTTGAAAAGCAGAAAAACGAAACGGAAGCCGTAAGTTTCGTTTGGTTCACAACGGCCCTCCTAGTATTACCTCTTATTGGTCTGATTGCCCTGAAAATTTTTGGATGGGTGTGGTTTGGAATATCCACCTCAGCGAGGAAGAACGGTACGAACTAACGATAAGCTTTTTTTGCTTTTCATAAAAGACAGCCAAAAGACTGCAATGGGTCGTAAGCGGCCAACAGCCCAAAAGAAAAGGCCAGCAAACCAACGAGGTTTGCTGGCCTTTTCTCCATTCAGGGGTAAATCATTTCCCCCAAGAATCCTTCAACCCCACCGCCAAGTTAAACACCGGCTTCTCCGCCCGGTGGTCCACCCGGTCCGCCACAAAGTACCCGTGGCGTTCAAACTGAAACTTGTCGTCCGGCTTGGCGTTGGCCAATGATGGCTCCACGATGGCGGTCACCACCTTCAGGCTGTTCGGGTTCAGGCTTTCGATGAAGTCTTTGCCGCCCGCGTCGGGGTGGGCATCCAGGAACAGGCGGTCGTACATGCGCACTTCGGCGTTCACGCCGTCGGCCACGCCCACCCAGGTGATGGCGGCTTTGACCTTCACGCTGTCGGCGCCGGGGGTGCCGCTCTTGGTGTCGGGCACCACGGTGGCCAGCACTTCGGTGATGTTGCCGTCAGAGTCTTTGGTGCAGCCGGTGCATTCGATGACGTAGCCGCCCTTCAGGCGCACCTTGTTGCCAGGGAATAACCGCTTGTAGCCCTTGGGGGGCACTTCTTCAAAATCTTCGCGTTCGATCCAAACTTCCTTGCCGATGGTGAAGTGGCGCAGGGGCGACTCTGTTCCCTCTGGGGGGTGGGGCAGGGCGGGCAGGCTGCAGGGCTCCAGGTGGCCGGCGCCCATGACTTCGTCCCAGTTGGTCAGCACCAGCTTGACGGGGTTGAGCACGGCCATGCCACGGTGGGCTTTCAGCTCCAGGTCTTCGCGCAGGCAGCCTTCGAGGGTGCTGTAGTCGATCCAGCTGTCGGATTTGGTCACGCCGATGCGTTCGGCAAAGGTTTGGATGGCGGCGGGCGTGTAGCCACGGCGGCGCAGGCCGACTATTGTTGGCATGCGCGGGTCGTCCCAGCCGCTGACCTTGTGGTCGTACACCAGTTGGGCGAGCTTGCGCTTGCTGGTGATGACGTAGGTGAGGTTCAGGCGCGCAAATTCGTACTGGCGGGGGGGCGGGGCGGTGAGCAGACCGCCCACGACCCGCCCGTCGGGGAGTTTCGACGTTTCTGTCAGGCGCTCCAGCAGCCAGTCATAAAACGGGCGCTGGTCTTCAAACTCCAGCGTGCACAGGCTGTGGGTGATCTGCTCCAGCGCGTCCTCGATGGGGTGCGCGTAGGTGTACATGGGGTAGATGCACCAGGTGTCGCCCGTGTTGTGGTGCGTGGCGCGGCGGATGCGGTAGATGGCCGGGTCGCGCATGTTGATGTTGGGGCTGGCCATGTCGATCTTGGCGCGCAGCACCATGCTGCCATCCTCGTGCTTGCCGTCGCGCATCTCGCGGAAGATGCGCAGGTTCTCGGCCGGGGTGCGGCTGCGGAAGGGGCTGTCCACGCCGGGCTTGCCGAAGTCGCCGCGGTTCACGCGCATCTGCTCGGCGGTTTGCTCGTCCACATAGGCGTGGCCTGCCTCGATCAAATACTCGGCGGCGCGGTACATGAAGTCGAAGTAGTCGCTGGCCTGGTAGGGCTTGTCGTTGCCGGGCTGGCTCCAGTCAAAACCGAGCCATTTCACCGCATCGATGATGCTGTTGACGTATTCGGTGTCTTCTTTTTCGGGGTTGGTGTCGTCAAAGCGCAGGTGGCACACACCGCCGTAGTCGCGCGCCAGGCCGAAGTTGATGCAGATGCTTTTGGCGTGGCCTACGTGCAGGTAGCCGTTGGGCTCGGGCGGGAAGCGGGTGCGGATCTTGGCGGGGTCGGGCTGGCCGGCCGCGTGGTGGGCGGCGTCGCCGGGGTTGCCGGCCCAGCGGCGGGTGGCGTAGGTGCCTTTTTCCAGATCGTGCTCGATGATCTGGCGCAGAAAGTTGCTGGGGCGGGTGGCTTCGGTGGCGGCGGTGTTGGTTGCGGGCGTGGTGCTGGCAGGGGTGGGGGTGCTCATGCGGTCATTTTAGGGTGCGGCTTGTGGCTGCGATGCGTGGGCGCAGATGGGGGGTGTACGTCCAGAAACAATATCGGGCGCGTTTCATGACATCCTTTGGGGGGTGTGGTGCGTTGTGTACCAGTGAGGCCTGTCCAATGGGTTGGTGGCCTCTGTTCCCCAAGGAGATTTCCATGACGAAAACCCGTTCTATCTATGCCATGGCCGCTGCTGCCGGTGTGGCGCTGGCCCTGCTTGCGGGCGCTGGCACCGCCCAGGCGCGCGACGTGTATTGGTCGGTGGGCGTGAATTCGCCAGGCGTGGCGTTGGGCGTCAGCAATGGCGGCTATCCCGTTTACGTGGCCCCCGCGCCGGTGTACGTGGCGCCAAGGCCCATTTACTACCAGCCACCGCCTCCGGTCTATTACGCACCGCCGCGGCCCGTGTATTACGCCCCTCCGGCCTACTATGCGCAGCCACCGGGCTATTACTACCGTGATCGCGGACACCGCCATGGGCACCGCAACCGTGGTGGTTGGGGCGACCGCTGGGATCGCTGATCCGGCTTCAGCGGTACGGTCACTGCTGACTGCGACCACCTGGTTGGGCACCGCATAATCCGGCGTCTGGCCTGCCGGTGTGGCAGGCGGATCGCCCGGAGTGCATGCCTGTGAAAACCGTTTTTGTCCTGAATGGCCCCAATCTGAACCTGCTGGGCACGCGCGAACCTGCCGTGTATGGCGCCCAGACGCTGGCCGATGTAGAGCAACTGTGCGCCACTGCCTGTGCTCGCCACGGGTTTGCGCTGCGCTTTCACCAAAGCAACCACGAGGGCGCGCTGGTGGACTGGATCCACGAGGCGGGCCGCCTGCACGCCGCGAGCGAATTGGCGGGCGTGGTGCTCAATGCCGGGGCCTACACCCACACCAGCGTGGCGCTGCTCGATGCCATCAAGGGCACGGGCGTTGCACTGATCGAGCTGCACATCAGCAACGTGCACGCCCGCGAGAGCTTCCGCCACCACTCCTGCATTGCCGCTGCCGCCAAGGCGGTGATGTGCGGTTTTGGCGTCAAGGGCTATGGCCTGGCCATTGACGGCCTGGCCGGTCTGTGAGGGAGCGGGTTTTTCGCATGAACGATTTGTATCTTCCCTCCGAGGTGCAGCGCCTGGCTGCGCAAGCCGAGCGCCACACCACACCCTGCGGCGAGGGCGACATCCTCTGGCATGTCTGGGGCGAAGCCCGCCCGGGGGCGCACCCGCTGGTGCTGCTGCATGGCGGCAGCGGCAGCTGGACGCATTGGGTGCGCAACATCGATGCCCTGGTGGCCGCCGGGCGCCAGCTATGGGTGCCCGATCTGCCCGGTTTTGGTGAGTCCGCCGCGCCGCTGTCGGGCGGCGATGCCGATGCGCTGGTGGCGCCGTTGCGCGCAGGGTTGCACACTTTGCTGGGCAACGCACCCTGTGATCTGGTGGGGTTCTCGTTTGGCGGCTTGACGGCCGGCCTGCTGCTGGCCGCCCACCCCGAGCTGGCCGAACGGCTGGTGCTGGTGGGGGCGCCGGCCATGGGCGTGGTGCCCCACCGGCAGTTCGAGCTGAAAGCCTGGCGCCACCTGACCGATCTGGACGAGCAGCTGGCCATCCACCGCTACAACCTGGCCGCGCTGATGCTGCATGACACGCGCCTCATCGACGGCCTGGCCCTGCAGACCCATGTGGCCAACGTGCTGCGCGATCGCATGCCCCGCCGCCGCCTGGCGCACACCGACATCCTGGCGCGCTCGCTGCCGCAGGTGGCTTGCCCGGTGCATGCCATTTATGGCGAGCACGATGCGCTGTACAAAAGCTGGATCCACCAGCTCGAAGACGCCTTTGCCGCGACTGCCCCTGATTTTCGGGGCATGCACCTGGTGCCCAATGCCGGTCACTGGGTGCAGTTCGAGCAGCCCGAAGCGTTTGATGCGGCGCTGCTGGCGGCGCTGGCCTGAAAGCCTGCGCGATGCCGCACGGTGTTCCATGAGCGCCGCCTTGCTGCAGGTGGCCGAAGCCGAGGTGGAATTCACGGCCATGCGCGCCCAGGGCGCCGGCGGCCAGAACGTCAACAAGGTTTCGAGCGCAGTGCACCTGCGCTTTGATGTGGGTGCCTCCTCGCTGCCTGAAGAGGTGAAAGAGCGCCTGCTGGCCCTGCGCGACAGCCGCATCACGCAGGACGGTGTGGTCGTCATCAAGGCCCAGCAATACCGCAGCCAGGAGCAAAACCGGGCCGACGCGCTGGCGCGGTTGAACGCGCTGGTGCAATCGGTGGCGCAGCCACCCCGCACGCGCCGCGCCACCAAACCCACCTATGGCTCCAAACAGCGGCGATTGGAATCCAAAACCCAGCGCGGTGAAACCAAGGCATTGCGCGGGAAGGTGCGGGACTGAACGGTGTGGCAGTGCTATTGGAAAGAATCCTGGAACAATGTGTCTGAGTGCAGAGGGATTGAATCGTTGTTTGATAGCTCCTACATTCTGGGTATTCACTGAAAGACTGCCATGTCCACTTCTGCATCCACCGCTAGTCACGTTTCCAGCACCACCCTCGTTCCGGCGCTTTTTGTGTCGCATGGCGCGCCCCTGTTTGCCCTGGATGCGGGCGAAACCGGCCCTGCGCTCACCCGCTGGGGGCAGGAGTTGCGTGCGCAGTTTCCCGCCTTGCGCGGGGTGGTCGTCATGTCGCCGCACTGGATGGCCCGGACCCCGCAGGTCATGACGGGCCCGCAGCCTGCCACCTGGCACGACTTTGGCGGCTTTCCGCCCGCGCTGTACCAGTTGCAATACCCCGCGCCCGGCGCACCTGCTCTGGCGCAAGAGGTGCTGGCCCTGCTGCAGGCGGCCGGCGTGCCTGCCCAGGGTGATGCGCAGCGCCCGTTTGACCACGGCGCCTGGGTGCCGCTGATGCACCTGTTCCCGGAGGCCGACCTGCCCGTGGTGCAGGTGGCGCTGCCCGTGAGCGCAGGCCCCGCCGAGGTCTATGCCATGGGCGCTGCGCTGCGCGGCCTGCGCAGCCAGGGCGTGCTGGTGCTGGGTTCGGGCAGCATGACACACAACCTGGGTGAATTTTTTGGCGGGGCGCGCGAGCCTGCGCCTTATGTGATCGAGTTCAGCCGCTGGATCGAATCGGCCCTGGAGCGGGGCGACCTCAAGGCCTTGCTCAACTACCGCAGCCTGGCGCCGCACGCCGAGCGCGCCCACCCCACGGAGGATCACTTTCTGCCGCTATTCTTTGCACTGGGTGCCGCGGGCGACGACTGGCGCGCAAACTATCTCAGCCGCGAAGTGATGTACAGCATGCTGGCGATGGATGCCTTTGCGCTGCAGCCCGTGGCATGACCGTGCCCATCCACCCTATTTTTTTAACTAAAACCGCCTCTGGCGCATGACTATGCTTGATCTACCGCTCACCTTTTTGCAGCGCCCTGCCACTGCGGGTATTCCCAAGCCCTGGTTGCTGGTGCTGATGCATGGCGTGGGCAGCAACGAGCAGGATCTGTTCCGCCTGGCTTCGCAGATTCCCGAGCGCTTTCATGTGCTGAGCCTGCGCGCACCCCACCGCATGGGCCCGGGCTCGCACGCCTGGTTTGATTTCTCGGTGGAGCCCAGTGGTGCCCGCAGTATCAACGAGGCGCAAGAGGCCCACAGCCGTGCCCTGGTGGCGCAGACCGTCGAGGCGGCATCGGCCCAGCTGGGCATTGCGCCCGAGCGCGTGGTGGTAGGGGGCTTCAGCCAGGGCGGCATCATGGCCTTGTCGCTGCTGCTGACGCGGCCCGAGCTGCTGCATGCCGCCATGGTCTGGCACAGCCGCCTGCTGGCCGAGGTGGTGCCGCTGCAGGCTTCGCACGAGGCATTGCACGGCAAGAAGCTGTGGCTGAGCCACGGCACGCACGACAACGTGATTCCACTCGCCAACGCCCAGGCCATTGCGCACCACATGGCAACGCTGCCCGTGTCGGTGACCTACCGCGAGTTTCCGGGCGCGCACGAGATCCGCCCGTCCGAGCTGGCTGCCACGGTGGCGTGGCTGGAGTCGCTCTCGACCACGCCCGTGCCCTATTGAGGTATTTTTTGCTATTTCATTGATAGCTTTTGGTGCTTTCTGGTAAAGCGCGAAACCGTTATTTCTTGCGAATATCAGGCCGGGCTGGGTCATTCTGGCAATGACAGCCCCGGCCGGAAGAACGCATCCAAGACCGGCATCAGCGCCGGAAATTCCTGCGCAAACTGCGCCCGGTTCACAAAATACGCCTCGCACGCCACCGCAAAAAACTCGGCTGGTGCCGTGGCGCCATAGGCATCGAGCCAGGGCTGCATGGCGCCAAAGCGGTGGGCCATGATCACGCGCTCGCGAAAATCCGCATAGGCTGGCTCCCATGCCGCCCACCAGGCCTCGTGGGCAGCACGGGCCGTGCGGGTGCCCATGAAGCCCGCCGGCAGGGGCGGGCAGCCGTTGGGGGCACCGCTGCGCATGTCGAGCTTGTGCACGAATTCGTGCACCACCACGTTGGTGCCGCGTGCGGTGTTGTGGCTGGCATCGGCCACATGCTGCCAGCTGAGCATGATGGGGCCGCGTTCCATGGCCTCGCCCAGCAGCACTTCGGTGTGCTCGTGCACCACGCCGGCATCGTCCACCGTCTGGCGGCGCGCCACCGCTTCGCCCGGGTGCACCACGATGCCCACGAAGTCGTCGTACCAGCCCAGGGCTGCGGCGGCATCGCCCCAGTGCAGCAGTGGCAGGCAGGCCTGCGCGGCGATGTCGATGGCCATGGCATCGGTCACCACCAGACCATGGGCGCCATGGAACTGCTTGTGGTGCAAAAAGAGGGCGCTGAGCGCGCGCAACTTGGCCTGGTCGTGCAGCGGCAGGGCCGCCAGAAACGGATAGCGCTGCAGGGTTTGCAGCCACAGCGCGGCCGAGATGTCAGGCACGGGCGCCACGGTGGCGCGAACGCGGCTCCAGAGCCGGTCAAGAAAGGGGGGCATGGCGATCGGGCTGCAGGAGGTCGAGCCCCGCGCAATTCAGGATCACTCGCACCTGGGGGCCAAAGCCACGCGTTCCAGGCCCGCGTTGGACAAACGCAGTGTTTCCAGGCGCGGGGGCTGTGCGGCGGCGTCCCAGTCGCTCAGCACCACCCGCTGCAGGCCCGGTGCCAGGGCGTGGTTCGCCGGTTTGTGGGTGTGGCCGTGGATCAGGGTGTGCGCCTGGGCGGCTGTGAGCCATTCGATGGCGGCGGGGCCGTCCACATCGGCGTAGATGGCGCCCGATTGCTTGCGCGCCTCGCTTTCCTGGCGGATGCCGCGTGCCTGCGCACGGCGCGTGGCCAGGGGCTGGGCCAGAAATTGCGCTTGCCACTGGGCACTGCGCGCCTGCACCCGAAAGCGCTGGTAATCGACATCGTCCAGGCACAGCAGGTCGCCATGGCTGAGCACGAAGCGCTGGTTGTCGAAAACCAGCACGGTGGGGTCGGCCAGGCCGGTGATGCCGCAATGCGCAAGAAACGCCGGCCCCGCCAGAAAGTCGCGGTTGCCGTGCATAAAGTACACGGGCAGGCGCTGCGCTGCGGCCTGCAGGGCCGCGCAGCCTTGGTCCTCGAAGCTGCCGGGCTCCAGGAGGGCATCGTCGCCCACCCATACCTCGAACAGGTCACCCAGGATGAAGAGGGCGTCGGCCGGGGTGGTCTGCAGGTAGTGCTGCCAGGCGGCCACGGTGGCGGGCTCGCTGGCCTGCAGGTGCAGGTCGGAAATGAAATCGACCGTGCGCCAGTGCGGGGGAGCGGCAAACTCCTCGAACCGGGGCACGGTCGTCAACTGGTCGGCAGTCAAGACCAAAGCAAGGCCGTGGACTTAGATAGCCACAGCCTTGTCGATGACCACAGCGTCAAAAGGCACGTCGTCGTGGAAGCCCTTGCGCGTGGTGCGGACGGCCTTGATGGCGTCCACGACGTCCTGGCCCTTCACGACCTTGCCGAACACGGCATAGCCCCAGCCCTGGGGGGTGGGAGAGCTGTGGTTCAGGAAGGCATTGTCCACCGTGTTGATGAAGAACTGTGCCGTGGCCGAGTGCGGGTCGCCCGTGCGCGCCATGGCCACGGTGTATTTGTCATTCTTCAGGCCGTTCTGGGCTTCGTTCTCGATCGGGGCCTGGGTTTCCTTTTGCTTCATGTCGGCCGTCATGCCGCCGCCCTGGACCATGAAGTTCTTGATCACGCGGTGGAACACGGTGCCGTTGTAGAAACCGCTGTTCACGTAGCTCAGGAAGTTCTCGGCCGACTTGGGGGCCTTCGCGGCGTCCAGTTCGATGGTGATCACGCCTTGGGTGGCCGTTTCAGCCACGTTGATGGTGACGTGGAGTTCAACTTGTGGATTGCTCATTGCAGTGCTTTCTTCAAAAAAATTACTTCACCACGGTGGCGGAGTGGATGGTGACGGGGGTGGTGGGCACGTTCTGGTAGCCCCCCTTGTTGCCAGTGGCCACGGCCTTGATCTTGTCCACCACGGCCGTGCCCTCCACTACCTTGCCGAACACGGCATAGCCATGGCCGTCAGGCTGGGGGGCGTTGAGCATGGCGTTGGCCTTCACGTTGATGAAGAACTGCGCGGTGGCCGAATTGGGGTTGGCGGTGCGCGCCATGGCGATGGTGTAGGTGTCGTTCTTGAGGCCGTTGGCCGCTTCGAGCGCAATGGGGGCCTTGGTGGGCTTTTGCACCATGTCGGCCGTGAAGCCGCCGCCCTGGATCATGAAGCCGTCGATGACGCGGTGGAACACCGTGCCGTCGTAATGCTTGTCCTTCACATACGCCAGGAAGTTCTCGACCGTTTTGGGCGCCTTGGCGGGATCGAGCTGCAGCACGATGTCGCCCAGGGAGGCGGCCAGCTTGACCTTGGGAGCGTCTTGTGCCTGCGCTGGGTTTGCTATTGAAAAAATAGCTGATAAGACAATGCCAGTGAGCGCAATGGTCGATTTTCTTTTGGAAATCATACAGAACTCCTTGAGTGAATCAGAGCCGCAGAGCATGGGGGCCTGGCCGCTGCGGCGATGAAAAATATGGCGCTGAAGTTACCACCGGCCCGCCAGCGGGGCCGGTGGCATGGCCACAAGCCCCTGCCCGCGAACGGTTGTCAGGGGCGTGAAGCCGCGGGCCTGGCCGCAGCGCGGGCAGCGGCGGGCTGGAACAGCTCGCGCAGCTGGGCCTGCTTCAATTTGACGGTGGGGTTGTTGGCCTCCATCTGCTGCGCCTTGGCGTAGGCCTGGTAGGCCAGCCGGGCGTAGATGTCGCCCAGGTTCTCGTGCGCCGCCGCGTACGAGGGGTTGTTGCGCACCGCCATCTCCAGCGCCGTGCGGGCCTTGTCCAGCTGGTTCTGGCTGGCGTAGATCACCGCCAGGTTGTTGTAGGGCTCGGGCAGCTCGGGGTATTCCTGAGTGAGCTGGGTGAAGGTGGTGATGGCCGCATCGGTCTGGCCGAGGTCGGTCTGCGCCACGCCGCGCAGAAAGCGCAGCTGCGGATCGCGCGGGGCGGCCGTCAGGCGCTGGTCTGCCTTGCCCAGGGCTTCGGCGGCCTTGCCGGTCTTGAGCAACTGGGTGATCTCGATGTAGTCGCTGGCATGGGCCATGCCTGCGCCCAGCCATGCGGTCAGGGCCAGCAGGCGCAAAAGTCGGGAAAGGGTGCTGCGGACTTGCTTCATGGCGGGTAGGGAGGAGATGGGCACCGTCCGGTGCCGGCCGGGGCTTATACTTCGGCGGATTGTAGCTGAGGGGGTTGCCATGGCGGTGCGCTGTTGCCGCTGGTGATTTTGCCGGGCGCCCAGGGCTGGGCGCATCCCCTTGCGGGGCCCGTACCTTTCGCTACCGGGTGAACCGGCTTCACCTGTCTCCCATTCAGTCTCCCGTTACAGAAACCCCATGAGCTTGCGCATCTACAACACGCTGTCGCGTGCATTGGAGGATTTTTCCCCGCTCGAACCCGGCCATGTGCGCATGTATGTGTGCGGCATGACCATTTACGACCTGTGCCATATCGGCCACGCCCGCATGATGATGGCGTTCGACGTGGTGCAGCGCTGGCTGAAAAGCAGCGGCTACCGCGTCACCTATGTGCGCAACATCACCGACATCGACGACAAGATCATCCGGCGCGCGCTGGAGCGCGGCATCACCATCCGCCAGCTCACCGACGAGATGATCGTCGCCATGCACCAGGACATCGGCGCCCTGGGCATCGAGCCGCCGGCCCTGGAGCCGCGCGCCACCGAATATGTGCCCCAGATGCTGTCGCTGATCGGCCAGCTCGAAGGCAAGGGCCTGGCCTACCGCGCCAGCAACGGCGACGTGAACTACGCGGTGCGCAAGTTTGCGGGCTACGGCAAGCTCTCGGGCAAATCGCTCGACGAGCTGCGCGCGGGCGAGCGCGTGGCCGTGCAGGAGGGCAAGGAGGACCCGCTCGACTTCGTGCTCTGGAAGTCCGCCAAGGAGGGCGAACCGCCCGAGGCCAAGTGGGACAGCGCCTTCGGCACGGGCCGCCCTGGCTGGCACATCGAATGCTCGGCCATGAGCTGCGCCACGCTGGGCGAGACCTTCGACATCCATGGTGGCGGGGCCGACCTGCAGTTCCCGCACCATGAGAACGAGATCGCCCAGAGCGAAGGCGCCACCGGCAAGCCGCTGGCCAGGTTCTGGGTGCACAACGGCTTCGTGCGCGTGGACAACGAGAAGATGAGCAAGTCGCTGGGCAACTTCTTCACCATCCGCGATGTGCTCCAGAGCTACGACGCCGAAACGGTGCGCTTCTTCATCGTGCGTGCCCATTACCGCAGTGCGCTCAACTACAGCGACGCCCACCTCGACGACGCGCGCCAGTCCCTCAAGCGGCTGTACACGGCGCTGAGCCTGGTGGCCCCGTCCCAGGTGTCCATCGACTGGAACGAGCCCCATGCCGCACGTTTCAAGGCGGCCATGGACGAAGACTTCGGCACACCCGAGGCGATTGCCGTATTGTTCGACTTGGCCAGCGAGGTCAACAAGACCCGTTCGCCCGAACTGGCAGGATTGCTCAAGGCGCTGGCAGGCTGCCTGGGGTTGCTGCAAGGCGATCCGCAGGCCTTCCTGCAGGCTGGGGCGGGCTTTGACGAGGCCGCCATCCAGGCGCAGATCGCCGCCCGTGCTGCCGCCAAGGCGGGCAAGGATTTTGCGGAGGCTGATCGCATCCGCAACGCCCTGCTGGCCCAGGGCATCGTGCTCAAGGATTCGGCCGCTGGAACGACCTGGGAAGCCGCACAGTGATCTTTTTGAATATGAAATACGCCCCCAGGGCATACGGGGCGAGCAGTGGTAGCTTCTAAAAATGCAGCAACCGAGGTGCTCGCTTCGTCTGGCCCGGCGCTGGCCACGCCCGATTACTGGGCCGAGGCCTGCAAGCACCTGATGAAGAAAGACCGGGTGATGAAGCGCCTGATCCCCCAGTTTGGCGACGCGGCCCTGCAGACGCGGGGTGATGCGTTCACCACGCTGGCGCGTTCCATCGTCGGGCAGCAGATTTCGGTGAAGGCGGCGCAAACCGTGTGGGAGCGTTTTTCCGCACTGCCGCGCAGCATGAAGCCCGGCCATGTGCTCAAGCTCAAGATCGACGACATGCGGGCCGCCGGCCTGTCGGCCCGCAAGGTCGACTATCTGGTGGACCTGGCCCTGCACTTCGAGGGTGGCAAGCTGCATGTCAAGGACTGGGCGGCGATGGACGACGAGGCCATCATCGCCGAGCTGGTGGCCATCCGCGGCATCGGCCGCTGGACGGCCGAGATGTTTCTGATCTTTTATCTGATGCGGCCCAACGTCCTGCCCCTGGACGACGTGGGCTTGATCAATGGCATCAGCCAGAACTATTTTTCGGGTGATCCTGTCAGCCGCAGCGATGCCCGCGAGGTGGCCGAGGCCTGGAAGCCATGGTGCAGCGTGGCGACTTGGTATATTTGGCGATCGCTCGACCCGTTGCCCGTGGCCTATTGAGGCCCGTTTCATCAGTCATGAACCGGTTGTGCAACACGGGCCTCGCACCAGAGGCACCCAGGGCGCGACCCAAGGAGAAAAACGTTGGCGAAAAAGACCTTTCTGGATTTCGAGCAGCCCATTGCCGAGCTGGAGTCCAAAATTGAAGAACTGCGCTACGTGCAGACGGAAAGCGCGGTCGATATCTCGGAAGAAATCGATCAGCTCAGCAAGAAGAGCCAGCAGCTCACCAAGGACATCTACAGCGAGCTGACCCCCTGGCAGATCACCAAGATCGCCCGCCACCCCGAGCGCCCTTACACGCTCGACTATGTGCGCGACATCTTCACCGACTTCGTCGAGCTGCACGGCGACCGCCACTACGCGGACGACCTGTCCATCGTGGGCGGCCTGGCGCGTTTCAATGGCCACGCCTGCATGGTGCTGGGCCACCAGAAGGGGCGCGACACCAAGGAGCGCGCCATGCGCAACTTTGGCATGAGCAAGCCCGAGGGCTACCGCAAAGCCCTGCGCCTCATGAAGACGGCCGAAAAGTTCAAGCTGCCCGTGTTCACGTTTGTGGATACCCCCGGCGCCTACCCCGGCATCGATGCCGAGGAGCGCGGCCAGTCCGAGGCCATCGGCCGCAACATCTTCGAGATGGCGCAGCTCGAAGTGCCCATCATCACCACCATCATCGGCGAAGGCGGCTCTGGCGGCGCGCTGGCCATCAGCGTGGGCGACCAGGTGGTGATGCTGCAATATGCGATCTATTCCGTGATCAGCCCCGAGGGCTGCGCCTCCATCCTCTGGAAGACCAGCGACAAGGCGCAGGAAGCGGCCGACGCCCTGGGCATCACAGCGCACCGCCTCAAGGCGCTGGGCCTGGTGGACAAGATCGTGAGCGAGCCCGTGGGGGGCGCCCACCGCGATCCCAAGCAGATGGCGGCTTTCCTCAAGCGTGCGTTGGGCGATGCCTTCCGCCAGGTGGCCGATCTCAAGACCAAGGATCTGCTCGACCGCCGTTATGACCGGCTGCAAAGCTATGGCCGTTTCACCGACACCAAGGCCGACAGCCGCTGAATCCGTGGTGGAGAAGGCTGTAGCCTTCACCTCGCACCCGTGCCATGGCCCCGCAAGGGGCCTTTGCATTGGTGCGGACGCTTTTGCGCCACGGGTGAAGGAGGGCGCGCAGTGACGCTGCCGTTTGACGCCGCCATGGCGGCCTTTTCGCCCGCATTGCCATTGGCTGTGGGGCTGAGTGGTGGTGCCGACTCGACGGCGCTGCTGCTTGCCTGCGCACAGAAATGGCCGGGGCAGGTACAGGCCATTCATGTGCACCACGGCCTGCAGGCCGCAGCCGATGATTTCGAGCAGCATTGCCGCGCATTGTGCAAGCGCCTGCAGGTTCCGCTGACCGTGCAGCGCATCGACGCACGCCACGCACCGGGCGAAAGCCCCGAAGATGCTGCGCGCCGGGAAAGATACAAGGCTTTTGAGGCTGTGGCGCACGCCAGTAAAGCGAAAAATGCCATTCATTCAATAGCATTGGCCCAGCATGCGGATGACCAGGCCGAGACGCTGCTGCTGGCCTTGTCGCGCGGCGCCGGCGTGGCGGGGCTGGCCGCCATGCCCGCTGACTGGGAGCGGGGCGGCGTTCGCTGGCACCGGCCCCTGCTGCGCGTGGCGGGGGCGCAGGTGCGTGACTGGTTGCGTGCGCAGGGGCAGGATTGGGTGGAAGACCCCACCAACACCGACGAGCGCTTCACGCGCAACCGCATCCGGGCGCAGCTGCTGCCCGCTCTGGACGCGGCTTTTCCGGCCTTTCGCGACACGTTTGCGCGCTCTGCGTCCCATGCCGCCCAGGCCGCCGAGTTGCTGGACGAGCTGGCGCAGCAGGACCTGGCCCTCACGGGATCGCCCCCGGAGATTCGGCCATTGCAGGGGCTCAGCCGCGCGCGCCAGGCCAACGTCCTGCGCCACTGGCTGCGCGTGGCGCATGCCACCACCCCCTCCGCCGCGCAGCTGGGGGAGCTGCTGGACCAGCTGGCGGCCTGCACCACGCGCGGCCACCGCATTCACATCAAGGTGGGGCGGGGGTTCGTGGTGCGCTCGGGGCCGCGGCTCGATTGGTACAATCCCGAGGTTTTGGTCTAACAACGGCACGAAAAACGGCGGCGCACCAAAACAGTGTTTAACCCGCGCTGCGGCTCCAGTTTCATCACCCCCAATATCCCATGGCATTGATCGTTCACAAATACGGCGGCACCTCGATGGGCTCTCCGGAGCGCATTCGCAACGTCGCCAAGCGCGTGGCCAAATGGGCGCGCGCCGGCCACCAGATGGTGGTGGTTCCCAGCGCCATGAGCGGCGAAACCAACCGCCTGCTCGCCCTGGCCAAAGAGCTGGCTCCCCCACGCGCCACCCCTGCGTACCACCGCGAACTCGACATGCTGGCGGCCACCGGCGAGCAGGCCTCGTCTGCATTGCTGGCCATTGCGCTGCAGGCCGAAGGCATGGGCTCGGTCAGCTATGCCGGATGGCAAGTCCCCATCCGCACCGACAGCAGCTACACCAAGGCGCGCATCGAATCCATTGACGACCAGCGCGTGCGCGCCGATCTGAACAATGGCAAGGTCGTCATCGTGACCGGTTTCCAGGGCATCGACGACGAAGGCAACATCACCACGCTGGGCCGTGGTGGCTCGGACACCTCGGCCGTGGCCGTGGCGGCCGCCATGAAGGCCGACGAGTGCTTGATCTACACCGATGTGGATGGCGTCTACACCACCGACCCGCGTGTCGTGCCCGAGGCACGTCGCCTGCACACGGTGAGCTTCGAGGAAATGCTGGAAATGGCCAGCCTGGGCTCCAAGGTGTTGCAGATCCGCTCGGTCGAGTTCGCGGGCAAATACAAGGTGCCCATGCGCGTGCTCTCCAGCTTCACCCCCTGGGACATCGACATCAACGAAGAAGCCAAGTCCGGCACGCTGATCACTTTTGAGGAAGACGAAAAAATGGAACAAGCCGTCGTATCCGGCATCGCTTTCAACCGCGACGAAGCCAAGATCTCGGTGCTGGGCGTGCCCGACAAGCCAGGCATCGCCTACCAGATCCTGGGCGCAGTAGCCGACGCCAATATCGAAGTGGACGTGATCATCCAGAACGTCAGCAAGGACGGCAAGACCGACTTCAGCTTCACCGTCAACCGCAACGACTACGCCCGCACGGTCGAACTGCTCAAGGACCAAGTGCTGCCCGAACTCGGCGCGCAGGAAGTGGTGGGCGACACCAAGATCTGCAAGGTGAGCATTGTCGGTATCGGCATGCGCAGCCACGTGGGCGTGGCCAGCAAGATGTTCCGCACCCTGAGCGAAGAGGGCATCAACATCCAGATGATTTCCACTTCCGAGATCAAGACCTCGGTGGTCATCGACGAGAAATACATGGAACTGGCCGTGCGCACCTTGCACAAGGCCTTCGAACTGGATCAGCCAGCCGCCTGAACCCGCCAGAAATGCCTCGAAAATGGGGCATAATAGCGGGATTGGAAACGTGACCGAGTGGCCGAAGGTGCTCCCCTGCTAAGGGAGTATGGGGTGTAGAGCCTCATCGAGGGTTCGAATCCCTCCGTTTCCGCCAAGCAACAAAGCCCTGCATGTCAGGGCTTTTTTGTTTTTTGCATCTGGCGTGTGAGGTGGTCATCGGCCACGCGGCGCTTGCAGAGGCAGCGCTCAGGTGGCGTCATTCGTCGATGGATGCGCTCCAGCGGTCGCCCCAGTCCTGGGCGCGGTCCATGTTGCGCCGGTCCCTTTTGGTCGGGCGACCTTCCTGCAGCGTTGCGGCGGGTTCGGGGGCCAGCCGGCGCTGTTCGGCCGCTTTTTCACGGGCGGCGATGCTGTCGGCGGTTTCCTCATACAGCCGTTGTGCGACAGGGGCGGGGCCGCGTGCGCCACTCAATCCCCGCACGAGCACTGTGCGTGCCACCACGCCCTGGCGCAAGGCGACGGTGTCGCCGCAGCGCAGGTCGCGGGCGGCCTTGGCCGGTTGGCCGTTGACGGTGACGCGGCCTTTGCCGATTTCTTCGGTGGCCAGGCTGCGGGTTTTGTAAAACCGCGCACACCACAGCCATTTGTCCAGTCGCATCGTTTCGAGGGCACTCATGGCGAGGATTGTGACGCGGTGGCTGTCGGTAGGGCCGTGGCGGGCGGGGTCAGCGGCAGGTGAACGACGGCATCCAGCCCCGCCACAAGACCCGATTCCATGCGGTTGGTCAGCGCAATGCTGCCGCCCAGCGCCTGCACAATTTCATGGCAGATGGCCAGACCCAGGCCGCTGCCGGTGCGCACGTCGCCCGCCGAGAAGGGCTGGAAAAGGCGGGCGGCCAGTTCATCGTCGATGCCGCTGCCATGGTCGCGGATGGTGAGCACCACCTGGTGATCGTTGCAGCGCAGGTCCACCGCCAGCTCGCTGCCTTGCGGGGCATGGCGAATGGCGTTGTGCAGCAGATTGCGGGCCAGTTCGCGCAGCATCCACTCGTGGGCCCTAACCGTTGCGGGTTCGGTCTGGATGCCAAAGTCGAGGTCGCGCTGCGCGATCAAGGGTGACAGATCCAGTGCCACCGCGCGCAGGAGGTCATCAAACCGGGTCGGTGGCGGCGTGCTTTGCTGGCGCAACTGTTCGACCTTGGCGAGGGCGAGCATCTGGTTGGCCAGTTGCGTGGCGCGGTCCACGGTGTCGCTGATTTCCCGCAGGGCCTGGTGCGGGGGCACATCGCCGCGCAGTGCGGACTGCACCTGTGTCTTGAGCACGGCCAGCGGTGTGCGCAGCTGGTGAGAGGTGTCGCGCACAAACCGTTTCTGGTGGCGCAGCAGATGCTGCAGCCGTTGCATGACCTGGTTGGTGCTGTCGATCAGGGGTTGCAGTTCTCGGGGCGCAGAGCTGGCTGCAATCGGACTGAGGTCGCCATCGGGCCGCGCTTGCAATTGCTGGCTGAGCTGGCGCACCGGGCGGGTGGCCCGCTGCACGACGATGACCACGGTGAGCGCGATCACGGCAATCAGCAGCGCTTGCCGGGCCAGCGTGTTCCACAGGATCTGCAGCGCCAGGGTTTCCCGCACTTCCAGGGTCTCTGCCACCTGGATGACCGCCATGCCGCGGCCGCTGGCGCTGGCCACGGGTTGCAGCAGCACGGCCACGCGCACGCGTTCGCCGCGGAATTGGTCGTCATAAAAGTCCACCAGCGCCGCATACGGAGGGCGATCCGGAATGCGCCCCTGCCATGCTGGAAGTTCGGCAAACCCCGAGACCATTTCTCCCTGCAGGGTGGAGATGCGGTAGAACATGTGGCTCTGGTTGTCGGCCTCGAAGGCCTCCAGGGCGGCATAGGGCACGATGGCGCGCAATTGCGCCGCATCGTCGTAGCCCGACACATCCAGCTGTTCGCTGATGGTCTTGGCCGATGCCAGCAAGGTGCGGTCGTAGGCCGTGTTCAGGGAGGTCAGTGTCTGCCGGTACAGGCTGAGCGTGTTGAAGCCGATGAACGCCACCACGGGCAGCAGGATGCCCAGCAGCAACCGCCTGCGCAGCGACGGCGCACGCCAGGCAGCCGTCCTTGTCACGTATCGGCCCTGAGCAGGTAGCCCAGCCCGCGCAGCGTCATGAGGGTCAGACCCGTGTCGGCCAGTTTCTTGCGCAGTCGATACACCACCACCTCGATGGCCTCGTACTGCACGTCCAGCTGCCCGGGAAACACCAGTTCATAAAGACGTTCCTTGGTGACGGCATGGCCCGGCTGTGCCAGCAGGGCATGCATCAGTGCCAGTTCGCGGGGCGTGAGCTCCATGACGGAGCCGTTGCGGTACAGCGCGCCGCTGTCCTTGTCGTAGCGGATCGCTCCGATCTGCACGAAATGGCCCGCGGAAGGCGCGGCGTCCGTGCTGCGCCGCAGCAGGGCGCGCAGCCGGGCCTCCAGCTCGTCCAGATCGAAGGGTTTGGGCAGGTAGTCGTCGGCGCCGGCGTTCAGGCCCAGCACCCGGTCACCCACGGTGCCGCGTGCGGTCAGGATCAGCACCGGTGTGCGCAGCCCGCGCGCGCGGGCCTGCTGCAGCACCTGCAAGCCATCCAGGCCGGGCAGGGTGAGATCGAGCACCACCGCATCGGGTGGCCGGGCCACCCACTGTTTGAGTGCCACAGCGCCGTCGCCCGCGGCAGTGACCTCCATGCCCCGGCGTGTCAATGCGCGCTGCAGCGTGATCTGCATGGTGGGGTCGTCTTCGACGAGAAGCAATTGCATGCGCGGCACCATAGCACCGACCACAGGCGGTTGCGGCATGGGTGTTTTCCCTGAGTGTGCGGACAGCCGTTTGACAGGCTGCGCGCGCATCATCGGGCGGTTCGCCAACCCTACAAGGAGACATCGATGCGTCGCGACACCTTTCTCAAATCCCTGGCTGCGCTGGCCGCTGCCGGAGCCTTGCCCCTGTCGGCCCATGCCGCCAGCGCTGTCAAGATGATGCTGCCTGCCAACCCGGGCGGTGGCTGGGACTCCACCGGGCGCGCCCTGGGCAAGGCATTGCTGGAATCGGGGGCGGCATCGTCGGTCACCTATGACAACAAGGGCGGCGCCGCAGGCGCCATCGGTCTGGCGCAGTTCGTCAACTCCAGCAAGGGCGACCCGAACGCGCTGATGGTGATGGGCGCCGTGATGCTGGGCGGCATCATCACCGGCAAACCGCCAGTGAGCCTGTCGCAGGCCACGCCCATTGCGCGCCTGACCAGCGAATACAACGTGTTCGTGTTGCCCGCCAATTCGCCTTACAAGAGCATGGCCGAGGTGATCGCCCAGCTCAAGAAAGATCCCGGCAGTGTGAAGTGGGGTGGCGGCTCGCGCGGTTCCACCGAGCACATCGCTGCCGCGATGATTGCGCGTGAGGTGGGTGTGGACCCGGCCCGGATCAACTACGTGGCCTTCCGGGGAGGCGGCGAGGCGATCGCGGCCATCCTGGGCGGCAACGTGACGATTGGCGGTGGCGGCTACAGCGAGATGGCCGAGTACATCGCCACCAAGAAGATGACGCCCATTGCCGTGACCTCGGGCCAGCGCCTCAAGAACTCGACCGTGCCCACCCTCAAGGAGCAGGGCATCAACGTCGAGATTGGCAACTGGCGCGGCGTGTATGCCGCCCCCGGCATCACGGCCGAACAGCGCAAGGCGCTGACGGAGATGGTGGCCAAGGCCGTCAAGAGCAAGAGTTGGGCCGAATCGCTGGAAAAGAACGATTGGACCCCGGCCTGGATGGCGGGCGACGCGTTCGCGAACTTTGTGGACAATGAGTTCGCCAGTCTGCGCGCCACCATGGTCAAGGCCGGAATGGTCTGAGCACGGCCCCGGCACCGTGCGACCGCCACCGGAGGCGGTGCACGGTTTTTTTGCGCGTGTCCATTGCGGTGCGCGCCGTGATGCGCGTACCTTGGACCTGTGTTCGAGGGCTTGAGAAAAACCCAGCATGTCTGATCCGACAACTCCCCTTTCTTCTGATCCGGGCACAACGCCCGGCATTGCCAGCAACCTGCCGGCCATGCGCATGCAGACCGTGGTTGGCGCCGGCGTGCTGCTGACGGCCCTCGCACTGGCGCTGGGCGCCCTGGATATTCCATCCAACGCGGGCTATGGCGGCGTGGGCCCCAACTTTTTGCCGTGGCTGGTGGCGGCCGTGCTGGCGCTGTGCGGCTGCGTGCTGCTGTGGGAGGCCCGCACCGGCGGGTTCCGCGCCGTGGAGGAGCCTAACGGCGCCGCGCGTGCGGACAAGCCGGCATTGGTGTGGGTTTCGACCGGCCTGCTGCTGAACGCTGCCCTCATCACCACGGTGGGCTTCATTCTGAGCTGCACGCTGTGCTATCTGCTGGCCGTGCAGGGGCTGCGCCGGGCTGCGGGGCAAAACGCAGGCACCGCGCGCACCTGGGCGGTGGACGGGTTGACGGGCGTGCTGATCTCGGCGCCTGTCTATTGGTCATTCACGCAGTTCCTGGCCATCAACCTGCCAGGGCTCACGCAAACCGGGTGGTTGTGATGGAAATCTTTGATGCACTGATGGCGGGCTTTGCCACCGCCGCCACGCCCGCCAACCTGCTGTGGGCCCTGGTGGGATGCGCTTTGGGCACCGCCGTCGGCGTGCTGCCCGGCATCGGCCCCGCGGTGGCGGTGGCGATGCTGCTGCCGATCACGGCCAAGGTCGAGGTCACGGCCTCGATGATCTTCTTTGCCGGCATCTATTACGGCGCGATGTATGGCGGCTCCACCACCTCCATCCTGCTGAACACGCCGGGCGAGACCGCCAGCATGGTCACGGCGATGGAAGGCAACAAGATGGCCAAGAGTGGCCGGGCCGGGGCGGCGCTGGCCACATCGGCCATCGGCTCGTTCGTGGCGGGCACCATTGCCACCGTGGTCGTGACCCTGTTCGCGCCCTACGTGGCCGACTTTGCCGTCAAGCTGGGCCCGCCCGAATACTTCATGCTGATGGTGCTGGCCTTCACCACCGTGAGCGCGGTGCTGGGCAAGAGCACGGTGCGCGGCATCACCGCACTGTTCGTCGGGCTGGCCGCCGGCTGCGTCGGCATGGACCAGATCTCGGGCGCGGCGCGCTACACCGCTGGCAAGCCCGAACTGCTGGACGGCATCGACATCGTGCTCGTCGCCGTGGGCCTGTTCGCGGTGGCCGAGGTGCTGTATGCGGCGATGTACGAGGGCCGCGTGCAAGAGACGCGCAACACCATGAGCCGCGTGCACATGACCGGGCGCGACTGGAAGCGCTCCATTCCCGCCTGGCTGCGCGGCACGCTGATTGGCACGCCGTTTGGCTGCATCCCGGCGGGCGGCACCGAGATCCCGACCTTTCTGAGCTACGCCACCGAAAAGAAGCTGGCCAAGGGCGGCGACAAGAGCGAGTTCGGCACCGTGGGCGCCATCGAGGGCGTGGCCGGCCCCGAGGCCGCCAACAATGCCACCGTGACGGCGGCCATGATTCCGCTGCTCACGCTGGGCATTCCCACCTCCAACACCACGGCGGTGCTGCTGGGCGCGTTCCAGAACTACGGCATCAACCCCGGCCCGCAGCTGTTCACCACCTCGGCCACGCTGGTGTGGGCGCTGATCGCGTCGCTGTACATCGGCAACGTGATGCTGCTGGTGCTCAACCTGCCCATGGTGGGCCTGTGGGTCAAGCTGCTGAAGATTCCGAAGCCGCAGCTGTATGCCGGCATCCTGATCTTTGCCACGGTGGGGGCCTACGGCATGCGCCAGAGCACCTTCGATCTGTTCCTGCTGTATGGCATCGGCATGCTCGGGGTGCTGATGCGGCGGTTTGACTTCCCTACGGCGCCGGTCGTGGTGGGCATGATCCTCGGGCCACTGGCCGAGGCACAGATGCGCAATGCGGTGTCGATTGGCGAGGGCAGCTGGCTCATCTTCGTGCAGCGCCCGATGTCGCTCACGCTGCTCATCATCGTGCTGGCGGTGCTGGTGCTGCCGCGTCTTTTCAAGCACCTGGCGCAGCGCAAGCTGGCACGGCTGCGGCAGCTGGATGACTGACCGGCAGTCCATTCCCAGCCACTGAAGCGCCTGGCCCTGCCAGGCGTTTTGCCTCGTGCGGAACGCTCGCGAACAAGCGATGCCGCTGGGGAAGGTTTTTTTGCGGACCGCCGATCGATGCCACGCCCGTGATGCGCCGGGTACCATCGGCCTATGCCATTGCACTCCGATGCTTCGCCCCTGCCGCTGGATGCCCAGGGCATTCTGGAACTGGCGGCGCGCTCCATGTTCCAGCTTTTCTCCAGCGTCAGCCAGGGCATGTTCCTGGTGGACCGCAGCGGGCGCGTCGTGTGGGTGAACGAGGGTTACCAGCGCTTCCTGCCCGACCTGGGCTTTTCGTCGGTGGACCAGTTCGTGGGCCGCGCCGTGGAGGAGGTGATTCCCAACACGCAGATGCGCCGCGTGCTCGAAACCGGCCAGCCGGTGCTGATCGACCTGCTCACCAACAAGGCGGGCACTTTTGTGGTCAGCCGCATTCCCTTGCGCGACGAGGCCGAGCGCGTGATTGGTGCCATCGGCATCGTGCTGTTCGACCATCCCGAGACCACGCTGCAACCCCTGATCGGCAAGTTTGCCTTGTTGCAGCGCGATCTCGATGACGCGCGGCGCGAGCTGGCCAGCCAGCGCAGCCGCTCGCTGGCCGTGTCGGGCGATGGCGAGCGGCGCGCCAAGTACACCTTTGCCAGCTTCATCGGGTCGAGCCCCGCGGCGGCCGAGGTCAAACGCCAGGCGCGCCGTGCCGCGCAGTCGTCCAGCCCCGTGCTGCTGCTGGGTGAAACCGGCACGGGCAAGGAACTGCTGGCCCATGCCATCCATGCGGCGTCGAGCCGCGCCAGCGGCCCGTTTGTCAGCGTCAACATCGCCGCCGTGCCCGACACGCTGCTCGAAGCCGAGTTCTTCGGCGTGGCGCCCGGCGCCTACACCGGCGCCGACCGCAAGGGGCGCGATGGCAAGTTCAAGCTGGCCGACGGTGGCACGCTGTTTCTCGATGAAATCGGCGACATGCCGCAAAACCTGCAGGCCAAGCTGCTGCGCGCGCTGCAGGAGGGCGAGATCGAACCGCTGGGCTCGAACAAGCTGGTGCCGTTCAATGTGCGCGTGGTGGCTGCCACCTCGCGGGATCTGGGCGCCCTGGTGCGCGACAGCCGTTTTCGCGAAGACCTTTTTTACCGGCTGCATGTGCTGCCGGTGCGCGTGCCGCCGCTGCGCGAGCGGCGCGGCGACATCCCTGCGCTGGTGGAGGTGCTGGGCGAAGACCTGGCGCTGCGCAACGGCACGGCGCCGCCCGAGTTGCAGCCCGACGCCATGGCATTGCTGGCGGGCCAGCCCTGGCGCGGCAACATCCGCGAGCTGCGCAATGTGCTGGAGCAGGCCGCCATGCGCAGCGATTCGCAGTCCATCGATGCCTACCAGCTCGAACGCATCTTGCGCGAAGCAGGGGTGGAACCGGCGGCACCCGTGCCGGCTGCCGTGGCCGACCCCGGGGCACTGGGCGACGAGTGCTGCCTGCGCCCGCTGGCCGAACAGGTGGCCGAGCTGGAGCGGCGCGCCATTGCCGCGGCGCTCAAGGCCCATGGCGGCAACAAGCAGGCCACGGCCAGGCAGCTGGGTATATCGCGGGCCACGCTCTATGCACGTCTGGAAAACCCTGAATAAAAAACAGCCAAATGTCTGAATTTCAGGCATTCACTGCGTCTGAAATTCAGGCATTTTCATGGTGTGTGCATCATTTGTTCCTATAAATCAACGCCTTGATGATTGGCACGATCTGTGCAGTGTTCAGGCAAACCCAAAGGAGACAGTCCCCATGCAACGACGCATCCTGGTCGCGCTGGCCGCCTTGGCCGCCACTCTTTCGGCACCGGTGTTCAGCCAGTCGGGCGAGATCCGCATCGCCCATGTCTACAGCAAGACGGGTCCGCTGGAAGCCTATGGCAAGCAGACGCAGACCGGCCTGCTGCTGGGCCTGAACTATGCCACCGGCGGCAGCATGGCCATCAACGGCAAGAAGATCGTGGTGATCGAGAAGGACGACCAGGGCAAGCCCGACCTGGGCAAGAGCCTGCTGGCATCGGCCTACTCGGATGACAAGGCCGACATCGCCGTGGGGCCCACGTCCTCCGGCGTGGCGCTGGCGTTGCTGCCCGTGGCCGAGGAATACAAGAAGATCCTGCTGGTCGAGCCCGCCGTGGCCGATGCCATCACCGGCGACAAGTGGAACAAGTACATCTTTCGCACCGGCCGCAATAGCAGCCAGGACGCCATCTCGAACGCCGTGGCCATCGACAAGCCGGGCGTGACCATCGCCACGCTGGCGCAGGACTACGCCTTCGGCCGCGACGGCGTGAAAGCCTTCAAGGACGCCCTCAAGAACGCCAAGCTGGTGCACGAGGAATACCTGCCCACCAGCACCACCGATTTCACCGCCGGCGCCCAGCGCCTGATCGACAAGCTCAAGGACCAGCCGGGCCGCAAGATCATCTGGATCGTCTGGGCCGGCGCGGGCAACCCGTTCAAGATCGCCGACATGGATCTCAAGCGCTACGGCATCGAGATCGCCACGGGCGGCAACATCCTGCCGGCCATGGCCAGCTTCAAGAACTTCCCGGGCATGGAAGGCGCCACCTACTACTACTTTGGCATCCCCAAGAACCCGGTCAATGAAGCGCTGGTATCGGCGCACTACAAGCAGTTCAAGGCCCCGCCCGATTTCTTCACGGCCGGCGGCTTCAGTTCGGCCATGGCCTTGGTCACGGCGCTCAAGGCCACGGGGGGCGACACCACCACCAACAAGCTCATCAAGACCATGGAAGGCATGAGCTTCGATACGCCCAAGGGCAAGATGACCTTCCGCAAGGAAGACCACCAGGCGCTGCAGAGCATGTACCACTTCAAGATCAAGGTGGACCCGGCCTTCGCCTGGGGCGTGCCCGAACTGGTGCGCGAGATCAAGCCGGAAGAGATGCAGGTTCCGATCCGGAACAAGCGCTGACGGCCAGGATCCGCCGCGCACTGGCGGGCCTGATACGCCTGCTTTGATCGCTTGAAGCGCTTTCTCGTCAGGCGCCGGGGCTGCTTTTCTTTAAATTCCTGTGGAGCCTCGACCATCGATGCTGGCGACCCATGACCTGACCATCCGCTTCGGTGGCCATGTGGCGGTGAACGCCGTGACCTGCGCGTTCGAGCCGGGCACGCTCACCGCCATCGTGGGCCCCAACGGGGCAGGCAAGACCACGTACTTCAACCTCATCTCGGGGCAGCTGCGGGCCACCAGCGGCAGGGTGACGCTGGGCGGGCAGGATCTGTCGGGCCTGGCGCCTTCGGCGCGCACGCGTGCGGGGCTCGGCCGGGCGTTCCAGCTCACCAACCTGTTCCCGGGCCTGAGCGTGCTGGAGAACGTGCGCCTGGCCGTGCAGGCCACGCAGGCCGGCAAGCACCGCCGGGGCCTGAATCTCTGGAGCATCTGGAGCGACCACCGCCAGCTCACCGCGCGGGCTGAAGCCATCCTGCAGTCCGTGGCGATGCTGGAGCGGCGCGATACCCCCGTGGCCAGCCTGCCGCACGGTGACCAGCGCAAGCTCGAAGTGGCGCTGCTCATGGCACTGGAGCCGCAGGTCTACATGTTCGATGAGCCCACGGCCGGCATGGGGCACGACGAGGCGCCCGTCATCCTGAACCTGATCCGCGCGCTGAAGCAGGACAAGACCAAGACCATCCTGCTGGTGGAGCACAAGATGGACGTGGTGCGCGAGCTGGCCGACCGCATCATCGTGCTGACCAACGGCACGCTGGTGGCCGACGGCCCGCCCGCAGAAGTGATTGCCTCGCCGGTGGTGCAAGAGGCGTATCTGGGCATCACCAAGAATGCCGACAGGGAGGCCGCATGAGCAGGGCCAACCTTCTCGAACTGCGGGGCGTGCACACCCACATCGGCGCGTACCACATCCTGCACGGCGTCGATCTGGCCGTACCCCGGGGCCAGCTCACCATGCTGCTGGGCCGCAATGGCGCGGGCAAGACCACCACGCTGCGCACCATCATGGGCCTGTGGCAGGCCTCGCAGGGCCAGATCGCTTTCGACGGGCGCGACATCACGCGCATGCACACACCGCAGATCGCGCACCTGAACATCGCCTATGTGCCCGAGAACATGGGCATCTTCGCCGACCTCACGGTCAAGGAGAACATGCTGCTGGCCGCGCGCAAGGCCGGCAACGCCGCGCAGATGGACCAGGCGCGCCTGCAGTGGATCTTCCGGCTCTTCCCGGCCGTGGAGAAGTTCTGGAACCACCCGGCAGGCAAGCTCAGCGGCGGGCAAAAGCAGATGGTGGCCGTGGCGCGCGCCATGGTCGAGCCGCGCGATCTGCTGATCATCGACGAGCCCAGCAAGGGGCTGGCACCGGCCATCATCCACAACATGATCGAGGCCTTCGACCAGCTCAAGAAGAGCGGCGTGACCCTTTTGCTGGTCGAACAGAACATCCACTTCGCCCAACGCCTGGGCGACACCGTGGCGGTGATGGACAACGGCCGGGTGGTGCACGCGGGCAGCATGGCCGCGCTGGCCGAGGACGAGGCGCTGCAGCGCACGCTGCTGGGGTTGTCGCTGTGAATTACACGCCAAAACAGCCCGCAGCGATTGATGGCAAGGTGCTATCAACCGTCAAAAAAGAAGCATCGGATATGTCCAGGGGAGACCGCGCATGAACAGGCCGCTGGACTGGAAGCCGCTGGCGCTGGTGCCGCTGCTGGCCCTGCTGGTGCTGCCCTTCATCGGCTCGCCCAGCACCTGGCTCACGCTCACCGTGGCGGGGCTGGCCATGGGCATGATCATCTTCATCATCGCCTCGGGCCTGACACTGGTGTTTGGCCTGATGGACGTGCTCAACTTCGGCCATGGCGTGTTCATCGCGCTGGGCGCCTTCGTGGCCACCAGCGTGCTGGGTGCCATGGGCGACTGGACGGGCTCGGCCGAACTCTGGCGCAACCTCGTGGCGGTGCTGCCGGCCATGCTGGTGGCCATGGCGGTGGCCGGCGCCGTGGGCCTGGCGTTCGAGCGCTTCATCGTGCGGCCCGTGTACGGCCAGCACCTCAAGCAGATCCTCATCACCATGGGCGGCATGATCATTGGAGAAGAGCTCATCAAGGTCATCTGGGGTCCCGCGCAGATCCCCCTGCCGCTGCCCGAGGGCATGCGTGGCGCGCTGCTGATCGGTGACGCCGCCATTGAAAAATACCGCCTGATTGCCGTGGTTGTGGGCCTGCTGGTGTTTGGCGTGCTGGCCTGGGTGCTGGCGCGCACCAAGGTGGGCTTGCTGATCCGCGCCGGCGTGCAGGACCGCGAGATGGTCGAGGCGCTGGGCTACCGCATCCGCCGCCTGTTCGTGGGCGTGTTCGTGGTGGGTTCGGCGCTGGCCGGCCTGGGCGGCGTGATGTGGGGGCTGTACCAGCAAAGCGTGGTGCCGCAGATGGGCGCGCAGGTCAATGTGCTGATCTTCATCGTCATCATCATCGGCGGTCTGGGCAGCACGGGCGGCGCGCTGATTGGCGCGCTGCTGGTGGGACTCATGGCCAACTACACCGGCTTCCTGGTGCCCAAGGTGGCGCTGTTCTCCAACATCGCGCTGATGGTGGCCATCCTGCTGTGGCGCCCGCAGGGTGTTTATCCCGTCGCCAACCGTTGAAGAGGAACGCCACACATGCTGAACCGACTTCTCTCCGGCGACTACCCGCGCAGCCAGCTGCTGGCGGCCATGCTCGTGGCCATTTTTCTGGGGCTGGCGTTTGCGCCCTTCCTGTTTCCGGGTGTCAAGGCGCTCAATGTTGCCGCCAAGGTGCTGGTCTTCGTGGTGCTGGTGGCCAGCTTCGACCTGCTGCTGGGCTACACCGGCATCGTGAGTTTTGCGCACACCATGTTCTTTGGCATCGGGGCCTACGGCATCGCGGTGGCCACCACGCGTTTGGGGCCTACGTGGACGGCGCTGGGCGTGGGCATTGGCGGCGCGCTGCTGCTGTCGCTGCTGCTGTCCTTGGCCGTGGGGCTGTTCTCGCTGCGCGTACGCGCCATTTTCTTCGCCATGATCACGCTGGCGGTGGCGGCGGCGTTCCAGACACTGGCCTCGCAGCTCTCGGACATCACGGGTGGCGAGGATGGACTGACGTTCAAGGTGCCCGAGATCCTTTCGCCAAGCTTCGAGCCGTTCGAGGAACCCTTCCTGGGCGTCACCATCGACGGGCGGCTGATCTGCTACTACCTGCTGTTCGTCACGGCGGTGGCCCTGGTGCTGGCGCTGCTGCGCATCGTCAACTCACCCTTCGGCCGCGTGCTGCAGGCCATCCGCGAAAACGAGTTCCGTGCCGAGGCCATTGGCTACCGCGTGGTGGTGTACCGCACCACGTCGAGCGTGCTGTCGGCCCTGTTTGCCACCCTGGCTGGTGCCATGCTGGCGCTCTGGCTGCGCTACAACGGGCCGGACACCTCGCTCAGCTTCGAAATCATGATGGACTGCCTGCTCATCGTGGTGATCGGCGGCATGGGCACCATCTACGGCGCGGTCATCGGTGCCGTGCTGTTTCTGGTTGCGCAAAGCTACCTGCAGGATCTGCTGCGTGTAGGCAGCGAGGCCACTGCCAGCCTGCCCTGGTTGTCGGCGCTGCTCTCGCCCGACCGCTGGCTGCTGTGGCTGGGCGTGCTGTTTGTTCTTTCTGTCTATTACTTTCCCGCAGGCGTTGTGGGACGCCTGCGATCCCTGCGCGCCCAGGCCTGAGCGCGCTTTTCTGTGGCAGTAAAAAGGAGACAACATGAAAGTGCATCTGCAGGACAAACGCGCCCTGAAAGTGGCCATGACCGCGTTGGCGGGGGCCGTTCTGGCCGCGTGCGGTGGCGGATCATCCACACCGACCAACAACCTCCCCACGGGCGTGACGCAGGTCAGTGCCACGGTCTATCCGGCCACCACGGTGGGCACGGGCGCCACCGCCGCCACGCAGGATCTGCTGACTGGCGGTATCGGCAAGACCGGCCTGGGCGGGGCCACGCCGGCCTATGCCGATCCCGCCAATCCCACGGCGGCCGAGCTGCGCCGCAATGCGCTGTATTCCAACTACCGCGGCATCCTCGACCCCTCGGTGGGGGGTGGCTACGGCACGCTGTACGGCCCCAACGTCACCGCGGCCGGTGCCGTCACCACCAGTGAAGGCCTGATTCCGGGCCGCGAATACGTGGCAGTGCTCGACGACGGCTCGGGCCGCAAGCGCACGGTGATCGCGGTGCAGGTGCCCGACAGCTTCAACCAGGCCAGCCCCTGCGTGGTGCTGGGCGCATCGTCGGGCTCGCGCGGGGTGTATGGCGCCATTGGCACGGCCGGCGAATGGGGCCTCAAAAAGGGTTGTGCCGTGGCGTTGACCGATGCCGGCAAGGGCGTGGGCCTGTACAACCTGATGGACGACACCGTGCACAAGATCGATGGCACGCGCGCCACCCGCACGGCGGCCGGCGCCCTCAATTTCTTTGCCGCCAACATCACCGATGCGGCCCGGACCGCCTACAACGCCCTGTTCCCGAACCGCTTGGCCCTCAAGCAGGTGCACTCGCAGCAGAATCCGGAAAAAGACTGGGGCAACGACACGCTGGCGGCGGGCCGCTATGCGCTGTTTGTGCTGAACGATCGCTATGGCACGGTCGACAATCCGGTGCCGTTCACGCCCGAGAACACGATCGTGATCGCCGGCTCGGCATCCAACGGCGGTGCGGCCTCGCTGGGCGCGGCCGAGCAAGACAGCGGGGGGTTGATCGACGGCGTGGTGGCTTCCGAGCCCGTGACCGAAATGCCCACCGCCAGCGGTTATGGCATCCAGTTTGGCGGTGCCGCCGTGACCGGTTATGGCAAGACGCTGGCCGATTACACGACCTACGGCAACATCTACCAGCCCTGCGCAGCGCTGGCGGCCGGTGCGGCCATGAGTGAGGTGTCCATCTTCAACTACATCCCGCTGGTGGGCATGACGGCGCGGGCCACGGCACGCTGTGACGGTCTGGCGGCCAAGGGGCTGGTCAGTGGCGCCGACACGGCAACCCGTTCGCTGGACGCGCTCAACAAACTGCGTGCCTTTGGCTGGACGCCCGACAACGACCCCATGCACAACGCCCACTATGCGCTGGGCAATGGCCCCATCCTGTCGGCCATGTACCCGGTGAGCTACGGGCGCTTCCCTGTCGAGGCCAATGTCTGCAATACCAGCTTTGCGGCCGTGAATGTCGCCACGGGCGTGCCGGTGGCCGTGTCATCCACGGCACTGGCGCAGAGCTTTGCCACGGCCAATGGCACCGCCAATGGCACACCGGCCACCGTGGTCTACAACGACTCGGTGGGCGGCGCCAAGGCCTGGCAATTCGCCATTTCGCCCTCGACCGGCGTGGCCGATTTCGGCCTGGATAACGCCCTGTGCCAGCGCGCGCTGGTCACGGGCACCGACCCGGTCAGCGGCACGGCGCTCACGGCCGCCACCACGCCCACCAAGGCGCAGAGCGACGCCGTGCGCGCCGGCATCGCCGAGGTGGTGCTCAACGGCAACCTGCGCGGCAAGCCCACCATCATCGTCAGCGGCCGCAGCGACGCCCTGGTGCCGGTCAACCACAACGCGCGTGCCTATGCCGCCTACAACAAGGTGGTGGAAGGTGCCGACAGCAAGCTGCGCTACATCGAGGTGACGAACGGCCAGCATTTCGACGCCTTCCTGCCGTTTTCCGGGTTTGATACGCGCTTCGTGCCGCTGCACCCTTACTTCAACCAGGCCATGGACGCGATGTATGCGCACCTGAAGTCCGGCACCGCCTTGCCCGCCAGCCAGGTGGTGCACACCACGCCGCGCGGTGGCACTCCCGGTGCAGCGCCGGCCATCACGGCCAGCAACGTGCCACCCTTTGTGGCGGCGCCCGTGGCGGCGAACCAGATCGGGTTTGCCGGCACATCGCTGAGCGTGCCCAACTGAGCGCCTGCGAGGCCATCCGCCATGCCCCTGGAGCGTGAACGCATTTTCACGACCCGCACGGGGCATGGCGGGTTTTTCCCCTGACCGGCCACGCGACTACTTGCGCAACGAAATCCGAAGCATCGTGACCATGATCGCCATCCACAAGCCGGCTGCAGCCTTCATCCAGCGCTATCGCGAACAAGGCGGAGGCGCGCAGCTGTACAACATCTCGGCGGTGGATCCCACCGAGCTGGTCCAGCGGGCCGGCCAGAAGAACGCGCACGGCCTGGGCATCCGCCATTCGCCCACCCACCGGGTGGGTTCGCGCTATGTCGAGTCCCCGGTGATCGGCATCCACGGCCGTCAGATGAAGTAGGCGCGCGGCCCTGCTGTTTTTTCTCCAGGCTGACCACCATGCTGTTCTCTTCGCGCTACCTGCGTTGTGCCGGTTACGAAATCCACGCCACCGAATGGGGGGCGCCAGACGCACCCGCCGTGATCGCATGGCATGGCCTGGCGCGCACGGGGCGCGACATGGACGCACTGGCGCGGCACCTGGCGCCGCGCTACCGGGTGGTCTGCCCCGATACCATCGGCCGGGGACTGAGCCAGTGGGCGCGTGCGCCGCAGGACGAATACCGCCTGTCGTTCTATGCTCGCCTTGCCGCCGACCTGTTCGACCAGCTGGGCATTCGCCAGGCGCACTGGATCGGCACCTCCATGGGCGGGGCCATTGGCACGGTGTGCGCGTCGGGGCTGTTCGAGCCGCAGCTCAAGGACCGCATCACCCGCCTGCTGCTCAACGACAACGCGCCGCGCCTGGCCGATGCGGCGCTGGAGCGCATCAAGGCCTACGCAGGCCAGCCGCCCGCGTTTGACACCGTGATGGAACTGGAGGCATTTTTTCGGCAGGTGTACCAGCCCTATGGCTGGCTCAGCGACGCGCAATGGCGGCTGCTGACCGAAAGCAGCACGCGCCGCCTGCCCGACGGCCGCGTGACGCCGCACTACGACCCGGCCATGGTGCAGCAGTTCACGCACCACGCCAACGACTACCTGATCTGGGAACACTACGATGCGCTCGACATTCCGGTGCTGTGCCTGCGCGGTGCCGATTCGGACCTGGTGCTTCCCGAGACCACCGCCGAAATGCTCACGCGTGGCCCGGGGGCCAGGGGCCTGGTGCGCGTGGTGGAGGTGCCCGGCTGCGGGCATGCGCCGGCGCTGAATGTGCCGGCGCACTTCGCCCTGGTGGACGGGTTCTTGTCGGGCGCCTGAATCCACGAACCTCAAGGTCTGTGCTGCCGACAGGCTCCGGCGGGGGGCGGTTTTGACCGGCAGGCCCTGGCCCGTTCTCGTGCCAACGGAGTGGTGGCTCAGTGGCCCTGCCCGGGCATGGCGCCGCGCTTCACCCGGCCCCGCCTGGTGTGCCCTGCGCTCTGGCAGGCACGCCGGAACGCGCGCAGGGTTTGTTCGGCCCGGCTGAGCACGGTGCCCTCCACGTCGGCGGCCCGTTCTGGGGGCACGCCCGGCACCATGCCCGAGGCCTCGCCCGTCAGCAGCGCAATGCCTTCGCTCACATGGCCCACGGTATGGACATGGAACAGGCCGCGCTCCACCGCATCCACGATGGCGCGGCTCAGCATCAGGTGGCGCAGGTTGCGGGCGGGGATCAGCACGCCCTGGGTGCCATCGAGCCCGGCCGCTGCGCAGGCGTGGAACCAGCCCTCGATCTTTTCGTTGATGCCGCCCACGGGCAGCACTTCGCCGTGCTGGTTGAGGGCGCCGGTCACGGCAATGCCCTGGCGCAGCGGCAGGCCAGACAGGCTGGACAGCAGCGCATACAGCTCGGCGCATGAGGCCGAGTCGCCCTCGACGCCGCTGTATTCCTGCTCGAACACGATGGACGCGTTGAGCGCCAGCGGCGCCACATGGCTGAACAGCGCGGTCAGGTAGCTGTGCAGGATCAGCACGCCCTTGTCGTGGATGGGGCCCGACATATCGACTTCGCGCTCGATGTTGAGCAGGCCCTCGTGCCCGGCAAAAGTGCGTGCCGTGATGCGCACCGGAAAACCAAAGCGGTAATCGCCCAGATCGATCTGCGTCATGGCGTTGACCTGGCCCACCACGGTGCCGTGCAGCGTGATCAGGCGCTCGCCCTCGGTGATGGACTCGTGCAGCTGCTCTTCGGGGTAGTTGTGGCGCAGGGCATGGGCCTGCAGCGCGGCGTCCACATCAGGGGCTTGCACCAGCGTGCCGCCGCGTGCCTGGCACAGGGCGGCGCTCTCGATCACCAGGGCGTCGGTGTTGGCAAACAGCGCACTCTGGCGGCTCTGGTCGTCGGCCTCGCGGTGGGTCTGTTCGAGCAGGCGCGCCACGGCATCGGGGGCAAAGTGGGGCAAGCCGCGCTTCTTGCAGCTGTGGGCCACAAAGATGGCCGTGGCGTGGCGCGTGGCGGGGCTGGCGGCAAAGCGCTCGGCAAAGTCCACCTTCACGCGAAAACGGCGCGCGGTGTCGGGGTCGGCCTCTTGCAGGGCGTAGTACTCCTCGACCGAGCCGATCAGCACGATCTTCACATCCACGTCCACCGCTTCGGGCTGCAGCGCAATCGGCGCCGTGGGGCCGTGCGCCGCGGCGCTGCCCTCGTCGATCTGCAGGCGGCTGCTGCGCAGAAACCGGCGCAGCCGGGGCCACAGGCCTTCATCTTCCACCAGGTCGCGCAGGTGCAGCACGATGAAGCCGCCATGGGCCTTGAGCAGGCTGCCCGCGCGGATGCAGGAAAAATCAGCGTGCGGCGGATCGGTGTCGGTCTGCAGGTCGATGGCGCCAAACAGGCTGCGTATCTGGGGGTTGTCCTCCACGATCACGGGTGCGCCGTCGCGGCCATCGTTATCGACCGCCAGGTTCACCTGGCAGCGGGCCAGCAGCTCGGCCAGATGCGCCTTGCGCTCGTCCTCGGCATCGTCGTCGGCATCGCCGGCTTCGAACAGCGCCAGCCGCGCCAGCACCTCGCGCTCCACCTGGTCGAGCCACTGGCCCAGCTTGGCGGCGTCCTTGATCTGCTTTTTGAGGCCCTGGCGGATGTCCTGCACCGCATGTTCGAGCAACGGCTCGATGGCCTGGCGGCGCAAGGTGGCCAAAGCCTCGTCGCGGGCGCGCTCCAGCGGGCGCATGGTGTCCAGGAAGCGGGCAATCTCGGCGCGCAGGGCCTGCTCGGCGGCATCGATTTCGGCGCGGCGTTCGCGTGGCAGGGCCAGGGCCTCGTTTTCGGTCAGCGGGTGGCCCTTGTCGCCCGTGAGGGTGAAGACCAGCTGGCCCCCTTCGCGCGAAAGCCGGAAGTGGCGGGCCTCGGCGAAAGCATCGAGCGTGGCAAAGGCACTGGCTTCTTCCTTTTGCCAGGCTTTGTGGAGGGCTTCGGCCTCGGCCTTGCAATCGGGGCTGGCCAGGCGCTTGGGGATGTCGGTCTGCAGCATCCTGGCCATCTCCAGCAGGGCCACGCGCAGCTGGCGGCCCTGGCCCGCGGGCAGGCGCAGGGCGCGGGGGCGCTCGGGCGCGTCGAAATTGTGCAGATAGCACAGGTCCGGTGGCACGGCACGCTGGGCCGCCGCGGCCTGCGTGGCCTGGCGCAGCAGCGAAGTGCGCCCGCTGCCCGCCTCACCCAGCACGAACAGGTGGTAGTCGGGCTGCTGCAGGCCCAAGCCAAACTGGGTGGCGGCCTGGGCGCGCTCCTGCCCGATCCAGGGCAGGGGCAGGTCCTGCAGCTCGGCGGTGCTGGCAAAGCCCAGCGATTCGGGTGCGATGGTCAGCCGCAGCTGATGGGGTTCAAGGGCGATGGCGGGCATGGGAGATGGCGGTGGTGCCGTGGATATTGGACTCAAATAGTCTCTAGCGCTTGATGGAGAGGTGCTGGTAGCTATGATAAAAATAGTCAATGCGCCACAGGGCAAGCCCCCGCAGGCGCACCGCCTGCCAGCGCCTTGGCGCGCGCATCGGCCAGCGCAGCGGCATCGGGCACGCTGGTGGGCCAGCCGGCCAGGTGCTGCTGGGCCACCTGGCTCAGCGCGGTGATCCAGTGGGTGCTGTCGTTCAGGCAGGGGATGTAGTGGAACTCCTGGCCGCCGTGGTGCAAAAAGGCCTCGCGCACTTCCATGTTGATCTCTTCGAGCGTCTCCAGGCAGTCGCTGGTGAAGCCGGGGCACACCACGTCCACACGCCGGGTGCCTGCCTTGCCCAAGGCCTCGACGGTGGGCTGGGTGTAGGGCGTGAGCCACTTGGCCTTGCCAAAGCGCGACTGGAAGGTGATCTGGTAGTGGCCCTTGCGCAGGCCCAGGCGTTCGGCCAGCAGGCGGCCGGTCTTGAGGCTTTCGCAGTGGTAGGGGTCGCCCAGGTGCAGCGTGCGCTCGGGCACGCCATGAAAGCTCATCACCAGCTGGTCGGGCTGGCCGTGGTGCTTCCAGTGGGTTTCGATGGTGCGGGCGAGCGCGTCGATGTAGCCGGGGTGGTCGTGGTAGCGGTTCACAAAGCGCAGCTCGGGCACGCTGCGCGTGCGGGCGGCCCAGCCATAGACGGCGTCGAACACGCTGGCCGTGGTGGTGCCCGAGTATTGCGGGTACAGCGGCAGGATCAGGATGCGGGTGGCGCCCTCGGCCTTGAGGGCATCGAGCTGGCTGGCGATGGAGGGGGTGCCGTAGCGCATGGCATGGCGCACCAGCACGCTGTGCCCGGCCTCACCCAGCCAGCCGCGCAGCAGGGTGGCCTGTTTGGCGGTCCACACCGCCAGGGGCGAGCCTTCGGGGGTCCAGACGCTGGCGTATTTGGCGGCGGATCTGGCCGGCCGGGTGCGCAGGATGATGCCGTGCAGGATGGGCCACCAGGCCAGTTTGGGGATTTCGACCACGCGCTGGTCACCCAGGAAATCGGCCAGATAGCGCCGCACGGCAGGGGCCGTGGGCTCGTCGGGGGTTCCCAGGTTGCACAGCAGCACGGCGGTGCGTTCGGCCTGGCCGTGGTGAAAGGGTGGTTCGGTTTGAAAAGGCATGCCGCATTTTCACGCAAGGCAGGGCCGGTGCGCCGGCATGGGCTTTGGCCGCAGGCCCGGCGGCAGCTCCGGCGCTGCAGGTTCAGGCGTGCGTCTTGGCGTGGCCCTTGCCCTGTTCCCAGCGCGACTTGCAGGCCACGCAGTGCTGCGTCTGCGGCTCGATCTTGAGGCGATCGAACGGGATGGCGCAGCCGCATTCGGCGCACAGTCCATAGCTGCCGTCTTCCATGGCCTCCAGGGCGTGGTCGATGCGCTTGACGTCAGCGGCGTCGATGTTGGTGAGTGCCTGGTCCACCTCTCGCACCACATTGCCTTGCTCGATGCCGTCCTGGTCGGTGACGGGCGGCGCGAGGTTTTCGCGGTTTTGCTGCATCTGGGACTCAAGACTGTGGCGCGCCGCCAGCAGCAGGGCCTTGAGTTCGTCGCGTTGGGCGGTGGTCAGTGTGGCGTTCATGGTTTTCTCCGTTCGGGTTGATTTGTGCGTTCAGGTGCTGGCAGCTGCGCCTGCTTCTATTATGGGCAGAGCGCCAGCAAAAAATTTCCCGCTCCCTCGTCGGTTCACTCTCGGTGGCTGCGTGGGGTATTCTCTGGCTGGACTTTCCAGGGCAATGCCCGTAACCCCCCGCTTTCCCTGCATCGACTGTGTCCGCTTGCTCCCTCGACATCTCCCGCATCCGGGCCGTTACCCTCGACCTGGACGACACCCTGTGGCCCATCTGGCCCACCATCACCCGGGCCGAAGCGGTCTTGCTGCAATGGCTGACCGTGCATGCCCCCGCCACCGCGGCGCTGTATTCCGACACCGCGGCGCTGCGCGCCATCCGCAACCAGATGGGGAGCCTGCGCCCCGACCTGCGGCACGATCTGAGTGCCTTGCGCCGCGAGTCCATCCGCCTGGCCCTCACCCAGGCCGGGGATGAAGCGGCACTGGCCGAGCCCGCGTTCGAGGTGTTCTTTGCCGAGCGCCAGCGGGTGGAGCTGTTTGACGATGCACACACCACGCTGGCGTTTCTTTCCGAACGCTACCCGGTGGTGGCCGTGTCCAATGGCAACGCGGATGTGCACCGCGTGGGCATCGGGCATTACTTCCAAGCCAGCATCAGCGCACACGAATTTGGCGTGCCCAAGCCCGACCCGCGCATCTTTCACGCCGCCGCCAGCACCCTGGGAGTCGAGCCCCACGAGGTGCTGCATGTGGGCGACGACGCCACGCTCGATGCGCTGGCGGCCGTCACCGCCGGCATGCAGGCCGTGTGGCTGAACCCGGCGCGCAAGGACTGGCCCCACGACACACCGCCCCATGCCACCGTGGCCAGCCTCACCGCGCTGTGCCGTCTGCTGGACGACCCGGCGATACCCCGTTAAACCGCTTTTGCCGGAAGAACCGATGCGCTTTACCCCGCCCCGCTTGCCCGTCGTCCGCACCATCGGGCTGATGCAACCGCTGGCCTGGCTGGCCCTGGGCTGGCGCGACATGGCGCGTGCCGGCTGGATCAGCTTTGCCCACGGCCTGGCCATCACGCTGCTGGGTGCCGTCATCATGGCCGTGGCCTACAACCGTTTCTGGCTGCTGGCGGGCGCGCTGTCGGGCTTTCTGGTGGTGGCGCCGGTGCTGGCCACCAGCCTGTATGCCCTGAGCCGGGCGCTGGAGCGCAGCGAGCCCGCCAACGCCGCCGTGGTGCTGAAAACCTGGCTCAACTGGCAGAACAGCCATGTCAACAAGTGGGGCAACGACTATTGGTGCATGGTGCAGTTCGGCGTGCTGCTGGCGCTGGCCGCCACCGGCTGGGTGGTGACCTCGGCGGCCCTGATCACCCTGCTGGCGCCCGTGCCCATCGAGACGCCGCGAGACTTTCTGCTGCATGTGGTGCTGGCCCGCGAGGGCTGGCTGTTCGAGCTGTGGCTGGCGCTGGGCAGCCTGATGGCCGCGCCCATCTTCTTGTCCAGCGTGGTGGCCATGCCCTTGCTGCTGGACCGGCGCGCCAGCCTGCGCCAGGCCATCCTGACGAGCTGGCAGTCCGTGCTGGCCAACCCGGTGCCGATGGCGCTGTGGGCCGCGCTGATTCTGGGTTTCACGCTGCTGGGACTGGGTTCGCTGCTGCTGGGGATGGTTGCCGTCATGCCCATGCTGGGCCATGCCAGCTGGCATGCCTACCGCGACCTGGTGGACGCCTCCAGCCTGCCGCCGCGCGAATCGTACAAGGGTCCTGCCCAAGGGGGGCGCTCGTGATTTTTGGATTTACCGAAGCGCAGATTTCGAGCTTCTTCCTCACCTACGGGGTGGGGGCTTTCATCCTGTACATGGTTTTCATCATCGGGCAACTGGCCTGGGCTTCCAAGGCCGGCCGGTTTGGCACCTTTGTGCTGTTCCTGGGGCTGGGCGTGGGCTTCCTGGGGTTCCTGGCCAAGGTGGTCATCCAGTGGTGGCTGGAGAAATAACGCGATCCCCCGGCCTGCCAGTGGCCCGGGGCGATCGCTAACGCGCTCCCCGGCAGCAGGCCCAGACCCAGACCCCAGTTGCGGGGCCCGGCGCGCCGCTCAGTCGGGCTTGACCTTGGCGCGCAGCAGCACCTTTTTCCAGCGCGCCTGCTCGGCTGCGATGAACTGGGCAAACTGCGCGGGCGTGCCGCCAATGGCTTCGGCCGCGTCGCCATGGAGGCGCCTGAGCGATTCCGGTGCCTTGACGGCCTTCATGGTTTCGGCGGCGAGCTTGTCGATGTGCTCCTGTGGAAGGCTGGCAGGGGCCAGCATGCCGTACCACTGCGTCATCTCGAAACCGGGAAAGCCTTGTTCGGCCACGGTGGGCACGTCGGGCAGCTGCGGCAGGCGCTGGGCCGAGCCGGTGGCGATGCAGCGCACCTTGCCCGACTTGATGAACGGCAGCATGGCGGCGGCGCCCACGGCCGCGGCGTCCAGCCGGCCCGACAGCAGGTCGGTCATCATGGGGCCGGTGCCGCGGTAGGGCACATGCAGCATGAACATGTCGGCCGTCATCTTGAGGTATTCAAACGCCAGGTGCCCCGCGCTGCCGTTGCCCGCCGAGCCATAGCTGAGCTTGGCCGGGTTCTTCTTGGCATAGGCAATGAATTCCCTGAGGTTCCGGGCCGGCACATCGGGGTGCACCACGTACAGGCTGGGCACCTTGGCCAGCAGGCTCACGGGCTTGAAGTCCTTGTGGGCGTCGTAGGGCAGCTTGTCGAAGATGAAGGGGTTCACCGCCAGGGTACCGATGTGGCCCAGGATCAGCGTGTGCTGGTCTTCGGCGCGCGCCACTTCCTGCATGGCGATGTTGCCCGCTGCGCCCGGCTTGTTGTCCACGAACACACTCTGGCCCAGCGTCTTGGAGAGCTCGGCGGCGGTGGAGCGGGCCACGATTTCCGAGCTGCCACCTGGTGCAAAGGGCACCACGAAGCGCACCGATTTGCTCGGCCAGGCGGCCTGGCCCCACGAAGTCGCGGGCAGCAGGCCACCCAGGGCCATGGTGCCGCTGGCGGTCAGCAGCTGGCGGCGGGTGGGGCACAAGGCGGAAGAGGGGTGGGGCGGCATGGTGCAGTCTCCTTGGCAGGAATTCCAGTCAAAAATGGGCTGCGGCCATGGTGCATTGCCACGCTGTCAAACTGCTGTCGGTGGGCTAAGGAGTTTCCCGGGGGCGGTTGCTGTGGCCTCCCAGTCCATCCGCCTTCGCCCCTCAGACCAGGGCTGCTGCTGCCGTGCCGCTCAGCACCGCGCCTTCCAGCGTGGCCGGGTAGCGGCCTTCGATGTAGTCGCCGCAGGCGCACAGGCCGTCCGCCAGTGCCGGCGTGGGCCGCTGCAGGCCGGGGGTGCAGGCAAAGGTGGCGCGTTTTTCAACCACCGTCTGGACGATGCCCAGGCCCTGCAGTCCCAGCTGTTCGTGCGCCTGCCGCAGCACCGCGCGCTCCAGGGTGGCGCGGTCGCCCGCGCTGGCGCTGACCACAAACGCCAGCACACCCGCCAGGCCGCCCAGCTGGCCCCGGTCGAACACGAACTGGGCGGGCCGGCCCGCGCCAGGGTGCAGCGCCAGCATGGGCCGGCTGAGCAAGTGGCCTTGCGTTGGCGCCGGCGCCTGGACATACACGGTGGAGATGGCGGTGAAGCGCAGCGCCTGTGCGCTGTCGGCCCAGGCGTGCAGGGCGGCCGCCTCGGGGCCTGGCAACGTGCTGTGTGCCGTCAGCGCCAGGCGGGCCGCCTCGGTGCTGGTGGTGGCCAGCACCACTGCGTCAAACGGCAGGTCGTCCACCCGCCAGCCTGCGCCGCCGTGGGGACCAACTGCGGGACTGCGCGCCAGGCGCTGCACCCGGTGGCCGGTGTGCAGCGCGCCGCCCTGGGCCTGTAGCCAACGCCCGGCCGCTTCAGGAAACAACACCCCCAGGTCGGTGCATGGCAGCAGCAGGTTGGAGCCACCCCGGCCGCTGAACAGGCTGTCCTGCAGCACGCGCAAAAACACCTGGCCGCTGGCTTCGTGCGCCAGGGTGTTGAGGGCCGACACGCACAGCGGATCGATGAACTCGGCCATCAGGCGCGGCGTGAGCCCGGCGCACAGCTGGGCCACCGTAACCTCGGGCGCGCAGCGAAAGCCCCGCCGCTGCCAGCCCGAGGCCGTGCGCAACAGTGCCAGCTTGTCGCGCCAGTTCCAGCCCCGGGCGGTGGCGATGCCCACCAAAGCATCCAGCGGCGGCGGCAGATCGGGCAACTGCAGCCCCTGGCCATCGGGGAACTGCAGCGTGAGCGGCAGGCGCAGCAGCGCAGTGTCGGGGTCCACCCCCACCAGCCGCATCAGGCGCAGGCACTCGGCGTAGGCGCCAATCAGGATGTGCTGGCCGTTGTCCAGCATGGCCGCGGTGCCATCGGGCAGCGTGCCCGGCACGGCGCGCGCACGGCCGCCCACGGTGCGCGCTGCTTCAAAAACGGCGACCTGGCGGCCCGCCTGCGTGTGCGCAATGGCGGCGGCCATGCCGGCCCAGCCGGCACCGATCACGGCGACCCGTGCCGCCATCAGGACATGCGCCCGAGCGCCTGCACCTTCCACGCCAGCCAGAACTTGCGCAGCGGCGTGAGGCGAATGCGCTGGTGCAGCACCTGGAAGTTCTCATGTTCGATCTCGCGCAGCAGCGTGCGGTAGATGCTGGCCATCATCAGGCCGGGCTTTTGGGCGCGGCGGTCGGCGTCGGGCAGCAGGGCAAAGGCCTCTTCGTACAGGCGGTGCGCGCGCTCGGCCTGAAAGCGCATCAGCGCGGTGAAGCGGTCGGAATACTGGCGCTTCAAGATCTCGTGCGCCTTCACGTCAAACTGCTGCAGCTCGCTTACCGGCAGGTAGATGCGGCCCAGCATGGCGTCCTCGCCCACGTCGCGGATGATGTTGGTGAGCTGGAACGCCAGGCCCAGCCGGTGGGCATATTCGGTGGTGCGCGCATCCGTCTGGCCAAAGATGCGCGCCGCCACCTCGCCCACCACGCCCGCCACCAGGTGGCAATAGCCCGAAAGGCCGGCAAAGTCGAGGTAGCGCGTCTGCTCCAGGTCCATCTGGCAGCCGTCGATCACCGCCTGCAGGTGGCGCTGCTCAATGCCATAGACCGCCGTGTGCGGCATCAGCGCCAGCATCACCGGGTGGGTGGGTTGGCCGGCAAAGGCCTTGGCCACCTCGGCCTGCCACCAGGCCAGCTTGGTGCGGGCCACGCCGGGGTCGGACACCTCGTCGACCACATCGTCCACCTCGCGGCAAAACGCATAAAACGCCGTGATGGCCGCGCGGCGCGGCGCGGGCAAGAAGAGAAAGGCGTAATAAAAGCTGCTGCCCGAGGCCACGGCTTTTTGCTGAACGTACTGCTGCGGTGTCATGGGGCGGAATTGTCCCATGGCGCACCACGGCTGGCGGGGTGCACGGGTTTGCAGTATTTTTAGTCTTTAGCGGTTGATAGGTAAGCGCTGGCAGCTATGGATTTGAGAGTGACTGGTTTTGAAGCGCCTCAGCACTCCACCACGTTCACGGCCAGCCCGCCGCGCGAGGTTTCCTTGTATTTCACCTTCATGTCGGCGCCGGTCTGCATCATGGTCTTGATGACCTTATCGAGCGAGACCACATGCTGGCCGTCGCCGCGCAGGGCCATGCGGGCGGCGTTGATGGCCTTGATGGCACCCATGGCGTTGCGTTCGATGCAGGGGATCTGCACCAGGCCGCCCACGGGGTCGCAGGTCATGCCCAGGTTGTGCTCCATGCCGATCTCGGCGGCGTTCTCGATCTGCTCGGGCGTGCCGCCCATCACGGCGGCCAGGGCGCCGGCGGCCATGGAGCAGGCCACGCCCACCTCGCCCTGGCAGCCCACCTCGGCACCGGAGAGCGATGCGTTCTCCTTGTAGATGATGCCGATGGCGCCCGCAGTGAGCAAAAAGGTGGCGATGCCGTCTTCGTTGACCTTGCCGGCACCCAGCAGAAAGTTGACGTAGTAGTGCAGCACGGCGGGGATGACGCCCGCCGCGCCGTTGGTGGGGGCGGTGACCACGCGGCCGCCAGCGGCGTTTTCCTCGTTGACGGCCATGGCGTACAGGTTGACCCAGTCGAGCATGGCGAGCGGGTCGCGCAGGGCGGCCTCGGGGTGGCTGCTCAGGCTTTTGTGCAGTTCGGCGGCGCGGCGGCGCACATGCAGGGGACCGGGCAGATTGCCGGTGCTGGCGCAGCCGCGCTGCACGGCGCCGGCCATGGTCTGCCAGATGGCCAAGAGCTGGCGGCGCACTTCACCATCGCTGCGCCAGTGCTGTTCGTTGGCGGCCATGAGCTGGGCGGGGGTGAGGCCGGTGGCCTGGCACTGGGCCAGCAGCTCGGCGCCGGTGCGGAACGGGTAGGGCAGGCCACGGCCGTGGCCGGCTGTCTCGGCATCGGCATCGGCGCCGGCGGCCAGGTTGAGCACGCGCTCGCCGGTGGCATCGATCACGAAACCGCCGCCCACCGAGTAGTACTCGCGCGTTGCGATCTCTTCGCCCTGCGCGTTGACGGCGTGAAAGCACATGCCGTTGGGGTGCAGCGGCAGGCTTTTGCGGCGAAACAGCAGGTGCTCTTTTTCGATGAAGGGCACGGTGTGCGTGCCCAGCAGGGCCAGCGTGCCGCTGCTGCGGATCTGCGCAATGGCGGGCGCGATCTGCTCGGGATTGATCCGGTCGGGCTCGTGCCCGGCCAAGCCCAGCAGCACGGCCCGGTCGGTGCCGTGGCCCACGCCGGTGGCCGAGAGCGAGCCGAACAATTCCACCGCGACGCCGTGCACCGCCGCCAGGCCCACGCTGGCCTGCAGGTAGCAGGCGAATTGCCGCGCGGCAATCATGGGCCCCACGGTGTGCGAGCTGGAGGGGCCGATGCCGATCTTGAAGAGGTCGAAAACGCTGACGGAGAAGGGGGAGGAGGTCATGGTGGCGAGGCTAATCGGACGGCAGGGCTGCAGCATGCGCGCAATCCCTGCCCACCACGCACCGCCTGCGCTGCAACCATGGCGGTTGGTAGGTTGATTGCTTCATATTTCATAGCATTTGATGCTTATGGGGTAAGCCATTGCGGCTGTTTTGGTTTCAAGCCTTTTGACCGAGACGCCCCCGTGTCAGATCGCCTTGCCGCCCATGAATCTTTCTTACATTGCCAGCGCGCGGCCCAGCATCAGGCACCAGTCCCAGGCGTGGAGCTTGGGGCGCGTGTGCAGGCTGCCGCCTTGCAGGGCATCGACCTTGTCGAGGATGCGCAGGCCGCCTTGCACCACCAGGCGCAGCTCCCAGCCCGCGCGGCCGGGCAGGCGGTGGACCAGGGGGGCGCCGCTTTGCATGCTGGTGCGGGCCCAGCGGGCGCAGTCGGCAACCAGGCGCGCATTGTCGGGGGTGCTGCGCAGCGCCTGCAGGTCGGCAGGGCCGGCGCCGTGGCGGGCGCAGTCGGCGTGGGGTAGGTAGTGGCGGCCGCGGGGGATGTCCACGCTCAGGTCTTGCCAGAAGTTGATGAGCTGCAGGGCGGTGCAGATGGCGTCGCTTTCTTGCAGCGCCTGTGCGCCGGTCACGCCATACAGGTGCAGCAGCAGGCGGCCGATGGGGTTGGCGGAGCGGCGGCAATAGTCGAGCAGTTCGGCGCGGTCAGTGTAGCCCTGGGCGTCGCGGGTTTTTTCCACGTCCTGGATGAAGGCGCTGAGCAGGTCGTCGAGCAGCGGCACCGGCAGCTGGTGCTGGCGCAGCACGGCCTGCAGCGGGCCAAACACGGCGGCCCAGGGCGCCGCGGGGGGCTGGCCTGCGGCCACGCGGGCCAGTTCGGCCCGGTAGGCGGTCAGGTCGGCCAGGCGCTGGGCGGGCGTGGCGTCGCCTTCGTCGGCCAGGTCGTCTGCCGTGCGGGCAAAGGCGTAAAGGGCGGCAATGGGCTGGCGCAGGTGGGGCGGGCACAGCAGCGAGGCCACCGGGAAGTTCTCGTAGTGCGTGACGGGCGCGGCCACCACCGGCGCGGTCGGCTGTGGTGCTGCGGCAGTAGCAGGGTCAGGAGCGTGCGGGCGTTGATTCACAGGCGGGATTGTCGCTTGACATTGCCAGGGCGTCCCTCTAGATTACTAACCAGTCAGTCAGTAAAATTTTGCGGTTTGGTTGCCTTGTCCCGCTGAAAACATGGGAGCCCATGGGCGGCGCTTTGATCGTCGCCGCATGGGTGCGGGGCACCTGCCGTTCTTACCCCGGATGTCCCATGCGCACACCTTTCACCTGGCGGCATTCGCTGCGGTTTTTGTTTCTTGTTGTCTCTGCCGCCTCGCTGGCGGCCTGTTCCCGGCCGGCGCCGCCCGAGGAGCCCGTGCGCGCGGTGAAGTTGCTCACGGTGGGCGTGGGGGCGCTGCAGTCCAGCCTGGAATATGCGGGCGAGGTGCGCGCGCGTGTGGAATCGCGCCTGGGCTTTCGGGTGGCGGGCAAGATCGTGCAGCGCCAGGCCGAACTGGGCCAGCGGGTGAAGGCCGGGCAGGTGCTGGCGCAGCTCGATCCACGCGATTACCAGTTGGCGGCAGATGCCGCGCGCGCGCAACTGGCAGCGGCGACCACGCAGCGTGATCTGGCGGCGGCCGACGTCAGGCGCTACCAGGCCCTGAAGGAGCAGAACTTCATCAGCGGCGCCGAGCTGGAGCGGCGCGAGGCCACCCTCAAGGCCGCACAGGCCACGCTGGACCAGGCGCGCGCGCAGCTGTCTTCGCAAGGCAATCAGACCGGTTACACCACGCTGGTGGCCGATGTGTCGGGCGTGGTTACGGGCATCGAGGCCGAGCCGGGCCAGGTGGTGGCAGCGGGCACGCCCGTGGTGCGCATTGCGCAGGACGGTGCACGCGATGTGGTGTTTGCGGTGCCCGAAGACAAGGTGGCGCGCATCGCGCGCGGCCAGGATGTGGCGGTGCGCGGCTGGTCGGGCGGCGCGCCGCTGACGGGCCGCGTGCGCGAGGTGGCGGCCAGCGCCGATGCGGCCACGCGCACCTACCAGGTCAAGGTGGCGCTGGAAGGCGGCGATGTGCCGGCCCTGGGCGCCACGGTGTATGTCACGCCCAAGGCCTTGAGCCACGCGGGCGTTGCGGCCATCAAGCTGCCCACCAGCGCGCTGCGCCAGGAGGGGCAGGCCACGGCGGTGTGGGTGTATGACCCGGCCACCAGCACGGTGCGGTCGCAGGTGGTGCAGATTGCCACGGCCGATGGCAACGACGCCGTGGTGGCGTCGGGCCTTGCGCCGGGCATGCAGGTGGTGGCCACGGGGGTGCATGTGCTCTCGCCGGGACAGAAGGTCATGGTTTATCGGCCAAAAGTGGTTGTTGCGCCTGTGCCTAAAGCGCAAACAGCTACGAATTCAGTAGCGATTCCTCCGGTGCCTGCTGCCTCTGCGGCGGCTGCGGCCTCTTCCGCAAAGTAAGGCAGGCCATGACCCAACGACAACCCCAAGAGGGGTTCAACCTCTCCAAATGGGCGCTCGACCACCCGGCGCTCACCCGCTACCTCATGGTGGTGCTGATGCTGCTGGGCTTCGCAGCCTATTTCCAGCTGGGGCAGGACGAAGACCCGCCCTTTACCTTTCGGGCCATGGTGGTGCGCACCTACTGGCCGGGCGCCACGGCGCAGCAGGTGGCCGAGCAGGTGACCGACAAGATCGAGCGCACGCTGCAGGAGGTGCCCTATGCCGACAAGATCCGCAGCTATTCCAAGCCCGGCGAGTCGCAGATCATCTTTCAGATCAAGGATTCGTCCAAGGCCAGCGAGGTGGCCAACGTCTGGTACACCGTGCGCAAGAAGGTGGGCGACATGCGCTACACCCTGCCGGGTGGCATCCAGGGGCCTTTTTTCAACGACGACTTTGGCGATGTGTATGGCGTGATCTATGCGCTCGAATCCGAAGGCTTCAGTTATGCCGAACTGAAAACCTTTGCCGACGATGCGCGCCAGCAGCTGCTGCGCGTGCCCGATGTGGCCAAGGTCGAGCTGTTTGGCGTGCAGGACGAAAAGCTGTTCATCGAGATCTCGCAAAAGCGCCTGGCCCAACTGGGCCTGGACATGAGCCAGGTGCTGGCCCAGCTGGGGCAGCAAAACGCGGTGGAGAGTGCCGGCGCCTTCCAGACCCCCCAGGACCAGGTGCAGGTGCGGGTGGGCGGGCAGTTCAATGCCATTGAAGACCTGCGTGCCATGCCGATCCGGGGGCCGTCGGGTGCGCAGCTGCGCCTGTCGGACATTGCCGAAGTCCAACGCGGCTATGTGGACCCGGCCACCGTGAAGGTGCGCCACCAGGGGCAGGAGGTGATCGCGCTGGGCGTTTCCATGGCCAAGGGCGGGGACATCATTGCGCTGGGCAAGGCACTGCACGCAGCCACCGACCGCATTGGTGCCACGTTGCCAGCGGGGGTGAAGCTGGTCAACGTGCAGGACCAGCCCAAGGCGGTGGCCAGCTCCGTGAATGAGTTCGTCAAGGTGCTGATCGAGGCCGTGGTCATCGTGCTGGTGGTGAGCTTCGTCAGCCTGGGGCTGCACAAGCGCCCCGGCAACCAGCCGCTGTGGAAGCGCTGGTACATCGATCCGCGCCCCGGCCTGGTGGTGGGCATCACCATCCCCATGGTGCTGGCCATGACTTTCCTGGCCATGTGGTACTGGAATATCGGCTTGCACAAGATTTCGCTGGGTTCGCTCATCATTGCGCTCGGTCTGCTGGTGGACGATGCCATCATTGCGGTCGAGATGATGGTGCTCAAGCTCGAAGAGGGCTACGACAAGGCGCGCGCCGCCACGTTTGCCTATGAGCTCACCGCCATGCCCATGCTCACGGGTACGCTGATCACGGCGGCCGGGTTTTTGCCCATCGGCATCGCCAAATCCATGACCGGAGAGTACACGTTCGCCATCTTTGCCGTCACGGTGATTGCGCTGGTGCTCAGCTGGATCGTGTCGGTGTACTTTGTGCCCTACCTGGGCACGCTGCTGCTCAAGGTGCCGCCCCATGTGCTCGCGGTGCAGGCCAGCCAGGGCATTGCCGACGATCCGCACGAGGTGTTCGACAGCCCGTTCTACACCGCCTTCCGTCGGTTGGTGCATTGGTGCGTGGAGCACCGCTGGCTGACCATCGGTGCCACGGTGCTGACCTTCGCTCTGGGCATTGCGGGCATGGGCAAGGTGCAGCAGCAGTTCTTCCCGGATTCGAGCCGCCCCGAGATCCTGGTGGACATCTGGTTCCCCGAAGGCACCTCCTTTGCGGGCAACGAAGAAGTCACCAAGCGCGTGGAGCAGCGCCTGCTCTCCGAGCCGGGCGTCAGCACCGTGAGCACCTGGGTGGGGTCGGGCGTGCCGCGGTTCTATCTGCCGCTGGACCAGGTGTTCCCGCAGACCAACGTGTCGCAGTTCATCGTGCTGTCGCAGGATCTGAAGGTGCGCGAATCCCTGCGGGTGGCGCTGCCTGAATTGCTGGCGAAAGAGTTTCCGGAGGTGCGCGGCCGCGTCAAGCTGCTGCCCAACGGACCACCGGTGCCATACCCCGTGCAGTTCCGCGTGGTGGGGCCCGATCCGCTGGTCCTGCGCGAGCGTGCGGACGAGGTGAAAGCCCAGCTGCGCCAGAACCCCAACATGCGTGGCGTGAATGACAACTGGAACGAGTCCGTGAAGGTGCTGCGCCTGGAAGTGGACCAGGCCAAGGCGCGAGCACTGGGCGTGACCAGCCAGTCGATCGCCCAGGCGTCCAAGACCATCCTGTCGGGCGCGCAGGTGGGCCAGTTCCGCGAGGGTGACAAGCTCATCGACATCGTGCTGCGCCAGCCGCTCGAAGAGCGCAACGCCATCACCGACATCGCCAACGCCTACCTGCCCACGGCCTCGGGCAAGTCGATTCCGCTCACGCAGATCGCCAAGCCCGTGTTCACCTGGGAACCCGGCGTGATGTGGCGCGAGAACCGCGACTACGCCATCACCGTGCAAGGCGATGTGACCGAAGGCCTGCAAGGCGCCACCGTGACGGCGGCGCTGCTGCCTGCCCTCCAGGAGATGGAGGCGAAGTGGCGCGCTGCGGGGCAAGCGGGCTATCGCATCGAGGTGGCGGGCGCCGTGGAGGAAAGCTCCAAAGGCTCGGCGTCGATTGCGGCGGGCATTCCGATCATGCTGTTCATCACCTTCACGCTGCTCATGCTGCAGTTGCACAGCTTCAGCCGTGCGATGCTGGTGTTCCTGACCGGGCCGCTGGGGCTGGCGGGCGTGGCGGCAGCGCTGCTGTTGCTCAATCGCCCGTTCGGCTTCGTGGCGCTGCTGGGCGTGATTGCGCTCATGGGCATGATCCAGCGCAACGCGGTGATCCTGATCGACCAGATCGAACAGGACCGCGCCCGGGGCGTGCCCGCCTGGGACGCCATCGTGGAATCCGCGGTGCGGCGCTTGCGTCCCATCGTGCTCACGGCCGCTGCCGCGGTGCTGGCCATGATTCCGTTGTCGCGCAGCGTGTTCTGGGGGCCGATGGCCGTGGCCATCATGGGTGGACTCGTCGTGGCCACGGTGCTGACATTGCTGGCCCTGCCAGCCATGTATGCCGCCTGGTTCCGGGTGCGACGCCCGGTTCCCGAGCTGGCATGAGCGCCGGGATTCAAAGCGCCTGCCGCATCAGGGTAAAATAGAAGGTTGACCGATTTCACACAGGCGGCAGCCCAGCTTGCCGCCTGTTTGTTTGTAGAACCGCGCGGGTGGCGAAATTGGTAGACGCACCAGGTTTAGGTCCTGACGCCAGCAATGGTGTGGGGGTTCGAGTCCCCCCCCGCGCACCACCCATGTGAGACTTTGCGGAACACGGCGCCGCTGCGCTGCAGCCAGCACGATCCACATTCATACGAGGAAGAGCGATGTCCGTTACTGTTGAAACCCTTGAAAAGCTCGAGCGCAAGATCACGCTGAGCGTGCCCCTGACCACCATCCAGACCGAAGTCGATTCCCGTCTGAAGCGCCTGGCCCGCACCGTGAAAATGGACGGTTTCCGTCCTGGCAAGGTGCCCATGAACGTCGTCACCCAGCGCTACGGCTACTCGGTGCAGTACGAAGTGCTCAACGACAAGGTGGGCGAGGCTTTCGCCGTGGCGGCCAACGAGGCCAAGCTGCGCGTGGCCGGCCAGCCCCGCATCACCGAAAAGGAAGGCGCCCCCGAGGGCCAGGTCACGTTCGACGCCATCTTCGAGGTTTTCCCCGAAGTCAAGATCGGTGAGCTGGCGGATGCGGAAGTGGAAAAATTGTCCACCGAAGTGACCGATGCTGCCATCGACAAGACCGTCGACATTCTGCGCAAGCAGCGTCGCAGCTTTGCCCAGCGCGCCGTCGACGCTGCCGCACAAGACGGCGACCGCGTGACCGTGGACTTCGAAGGCAAGATCGATGGCGAGCCATTTGATGGCGGCAAGGCCGAAGACTTCCAGTTCCTGGTGGGTGAAGGCCAGATGCTCAAGGAATTCGAAGACGCCGTGCGCGGCATGAAGTCGGGCGAAAGCAAGACCTTCCCCCTGGCATTCCCCGCCGACTACCACGGCAAGGACGTTGCCGGTAAAACTGCCGACTTCCTGGTCACCATCAAGAAGATCGAAGCCGCCCATCTGCCCGAAGTGAACGATGCCCTGGCCAAGTCGCTGGGCATTGCCGATGGCTCGGTGGAAGGCCTGCGTGCCGACATCAAGAAGAACCTGGAGCGCGAAGTCAAGTTCCGCCTGCTGGCCCGCAACAAGGCAGCCGTCATGGACGCCCTGGTCGCCAAGGCCGAACTCGACCTGCCCAACGCCAGCGTGCAGGCTGAAATCGCCCGTCTGCTGGAAGGTGCCCGTGCCGAGCTCAAGCAGCGCGGCATCAAGGACGCTGACAAGGCGGAAATCCCGGAAGACGTGTTCCGCCCCCAGGCTGAGCGCCGTGTGCGTCTGGGCCTGGTGGTGGCCGAACTGGTGCGCGCCAACGAACTGCATGCCAAGCCCGAGCAGCTCAAGGCCCATATCGACGAGCTGGCTGCCAGCTACGAGAAGCCTGAAGACGTGGTGCGCTGGTACTTTGGCGACCGCCAGCGTCTGGCCGAAGTCGAGGCGGTGGTCATCGAGAACAATGTGACCGATTTCGTTCTGGGCAAGGCCAAGGTCGTTGACAAGGCGGTGTCGTTCGACGAACTGATGGGCCAGGGCTGAGGCCGGGCCATCGGGAGCGCGTCCCTTGCGGATGATCTCGCGGTAGCCGTCCATCAGGGGCTTGTGCTTTTGTGCACAAGCCCCAATTCATTTCTGGATACAGTATCTGCTTGACTGGAGAAACAATGAGCGCACTGGAAACACAAGCCCTGGGCATGGTCCCCATGGTTATCGAGCAGTCGGGCCGCGGTGAGCGGTCCTATGACATCTATTCGCGCCTGCTGAAGGAGCGCGTCATTTTCCTGGTGGGCGAGGTCAATGACCAGACGGCCAACCTGGTGGTGGCGCAGTTGCTGTTTCTGGAAAGTGAAAACCCTGAAAAGGATATTTCTTTCTATATCAACTCCCCTGGCGGCAGCGTGACGGCTGGCATGTCGATCTACGACACCATGCAGTTCATCAAGCCGGATGTCTCCACGCTGTGCGTGGGCTTCGCCGCCAGCATGGGTGCATTCCTGCTGGCCGCCGGTGCCAAGGGCAAGCGTTTTTCGCTGCCCAACTCCAAGGTCATGATCCATCAGGTGCTCGGCGGCGCGCGCGGCCAGGCGACCGATATCGAGATCCATGCGCGCGACATCCTGCGTACCAAGGACCAGATGAACCGCATCCTGGCCGAGCGCACGGGACAATCGTTGGAAAAGGTCAAGGCAGATACCGAGCGCGACTACTTCCTCACGGCCGATGAAGCCAAGGACTACGGCATCATCGACCAGGTGATTCACAAGCGCTCCTGAGTCGGCCCCCGGTGGCCGCGCGGCGTTTTCCCACAGGGAAGACGCCGTTTTTTATTTGGGTATCATCCCGACAACTTTCCGAAACAAGGCATTGTCCCCATGGCCGAGAAAAAAGGCTCTTCCAGCGAAAAAACCCTTTACTGCTCTTTTTGCGGCAAAAGCCAGCATGAAGTGAAGAAGTTGATCGCCGGCCCGTCGGTCTTTATCTGCGACGAGTGCATTGACCTGTGCAACGAGATCATCCGCGATGAGCTCCCAGCCGGTGACCTGGCGCGTGAAGGGCGCAGCGATCTGCCCACGCCGGTGGAAATCAAGAACAATCTTGATAACTATGTCATTGGTCAGGACCAGGCCAAGCGTACGCTGGCGGTGGCGGTCTACAACCACTACAAGCGCCTGCGCCACAAGGACAAGGCCCACAAGGATGATGTGGAACTGGCCAAGAGCAATATTTTGCTGATCGGCCCCACGGGTTCGGGCAAGACGCTGCTGGCGCAAACCCTGGCGCGCATGCTGGACGTGCCCTTTGTCATGGCCGACGCCACCACGCTGACCGAGGCCGGTTATGTGGGCGAGGACGTCGAGAACATCGTTCAGAAGCTGCTGCAAAGCTGCAACTACGAAGTCGAGCGGGCCCAGCGCGGCATTGTCTATATCGACGAAATCGACAAGATCTCGCGCAAGTCGGACAACCCCAGCATCACGCGCGACGTGTCGGGTGAGGGCGTGCAGCAGGCGCTGCTCAAGCTCATCGAAGGCACCATGGCCAGCGTCCCGCCCCAGGGTGGGCGCAAGCATCCGAACCAGGATTTCCTGCAGATCGACACGACCAACATCCTGTTCATCTGCGGCGGCGCGTTCGCGGGGCTGGAAAAGGTCATCGAAAACCGCACCGAGGCCTCGGGCATCGGCTTCGGCGCCTCGGTCAAGAGCAAGAAGCAGCGATCGCTGTCCGAGGTGTTCACCGAGATCGAACCCGAAGACCTGATCAAGTTTGGCCTGATTCCCGAACTGGTGGGGCGCATGCCCGTCGTGACGGCGCTGGCCGAACTGAGCGAAGACGCGCTGGTGCAGATCCTGACCGAGCCCAAGAATGCGCTGGTCAAGCAGTACAGCAAGCTGCTGGCCATGGAGGGAGTGGATCTGGAGATTCGCCCCGCTGCCTTGAAGGCCATTGCCCGCAAGGCGCTCGCCCGCAAGACAGGGGCCCGCGGCCTGCGCTCCATCCTGGAACAGGCGCTGATCGGGACCATGTTCGACCTGCCCAACACCAGCAACGTCGAGAAAGTGGTGTTGGACGAATCCACCATCGAAGAAAACAAGCCCCCCTTGCTGGTGTACCGCGAGGCCGCCAAGAAGGCTTGAGAAGCCCGGAGCGGGCGCCATGCTGCGACCCCCGAATCATCAACCCTTGCAACAGCGCGGTCGCGCGCAAGGGTTGAAAATCCCCACATGTGGACCATATTCCACAGAGCACTTTGAGGATTTCCATGTCCGGACATAACCCCCTGCCAGCCACCCCCATTGATCTGCCGCTGTTGCCACTGCGCGACGTGGTGGTGTTTCCCCACATGGTCATCCCGCTGTTCGTGGGACGCTCCAAAAGCATCAAGGCGCTGGAGTTGGCCATGGAGTCCGACCGCCGCATCATGCTCGTGGCCCAGAAGGCTGCGGCCAAGGATGAACCCTCGGTCGAAGACATGTTTGATGTGGGTTGCGTGTCCACCATCCTGCAGATGCTCAAGCTGCCCGACGGCACCGTCAAGGTGCTTGTAGAGGGTCAGCAGCGTGCCCTGGTGACGTCCATCGCGGATGCCGAGACGCACTTCACGGCCACCGTGGCACCTGTCGAGCAGGACCAGGAACAGCACAAATCCAGCGAAATCGAGGCGCTTCGCCGTGCCGTGATGCAGCAGTTTGACCAATACGTCAAGCTCAACAAGAAGATTCCACCCGAGATACTGACCTCGATCTCCAGCATCGACGATCCTGGCCGCTTGGCCGATACCATCGCCGCGCATCTGCCCCTGAAACTGGAAAACAAGCAGGTGGTGCTGGATCTCTCCGACGTCAAGGCACGCCTCGAGAACCTGTTCGAGCAGCTGGACCGTGAAGTGGACATCCTGAATGTCGACAAGAAAATCCGTGGGCGCGTGAAACGCCAGATGGAAAAGAACCAGCGCGACTTCTATCTCAACGAGCAGGTCAAGGCCATTCAGAAGGAGCTCGGCGAGGGGGAAGAGGGCGCCGACGTCGAAGAGATTGAAAAGAAGATCAAGCTGGCCAAGATGCCGGCAGAGGCCCGCAAGAAAGCAGAGGCCGAGTTCAAGAAGCTCAAGCTGATGTCGCCCATGTCGGCCGAGGCTACGGTGGTGCGCAGCTATATCGATGTGCTCACGGGCCTGCCCTGGAGCAAGAAGAGCAAGATCAAGCACGATCTTGGCAATGCCGAAACAGTGCTCAATGAGGACCATTTCGGCCTCGACAAGGTCAAGGACCGCATCCTTGAATACCTTGCGGTGCAGCAGCGTGTGGACAAGGTCAAGGCGCCCATCCTTTGCCTGGTGGGGCCACCGGGCGTGGGCAAGACCTCGCTGGGACAGTCGATTGCCAAAGCCACCGGGCGCAAGTATGTGCGCATGGCGCTGGGTGGCATGCGCGATGAAGCGGAAATCCGCGGGCATCGCCGCACCTACATCGGTGCCATGCCCGGCAAGGTGTTGCAGAGCCTGGGCAAGGTGGGAGTGCGCAATCCGCTGTTCCTGCTGGATGAAATCGACAAGCTGGGCACTGATTTCCGAGGTGACCCGTCGAGCGCACTGCTGGAGGTGTTGGATCCGGAGCAGAACCACACCTTTGGCGACCATTACGTGGAGGTCGATTTCGACCTGAGCGACGTCATGTTCGTGGCGACATCCAATTCCATGAACATTCCGCCAGCCTTGCTCGATCGCATGGAGGTGATTCGACTGTCGGGTTACACCGAAGACGAAAAAACCAGCATTGCCATGAAGTATCTGCTGCCCAAGCAGCTCAAGAACAATGGGGTAAAGGCTGAAGAACTCCTCATCACCGAAGCCGCCGTGCGCGACATGGTGCGTTACTACACCCGCGAGGCCGGGGTGCGCTCGCTGGAGCGTGAACTCTCCAAGATCTGCCGCAAGGTGGTGAAGGGGCTGCAGCTGAAGAAGCTGACCCCGCAGGTGGTGGTGAACGAGGACAACCTGCCCGACTTTCTGGGTGTGCGCAAATACACCTATGGCCGTGCGGAGCAGCAGAACCAGGTCGGCCAGGTGGTCGGGCTGGCGTGGACGGAGGTGGGTGGCGATCTGCTCACCATCGAGGCGGCCACCATGCCGGGCAAGGGCGTCATCACCCGCACGGGTTCGCTGGGCGATGTGATGAAGGAGTCCGTCGAGGCCGCCCGCACGGTGGTGCGCAGCCGTGCACGCATGCTGGGCATCAAGGATGAAGCCTTCGAAAAGCGCGACATCCACATCCACGTGCCCGATGGCGCGACGCCCAAGGATGGCCCCAGCGCAGGTGCCGCCATGACCACTGCGTTTGTATCGGCGCTCACGGGAATTCCGGTGCGCGGCGATGTGGCCATGACGGGGGAAATCACCCTGCGCGGTGAGGTCACGGCGATCGGCGGGCTCAAGGAGAAATTGCTGGCTGCTTTGCGCGGCGGCATCAAGACCGTGTTGATCCCGGAAGAGAACGTCAAAGATCTGCAGGAGATCCCGGACAACGTGAAAAGCGGGTTGGAGATCGTGCCGGTCAAGTGGATCGACAAGGTGCTGGAAGTGGCGTTGGAGCGCAAACCTGTCGCCTTGAGCGAAGAAGAAGCGGCCGTGGTGGTTGCGTCGGCTGCAGAAAAATCAGCCGGGGGTGTGGCCAACGCCGATCCATTGAAACATTGATGCAAAAAATGCTGGCGCACCCCGAAAATTGCGCTACAATTCATTCCATCGCAGCAAACGTTGTACAATGTGAGGCTTCGGTAAAATGCGGGAATAGCTCAGTTGGTAGAGCGCAACCTTGCCAAGGTTGAGGTCGAGAGTTCGAGACTCTTTTCCCGCTCCAATTTCCACAAAAAGGGAAGCAGATGCTTCCCTTTTTTGTCAGGGAAGCGCGATTTTCTGGCGCGGTAGCAAAGCGGTTATGCCCCGGATTGCAAATCCGGTTAGTCCGGTTCGACTCCGGACCGCGCCTCCAGAACACCATTGGTTCAGGCCAGTGCATCAAGGTCCTTCGGGGCCTTTTTCGTCGGTTCGATTCGGTGGAGTCAGAGAAGTGTTTTCTGAAAATTTCTCTGGATTCGCCGGAGGAACAGAAAATGGCGCTATAATTTGAGACTTGCTGGTGCACGCTGAAGGTGACTAAAGGGTGCAAAAGTAAATGCGGGAATAGCTCAGTTGGTAGAGCGCAACCTTGCCAAGGTTGAGGTCGAGAGTTCGAGACTCTTTTCCCGCTC
>NZ_JBXAGC010000013.1:118253-127933 GCF_058793725.1 Acidovorax sp. GW835-FHT14B10
CCAAGTTATGATCTACAGACTTCTACTGACGTCTGTAAGTCGTTGAAAAGAGGGGCTTCGGCCCCTTTTTTCATTCCAGCGAGCGCCACGGAAATCCACCCACAGCCAGCCTTTTTTAGGCGCCAATCTAGGCACAGGAATACGGGTGAGGCGGCTTCCGGATAGTTGCTGGGACTGAGCGGGGACCATGACGAGCATAGGGCCTAAGTCATTACTTAGGAGCCTCGAAATGGCACTCTCTGATCTGATCGTCCGGCAGGCTAAGACCACCGGCAAACGCTACACCCTCTACGATAACGACTGCCTGAGCCTGATGGTCTCTGTCGCAGGCGGCAAGTCGTGGATATTCCGCTACTCCTGGCTGGGCAAGCAAAAGCGCATGGCCCTGGGCGGCTATCCCGCCCTCAGTCTGCGCGAGGCCCGCGCCGAGCGGGACAAGGCCCAGGCCCTGCTCGCCAGGGGGATCGATCCCCAAATCGAACGCGATCAGCGTCGGCATGCGGCCAAGCTGGCCGGCGAATACACCTTCAAGAACGTCTTCGATGCCTGGGTCGAGCATCGCCGCAAGGAACTCAAGGAAGGCCGCCAAAGTACGCTTTCGCAGATCCTGCGTATCTTCAACAAGGACGTGCTACCCACCCTGGGGAAGATGTCCATCTACGACATTCGCCGGCCCCAGCTCCTGGGCGTCCTGGCGGCGATCGAGAAGCGCAAGGCGTTCACCACCGCCGAGAAGGTCCGTACCTGGTTCAACCAGATGTTCCGCTATGCCCTGGTCATCGCCGAGGGGCTGGAGGTCAACCCGGCCGCCGACCTGGACGTGGTGGCCGAACCCAAGCCTCCGGTGGCCCACAATCCTTATCTCCATCTGCCCGAGATGCCCGAGTTCCTTCAGAAGCTCCGGCTCTACAACCCGCGCGGCTGGCAGACTCAGCTTGGCGTCCGGCTACTGTTCCTGACGGGGGTACGCACGGGCGAACTGCGGTTGGCCGAACCTGAACAGTTCGACCTTGACCGCGGCCTGTGGATCATTCCGCCGCAGGTCGTCAAGCAACTCCAGGACGAAATGCGCAAGGCTGGCAAGCGGCCGCAGGACGTGCCGCCCTACATCGTGCCACTGTCCCTGCAGGCCATCGAGATCGTGCGCTACCTCTTGGGCGTGATGCGGCCGGCGCAGAAGTACCTGCTGTCGCATCGCAGTGAACTCAAGAAACGCATCAGCGAGAACACCCTCAACAAGGCAGTGCAGCTCATGGGCTATGAGGGGCGCCTGACCGGCCACGGCATTCGCGGCACCATCTCGACGGCGCTCAACGAGATCGGCTACCCGAAGATTTGGGTGGATGCGCAGCTTTCGCACTCCGACCCCAACAAGGTGAGTTCGGCCTACAACCACGCCAAGTACGTGGAACCGCGCCGCCGCATGATGCAGGACTGGGCTGATCGCCTCGACCTGCTCGAACAGGGCCAAGTGGAAGCCGCGAGCGCGCACCTGACTATCCGTATCGACGGGGTGCCGGCGATGGCGGAAGTGGAGGAAGCAGTGGGCGCGCCTCCCACGATGATCGAGCCCGCTTCTCCCAGCGTCCCACCCGTGGTGGCCACGCCTATTGTCGTGACCCCGAACAGTGGCGGGATCACGTTCCAGCGGCTGTCGCAGGTGCCGCTGCCTCCGACCCACGCACCGGAGCTGGAAATCTCCGCAATCCAGCGCGAGCGCGAGGAAATGCTGGCCATGTACGAGTCACCGAACAATCTGCCGGTCCCCCTGTTCGGCAAGCTGGCCGGGAAGTCCAAGGACCAGATCAACCGCGAGCTGAAGGCGGGCAAGCTGCTGTCCATCAGCCTGGGCAATCGGGGGCAGCGTGTTCCCGATTGGCAATTGGTGCCGCTCAAGCACAAGCTGGCCCGAGTGCTCATGACCCAGTGCCCGCAGGCGGATTCGTGGGAGCTTTACCGCATGTTGACCCGGCCACATCCGGACCTGGGCGACCGCGCCGCCATCGATATGGTGACGCCCAGCAATCTGGGTGTGGTCGTCCAAGTCATCACGGGCAGCCAACAGGATGCGGATGCTCCCGAGGCTATCTCGCCGCGGCCTGTTCCCGACGAGGTTCGGCAGAGCGTTCGCCGGCTGATGGATCGCGCTGCGGTGCTTGAAGGGGCCTAAACGTCGGCACTACAAGACCCGATGGCCGGGGTTGCCCCGGCCATTGGCTGCCGGCTCAGGCTACGCTCGCTCGGGCGACCTGTAGCGCTCTTCGCTCGAACCGCTCAGACACAGGGTTGACGTGTCCGCTGGGTCGCTGCAGGTGCGTCACGACTTCGTAAGGGCCATCGGATAGCGCTCGCATCCCGATTCCCCATCCAGAAGCTTGTTGGATGCGGGGCTGTGCGGACAGCCCGATGCCATAGCCGGCCGCGACCCAGAGCGCCATCATCTCGAAGGAAGTCACGCGCTGAATGTTCTGCTCGTCCACGGGCACGAGGGCAGATAGCCGCTGATCCAGCAGGGGGCAGGTTTCTGCTTGCCAGCGAAACACAGGATAGTGCACCAACTCGGCGCTCGTGAGCTTGGTATGGGCGAGCAACGGGGAGCACAGCGGCACGGCGACAGCCATGTTCTCGGTCCACAACGGTTGACTCGCTAGAGACGGATCATTCAATCCCTGAAGCGTCACCCCTGCGTCGTAGCGGCCTTCTCGAAGGCCCTCATACAGATCGTCGCCCGTGACTTCAAAAATTGCGAGGGTGATGTCTGGCTCTTCCGCGCGTTGTAGCGCAAATAGCTGCGAAAGTTGCGATGACGGTACGCCCGGCGCGATAGCAAGCCTGAAGCGGGATAACTGGCTGGTGGCGTCGTGCATAAGAGCCCCCAATAAGCAATCGGGTTAAAAAGGCGAGCCAACATGATAACCAAAAGAGTTAAATTTAACGTGGTTAAGTTTCATTGATTGCTTGACGCTTCTGCCAATGCAGAAGCGTAGCGTTCAACGGGGCCGCCCCCCTGGCACAACCACCTATAAAGCCGAGCCGGCACAGGCTTTCGGTCAAGCGGTGCGTGCCGCTCGTATGGGCCGAGGGATCGCTCAAGAAGAGCTTGCCTCTTTGGCCGGCATTGAGCGCTCGCACATGGGAAAAATCGAGCGTGGAGAGCATATGCCCACGCTGGCCCTGATACTGAAAGTAGCCACTGCGCTCAGGATAAGTTCTGCTGAACTGATGACTGCAACAGAGCGCAATATTGGTCTCGGCCCAGATTCTTGAGCGGATTTCCAGCGGGCAGCTTTGTTAGCCACCGAAATGGGTGCGTAGGCGAACGATAAATCGCTCCAGCGGAGCCGGCAGGCTGTCGTCACTAGGCCGAAGCAGGTAGGTCGTGATCACGGCCGAAGCCAGCGCCAACGGACGGATCACCACGTCCGGCCGTTGGCAGGATGCGATTCTGGTCTCCGTGGTGAAACCGACGCCGAAGCCTGCGCCGACAAGAGTGAGCATCATGTCCAGTGAGGACACATGCTCCACAACATTGGGCTCTTGTTCCAGCGACCGAAGAAGGCGTGCCAGTTCACGGCAATAGCCCTCGCATACGTGCGGATCACACAACACAAGTGGGTGACTCCCCAGTTCATGAAGAGGGACCTCCTTGTGGGCGAGCAGCTCGTGCCGCGCTGGCACTGCGATCACCAGCGGGTCATGCCACATGGGTTCGGCAACAATGCCCTCACCGACATCCGCCGTATGCGCGAACCCAATCGTGAAGTCGCCAGACCGCAGGCCACGCAAATTATCGGCCAAAGGCAGTTCGGATAGGCGGATTTCGATCTCCGGCTCCTCTACGCGGCAACGTGCGAGAAAGGCCGACAGCCGAGGATCGATTGCCCCGTCCGAGATAGCGATGCGGATGCTCCCTCGCAAGCCAGAACCGACGGCCTTGGCGTTCTCACGCGCCTGTTCCAAGATGGTGAATAGCCTGCGAACGTCCTGCAAGAATGTCGCGCCTGCTGAGGTCAGCACGGTTCCTCGGCGGTTCCGATCGAAAAGCAGAACACCCAAATCTTCCTCAAGCTCTTTGATGGCTCGAGACAAAGGGGGCTGTTCGATATGCAAGCGCTCGGCAGCCCGCGTGAAATGTAACTCCTCGGCCAGAACTAGAAAGCAACGTAAGTGTCGCAAGTCCATGTTGTGATCTACACGTTAGAGCCATAGGTCGCGTTCTTGTTGGTCGATCGATATCGCCAGGGGAAATAAAAAGACAAGACGATTGCTGGCACAACGACAATCATCATGAGCGCGATACAAAGGATGATCAGGTCGCGCTGGGCGATGCCTACCGCCCCTTTTGAGTTAAAGAGTACCCAGTCGCATCCGGAAAGGCTCAGCACAGCCAACGCTGTGAGCGGATAGCGGATACGGTTCCAGCAAGTTTTCATCATGCCCAGACCTTCTCGAAGTGATGTGCCACCAAACGTAGGCGTACATGTCGGCTTGAATGCGCCTGTACGCGGTATTGCATGGAAGGTAAAATCAGTCAGTTGAGGCCGCTCGTGCGAGCTCGTATCCATACAACAATCCAGAGGCATCCATGCAACGACAGTATTGTATGGTATGTTTGCATGGATTGGAACTAAAAAGGGGGCAAGATTTCACCCATGAACAACAATCCGCAGTTAGGTCGTAAGCTCAAGAAGGCGAACAAAGCCTGGATTCAGCCTTTCCAGGACGGGGCCGGGGCGCGCTACCAGCAGATAGCCCGCCAGATCGTTGATGCGGTACGAGATGGGGTGTTGCGCCCAGGAGATCGGCTGCCGCCGCAGCGCGACCTGGCGCAGACGATGGGTGTCGACCTAACAACGGTGACGCGCGCGTACACCGAAGTGCGTCATGCGGGGCTGCTCGATGCTCACGGCGCCGGCGGGTCTTACATCGCCAACTCGTTGGCTGAGAGGGATCAAACCGTCGACCTCGGTATGAACATCCCCCCTCTGTTGGGTAGCGATGCATTCGGACGGATGATACAGACGGGCATGGCGTACGCCCAGGAACAGCTCAGTGATGGCACCTTGATGAGCTATCACGTCGGTGCCGGCTCGAAGACCGATCGCGAGGCGGCGGCAACTTGGTTGGAACCAGTGTTGGGACGCATCAGCCCCGACAGAATCCTGGTGTGTCCGGGGGCTCAATCGGCGCTGAGTGCGATTCTGCTAGCCTATTCGCAGCCTGGCGACGTGATTGCCGCGGAGAACCTGACGTACCCAGGACTTTTAGCCGCAGGCCGTGTGCTACAACGAACCGTTGTCTCGGTGGCTGCAGATCACGAAGGCATGCGTCCCGACGACCTAGACAGGGTGTGTAAAACGCAGAGTCCAAGGTTCATTTACCTTGTTCCCACCATCCACAACCCAACCGCCACGACCATGTCCGTCGAACGGCGCGAGGCGATCTACGCGGTTGCCTCTCGATACGGGACTGCAGTCATCGAGGATGATCCGTACTGGCTCCTGGCAGGCGACGCACCGCCGCCGCTGGCAACGCTGGCGGGACGCTCCGCGAAGGTGGCGGTCTTCTATATCTCTACGCTTTCGAAATGTCTCGCGCCTGGCTTGCGAACCGCCTATGTCGTCATGCCCGAGGCAAGGCCCATGGAGCCGATGCTGGATGCGCTGCGCGCCATTACTTTGATGACCAGCCAGAGCATGGTTTTAATGACCACCAGTTGGGTTCGCAACGGTCAGGCGCGCGAGATGTTGCAGAAGATCAGGCGTGAGCTCGAGCAGCGCCAAAAGCTTGCCGCACGGATTCTGCCGGGCATCCTGCATGCGCACCCGCACGGGTTGCACCTCTGGCTAGCCTTGCCCGAGAAGCTCGCTCAGTACCGATTGATCCAGACCGCCCAAGAACAGGGACTGGGCGTAGCGAACTCCGATGCCTTCTGCGTACAAGAGCCGGCACCCAACGCCATTCGCCTTTCCCTTGGAGGCGCCAGCGACCAAGCAAGCTTGACGACTGCGCTGGAAAAGCTCTCTGAAATTCTTGGCTTTGCCGACGTAGCTACTGCAAGGTCTGTGATCGTCTAACGAACTGCTCGACCTCGGAAAAATATGCATAGGTGCCGGGAACAGTAGCGACATATTGACATATGCAGATATCGCGAATAGTATTGACTCGTAGCCCGCGCTAGAAACCTCAGGAGGTAGCCCTATGAAAGATTCCAGCGATACCCATCCGAATCACCTTCCCTGGCCGGTATTCGCAACGATATGCGCGTAGCCTACGAGCAAATTTTCGGCCCTGTTCAGTGCGTGATTCCTTTCAAGGATGAAGCAGAGGTCATCGCCATGGCCAACGACTCCGAGTACGGCCTAGCCGGTGCAGTCTGGACTCAAGACATCAACCGTGCGTTACGTTTGGCACGCGCGGTGGAAACCGGACGTATGTGGGTAAATACCTATCATGAGATCCCTGCCCATGCCCCTTTGGTGGCTATATGAAATCTGGCCTAGTACGGGAAACTCACAAGTCAATGCTGGAAGCCTACAGCCAGAAGAAGAATATCTACGTCAGCCTCAACGAAGCACCGCTAGGCTCTTCTGACCTCGTTGATCCATGTTCTTTGACTTATGACATCTAATAATTTAGATATGCAGGTAAATGAAGTGACACAATCAGAACTTTTCAAAACCACTCAGCTGGGCCCATACACCCTCAAGAACCGTATCGTTCTGCCGCCACTGACGCGTTCGCGCAGCTCCCAACCCGGCAATATTGCGAACGACCTGATGGCTACCTATTACCGTCAGCGCAGCGGTGCTGGCTTCATGGTGACCGAGGGCACACAGATTGAACCCCGAGGACAGGGTTATGCCTGGACACCCGGCATTCATAGCCCGGAACAGATACAAGGCTGGCGTAAGGTCACCGACGCTGTTCACGCCGAAGGAGGGGTGATCTTTGCTCAACTTTGGCATGTAGGCCGCGTGTCGCACACATCGCTGCAACCCGGTGGCGAAGCGCCCGTGGCGCCATCAGCCATCCGCGCGGACAACGTCAAGGTGTTCATCGAAACTGGCCCCGGCACGGGTACACTGGCCGACCCTTCGACCCCACGAGCCCTGTCCACCAAGGAGGTAAAGGAACTGGTTGAGCTGTACGCCCAAGCAGCCCGAAATGCTTTGGACGCAGGTTTTGACGGGGTGGAGCTTCACTGCGCGAATGGGTACCTGGTAAACCAGTTCATTTCGGCGCATACCAACCAGCGTGATGATGAATATGGCGGTTCGCTGCAGAACCGTCTTCGCTTCCTGCGCGAAATCACCCTCGCCGTTGCTGGTGTGGTCGGCAAGGAGCGCGTTGGCGTTCGCTTCGCCCCGCTGTTCGCGACCACAGACGAAGACCGCGTCTACCTCGGCCTGGTCGAAGAAGATCCTCACCAAACCTACATCGAGGCAGTGAAGATCCTCGAGGAAGTGGGCATTGCCTACCTGTCGCTCGCTGAAGCCGATTGGGAAAACGCACCCGAGCTGCCCGAGACGTTCCGGGAAGCTGTTCGTAAGACCTTCAGCGGCAAGATTCTCTATGCCGGCAAGTACACCGCTGAACGAGGAAATCGCGTGATAAAAGCTGGCTGGGCCGACCTGATCGCTTTTGGTCGCCCCTTCATTGCGAACCCCGACCTGCCCGCGCGTATCGCCAACAACTGGCCGCTTAACCCACTTGATCCAAGCAGCATGTACGGCGGTACCGATAAGGGCTACACCGACTACCCTACTTACACACCCTAAGCGCTCAGTGCCACGCCCCATAACTCAGGGGCGTGGCTCAGCGTTTGCTGACCGAGGAAGTTAAGCATGTACCAACCGAGCACGACTCCCTACCAAGAGCATAGGGGATTCAAACGGACCTTCAGGCAGGGTCATCTAAGCCTTGGGCTGTTCTTTCCCCTGGAGGCTTTCGAGGGTGACACACCGCGCATGCTGGATCAGGTCGCGCTGGCCAAACGTGCAGAGGCACTTGGTTTTTCGGCGCTCTGGTTTCGCGACGTGCCGCTCAGGGACCCAAGCTTCGGCGATGTCGGCCAGGTTTTCGACCCTTGGGTGTATCTGGGCTACATGGCAGCCCATACAACAAAAATCGCACTAGGCACCGCCTCCATCGCCCTTACTTTGCGTAATCCCTTGCACACGGCAAAGGCCGCAGCGAGCATTGATCAGTTGAGTGGAGGGCGCTTGCTCCTGGGAGTAGCCTCTGGCGATCGTCCCGTGGAGTTTCCCGCATTCAGCGTTGATCCAGAACAGCGCGGCGAGACCTTTCAAGAAAACCTCAATGTGATACGCCAAGCCCATCGAACACACTTCGAGCCCATTCGCTGGAGTCACGGTGAGTTACTGGGGGCCGATCTCGTTCCCAAACCTACGACTCGGGAAATACCGCTATTCGTAACCGGACATAGCCGCCAGTCGCTCGATTGGATCGCGCGTGAAAGCCATGGATGGATCAACTATCCACGTCCGCCAAAAATACAGCGACTCATCGTGGAAGATTGGCGACAGGAAACGGCTAAACAATGTGGCACTATCTACAAGCCGTTCTTGCAATCGCTGTATATCGACCTGGACGAACACCCATCCACGCCGCCCTCGCCTATCCATCTAGGATTTCGACTGGGACGTAACCATCTTCTGGCCTTGCTGGATACACTTCAGGAAATCGGTGTAGATCACGTCATCCTGAACCTCAAGTATGGTAAACGCCCCGCAGCAGAGGTTATCGAGGAACTTGGCAAACATATCGTCCCGCAATTCGGCGCACAGGTGTCCGATAGTCCTACCTGACAGGACAATAGGATTCCAGTCCAAGCCTGCCCATCACTGCGAAGGGCAGGCGCGGAGATCATGGTGAAGCCTTCCAATTTGCTGCGTGAATCAGGAAGATATCCAGATATCGGAAGAGTAGGTATAAAAAATTCATGACTATTGACGTCAACGAAGCCCTGAAAGCATTGGCGAACCCGATGCGCCTTACCATCCTCAATTGGCTCAAGGATCCCAGGACAGCCTTTCCCGGGCAGGAGGTCGACCCAGAAACGGTAGGCGTGTGCGTCAGTATCATCCAAGAGCGCACGGGCCTCTCGCAGTCAACGACATCGCTTTATCTCGCAGCTCTACAGCGCGCGCAATTGGTGACATCGCAGCGGATCGGCCCTTGGACCTACTACAAACGCCACGATGAGAATATCGATGCCTTCCTCAAGGCGCTGCAAGAAAGAATCTAGGTGTGCAGTCCCACGAAGTCATGGTGCATTCTTGAGCCCTCATCAGGAGGATGCGCTATGGCAACAGGTCTTCATGGCTCAGCCCGCACAACACCGCCCCGCGAGTTCGAGCCGAGCTCCAAGCGTCGCAAGAGTCGACGCGCGCCCTTGCCGCCCGCTACGGACTGAACGTCAAGACCGTAGCCAAGTGGGGTTCGCGCTCGACGACAACAGACAAACCCATGGGGCCTGCCAAACCATGTAGCGTCCGGCTCTCGGATGCTGAAGAAGCGATGGTGGTCGATTTCAGGCGCCGCACCCTGCTTCCCTTGGACGACCTGCTGGTGCATCTGTGATGTTGCCCCTGTATTCCCGTCCCCATCCTATTCGCAATAAAGCGCCTGGTCCGTCGATGGTTCCTGGCGCAATT
>NZ_JBXAGC010000014.1:0-122830 GCF_058793725.1 Acidovorax sp. GW835-FHT14B10
CAGACCGTGGTGGATGCAATCCGATAAGAGCGTGGCACTTCGAGTGCGCTAAACCGATAGGACATTCACCAGCGAATCCCATCAGGGACCGTGGCCCCGGCCACAGCAAGTCCGGATATACGGGTGCAATCTCTACCGTCTTGACTTCAGTGAGTGAGGGCTTGGCTTATTCGGGGCGTCCATATAAGGCTCCAAGGTCAAGGCATCACTTTTTCAAGGAGATTGCGATGCCTGTCATTCTGTGGTTGCTTGGTGTGCCGCTGTCGATCGTGCTGTTGCTGATGCTGTTTGGCGTGTTCTGAACACGCACCGGGGCGCCGGTCGGCAGCGCCCCGCCCGATCAGCGCAGTTCGGAGCCCGGATCGCGCCCCATCAGCAGGCCTACGGCATCGGCCGGGGCCAGGCGGCCATCGAGCAGCGCCACCACCGCCTGGGTGATGGGCATGTCCACACCGAGCCCGGCCGCGCGCTGGGCCACGGTGCGGGCGCAGTACACGCCCTCGGCCACATGGCCCAGGGAATCCACCGCCTGCTGCAGGCTCTGCCCCTGCGCCAGCAGCAAGCCCACCCGGCGATTGCGTGACAGGTCGCCCGTGGCCGTGAGCACCAGGTCGCCCATGCCCGACAGCCCCATGAAGGTGTCGGGCCGTGCGCCCAGCGCCACGCCCAGGCGCGTCATTTCGGCCAGGCCGCGCGTGATGAGGGCCGCGCGCGCATTCAGCCCCAGGTTCAGCCCATCGCACAGGCCGGTGGCAATGGCCAGCACGTTTTTCACCGCACCGCCCACTTCCACGCCCACGATATCGTCGTTGGCATACACCCGCAGGCTGGGGCTGTGAAAGGCGGTCACCAGCGCATCACGCACCACGGCGTGCCGGCTGGCCGCCACCAGCGCCGTGGGCTGGCCACGCGCCACCTCTTGTGCAAAGCTGGGGCCGCTGAGCACGCCCGCTATTAAATCAGGAGCTTCCTGCACGCACACCTCGTGCGCCAGCAGCCCAAATGCCCCGGCATCAGCGGATGCCACCGCTTCAAAGCCCTTGCACAGCCAGGCCACGGGGGCCTGGCAGCCGCGCAGGGCCCGCAGCATGGCGCGCAACGCCGCCATGGGCGTGGCCACGATGACCAGATCGGCCGCCCGCGCCAGCGCCAGCGGGTCGGCACCCGATACCGCGAGCGCCGGGGGAAAAGCAATGCCCGGCAGGTAGCGCGCATTCTGGCGCTGCACCTGCATGTCGGCCACCTGCCGGCCATCGCGCGCCCACAAGGTGACGGCGTGACCGCCCGGTTGCTGGGCAGCCCCCATGGCCAGTGCCGTGCCCCAGGCACCGGCACCAAGTACGACTATTTTCATAGCTGCTTGCGCTTATGCATCAAGCGCCAGAGACCACAATGGCCTCTGAACCGCATCACTGGGTGATGATGGGCGAAGGTTCGCCGGCGGCCTGGGCCTGCTGCTGCTCGTACATGGCCTGGAAGTTGATTTCTGCCAGGTGCACGGGCGGGAAGCCCGCGCGGTTCACGATGTCGGCCACGTTGCCGCGCAGGTAGGGGTACACGATCTGCGGGCAGGCGATGCCCATGATGGGGCCCATCTGGTCTTCGGGGATGTTGCGGATCTCGAAAATGCCGGCCTGCTTGGCCTCGACCAGGAACACGGTTTTGTCCTTGACCTTGGTCTGCACCGTGGCGGTGACGGCCACTTCAAAGATGCCTTCGGCCACGGGGGTGGCTTCCACGCCGAGCTGGATGTCCACGCTGGGCTGCTCCTGTTCAAGCAGGATGCCAGGCGAATTGGGCTGCTCCAGGGACATGTCCTTGAGGTAGACGCGCTGGATCTGGAACACGGGGTTTTCTTGATCGGCCATGGTGAAGTCTCTCTGCTCTAACAAAATTTCAGCAAAACAAAACCCGCCGGGGAGCAGCTCCCGCAGCGGGCACATGGGGTTGCATTATGCAGCGCCCGGGCAGCCGATCAGGCAGCGCCCAGCAGGGGCATCAGCCCGCCGCGGCCGTCGAGCGCCACCAGATCGTCGTGCCCACCCACATGGGTGTCACCGATGAAGATCTGCGGCACCGTGCGGCGGCCGGTGATCTCCATCATGTGGCTGCGTGCTGCGGGGTCGGTGTCGATGCGGACCTCTTCGATCTGCTCGACGCCCTTGGCCTTGAGTATCTGCTTGGCGCGGACGCAATAGGGGCAGACGGCGGTGGTGTACATCTTTACGGGTTGCATGGCGGTCCTTCCTGTTTTTTTCCTGTAGGGCAACAAAACCAGTCGAAAGCCTGTCGGCCATCGCATAGCTGGGGGCAATTCAGGATTTTTCTACCGGCAGACTGGCCTCGCGCCAGGCCTTGAGGCCGCCGGCCATGGCCTGGGCATTGTCGTAGCCGAGCTTCTTGGCCATGGCCACGGCACGGTGGGCGCGGGCGCCACTGGCACACACCAGCACCAGCGGCAGGGCCTTGTTCTTCACCAGCGTGGGCAGGCGCTCTTCGAGCTGGCCCAGCGGCGCATTCTTGGCACCGCCCACATGGCCGGCAGCGAACTCTTCGGCCTCGCACACGTCGATGACCACGGCTTTCTCCCGGTTGATGAGCTGCACGGCCCGTGCGGGCGTGAGCGATCCACCACTGGCGCTCTTGAGCAGCGGCCACAGCAGCATGCTGCCCGAAGCGAGTGCCACGAGGACCAGATACCAGTTATCGATAACGAATTTCACGAAGATTCCTTGGGTTGGCAAACCGCGTAATTCTAAAATGTATGGTTTTGACCCGCTTTCCCTAGGGACACCATGCACAAACTCGTTCTGATCCGACACGGCGAATCCACCTGGAACCTTGAAAACCGCTTCACCGGCTGGACAGACGTTGACCTCACGCCCACCGGGGTGTCGCAGGCCATGTCCGCCGGCAAACTGCTCAAGGCCGAAGGCTACGAATTCGACCTGGCGTTCACCAGCGTGCTCAAGCGCGCCATCCACACCCTGTGGTACACGCTGGACGAAATGGACTGCACCTGGCTGCCCGTGGTCAAGGACTGGCGCCTGAACGAGCGCCACTACGGCGCCCTGCAGGGCCTGAACAAGGCCGACATGGCCAAGCAGTACGGCGACGAGCAGGTGCTGGTGTGGCGCCGCAGCTATGACACGCCCCCGCCAGCGCTGGAAGCCACCGACCCCCGCAGCGAGCGCGGCGACCGCCGCTACGCCGGTGTGGCGGCCGACAACGTGCCCCTGACCGAGTGCCTGAAAGACACCGTGGCCCGCGTGCTGCCGTTCTGGAACGAGGCCATGGCGCCCGCCATCCGCTCGGGCAAACGGGTGGTGGTGGCGGCGCACGGCAACTCCATCCGTGCGCTGGTGAAGTACCTGGACAACATCTCCGAGACCGACATCGTGGGCCTGAACATTCCCAACGGGATTCCGCTGGTATATGAGCTGGACGCCGACCTCCAGCCCATCCGCCACTACTATCTGGGCGATGCCGAGGCCGCTGCCAGGGCCGCGGCCGCCGTGGCTTCACAGGGCAAAGCGTAAAGCCGGGCCAAAACCTGCAAAATCCTGCGAAAGCAAGTGCCCGCACGGAACTGCAGCGGGCGCGGCCCTTCCAAGTTGTATATTGAAACGAAGCGGTAAAGGTGTTCTATGGGCCACAAACTCAAAATTGCAGGGTGGGTGTCAATCGGCGTGGTGGCTGGAGCGCTGACCACGGTGTCCCTGCAGACGGTGGCGCGCGGCGCCATGGCGCCTCTGCCGCTGGAAGAAATCCAGCAGCTGTCCGCCGTGTTCGGCCTGGTCAAGACCGATTACGTCGAACCGGTGGATGACAAAAAGCTCATCACCGACGCCATCTCGGGCATGGTCGCCAGCCTGGACCCGCACTCGCAGTATTTCGACAAGAAGTCCTTCAAGGAATTCCGCGAAGGCACCTCGGGCCGTTTTGTGGGCGTGGGCATAGAGATCACACAGGAAGATGGCCTGATCAAGATCGTCTCGCCCATCGAGGGCTCTCCTGCCTTTCGCGCCGGGCTCAAGACCAACGACCTGATCACCAAGATCGACGAAACCGCCGTCAAGGGCCTGTCGCTCAACGACGCCGTCAAGAAGATGCGCGGCGAGCCCGCCACCAAGGTCACGCTCACCATCTTCCGCAAGGACGAAAGCCGCACCTTCCCCGTGACCATCACGCGCGAAGAAATCAAGACCCAGTCGGTCAAGGGCAAGCTCATCGAGCCGGGCTACGGCTGGGTGCGGCTGTCGCAGTTCCAGGAACGCACGGTGGATGACTTCGTGCGCAAGGTCGAGGAAATCTACAAGCAGGACCCGCAGCTCAAGGGCCTGGTGCTGGACCTGCGCAACGACCCCGGGGGCCTGCTCGATGCGGCCGTCGCCATCTCGGCAGCGTTCCTGCCGGCCAACGTCACCGTGGTCAGCACCGACGGCCAGCTGGCCGAGAGCAAGGCCACCTACAAGGCCACGCCCGAGTTCTACCAGCGCCGCGGCAGCAGCGATCCGCTCAAGCGGTTGCCCGCAGCGCTCAAGACGGTGCCGCTGATCGTGCTGGTGAACGAGGGCTCCGCCTCGGCCAGCGAGATCGTGGCCGGCGCGCTGCAGGACCACAAGCGTGCCACCATCATGGGCAGCCAGACCTTCGGCAAGGGCTCGGTACAGACCGTACGCCCCCTGGGTCCGGACACCGGCCTCAAGCTCACCACGGCCCGCTACTACACACCGAGCGGCAAGTCGATCCAGGCCAAGGGCATCGTGCCCGACGTGATGATCGATGAGTCGGAAGAAGGCAATGTGTTTGCGGCGCTGCGCATGCGCGAGGCCGATCTCGACAAGCACCTGGGCAGCGGCCAGGGCGAGGAACAAAAGGATGAGGCCCGCGAAAAGGCCCGCGAAGAAGCCCGCAAGCGCCTGGAGGAAGAAGCGAAGAAACCGGTGGCGGAACGCAAGATCCCCGAGTTCGGCACCGACAAGGACTTCCAGCTGACGCAGGCCCTGAACCAGTTCAAGGGCCGCCCCGTGCTGGTCAGCAAGACACTGACCGAGCGCAAGGAAGAAAAGAAAGAGAACTGAGACAGTTCTGCTGCCACCGAGGCCGGGTTGCCCACGGAGCCCGGCCTTTTTCACGCGCCACGCTCCTGCCCACACCATGACCGATGAACAGCTCCTGCGCTACTCCCGCCACATCCTGCTCGACGAGGTGGGCATCGAAGGACAGGAGCGCATCCTGGCCAGCCATGCCCTGATCATCGGCGCGGGTGGCCTGGGCTCGCCGGCAGCGCTGTTCCTCGGATCGGCCGGTGTCGGGCACATCACGCTGGTCGATAACGATGTGGTGGACCTGACCAACCTGCAGCGCCAGATTGCCCACACCACCGCCCGCGTGGGACAGCCCAAGGTGGCGTCGGCGGCACAGGCCGTCACGGCCATCAACCCGGAGGTTCGGGTCACGGCGCTGCAGGCACGCGCGGATGCCGCCCTGCTCGACACGCTGGTGCCGCAGGCCACCGTGGTGCTGGACTGCAGCGACAACTACGCCACGCGCCACGCGGTCAACGCCGCCTGCGTGCGGCATGGCAAGCCCCTGGTGGCCGGTGCGGTGATTCGCTTTGATGGCCAGATCACCGTGGTGGACCCGCGCGATGCGCACTCGCCATGCTATGCCTGCGTGTTCCCGCCCGAAGCCGCTTTCGAAGAGGTGCAATGCTCGACCATGGGGGTGTTTGCACCGCTGGTTGGCGTGGTGGGGGCCATGCAGGCCGCCGAGGCGCTGAAACTGCTGTCCGGCGCGGGACCCTCGCTGGCGGGGCGCCTGCTCATGCTCGATGGTCGCGCCATGGAGTGGAGCACCATGCACCTGAACCGGCACCCCCACTGCCCGGTGTGTGCAGCGTTGAAGTAAGAAACGTCCTACGCCCTCAGCCTGTGGCCGCTGGCAGAATTGCCGCACCGCCCCCGTTAAATTAAGGCACGACGCCGGCACATCCGCACCGGTCGCACCCCATGGATCAGGCTGTGAAACTGCGTACCTACATTGTTGAAGACAACGCCACGATTCGGGAGAATCTGATCGGAACGCTGGAGGAACTCGCCTGCGTGGAGGCGGTCGGCGCCAGCGCCACCGAAGACGAAGGCAAGGAGTGGCTGACCGCCCACAGCGCTCAGTGGGATCTGGCGATCGTGGATCTATTCCTGCGCCAGGGCAGTGGCCTCGGCGTGCTGGCGGCATGCCGGGCCCGCCAGCCGGGCCAGAAAATGGTGGTCCTGAGCAACTACGCCACCCCCGATGTGCGCATGCGCTGCGCGCAGCTTGGCGTGGATGCGGTGTTCGACAAGTCCAACGAAATCGACGCCCTGGTGGACTACTGCATCGAGCACAGCAGCAAGGCACAAAGCGCAGCGGACCAGCCGCCCCGGCCGGACATGCCGTGAAACCCCTTGCCCTGCGCAAACCGTGCCGGGGCGACGTTGACAAGGCACAGCCACCGCAGGACCAGTGCTGCCCACGCAGCCAACGGGGCCGGGGGACCCGCCCTTCAGTCGATCAGCCGGTTTTTCAGCGCGTAATAGGTCAGGTCGCTGTTGGACGACAGCACCATCTTTTCCATGAGCCGCGTGCGGTAGGTGCTCACGGTCTTCACGCTCAGCGACAAGTCCTTGGCGATGTCTCCGGCGGTCTCGCCCTTGGCCAGTTTCAGGAACACCTGGAATTCCCGCTCCGACAACTGCTCATGCGGCGGCACATCGTCCTTGCGGTTCAGTTGCTGCGCCAGCAACTCGGCAACGGCGGGCGTGAGATAGCGCCGCCCCAGCGCAATGGTGCGAATGGCCTCGACGATCTCGGAAGGCTCGCACTCCTTGTTGAGGTAACCACTGGCACCCTGGCGGATCAGGTTGATGGCGTAATGCTCTTCGGGATAGCCACTCAGGATGAGAATGCCCATGTCGGGCGCCTTCGCCCGCAGCATGGCCAGCGCATCCAGTCCGCTCTGACCCGGCATGGACAGGTCCATCAGCAACACGTCTATTTCATGGTTGCGCACGAGATCGATGGCCTCGCGGCCGTTGCCCGCCTCGCCCTCCACGCGAAAGTCGACATGCTCCGACAAAAACTGCCGCAGCCCGGTCCGAACAATCGCATGGTCATCCACAATGCCGATCTTGATCATGAGCTTCTTTCAGGAAGTGGCCATGCCATCTCCAGGTCGTTGTTGTTGCACAGGCTTGCGCCGCCATCTGCACCGCAGGCGACAGCGTAGCAGTTCCCCGCGATTATCCGAGCACCCCGCATGACGTTCAAAGAAAACTCCCGGCACTGGCTCAGAAAAAGCCGCACGATGGCCATCAGCCTGCCTTTTGCCTTGCTGGCTGCGCTGGTGCTGATCGGCATCAACGAAGCCGGGCACATGCGCTCGCAGGAAGCCGTGGAAGCCATGAACGAAGGGCAGCAGACCCGCAATGCGGTCAACCGCCTGCTGCAAAGCATGCTGGACGCCGAAACCGGTCAGCGCGGCTACCTGCTGACCGGCAACGAAACCTACCTCGAACCCTATGACAAGGCAGTTGTCACGGTGCAGACCAATCTGGACGAGTTGCGCAACCGGTATCTGAAGTCACCCAATGAACTGCAGCAGTTTGCCCACCTGTCGCGCGAGGTTTCACGCAAGCTGGCCGAGATGGAGCTGAGCGTGCGCCTGCGCCGGCAGGGCAACGAGGATGCCTGGAAATTCATCCTGTTCACCGACGTGGGCAAGGAGCACATGGAGTCGATCCGCAAACAGGCCCATGCGTTGATCGATCGCAGTGCCCAGAGGGTGCAAGAGAGCCGCCGCCAGATTGTGCAATCGCTGATGCTGTCGCGCATCGGCATTGCGACCGTGACATCCATCGGCCTGCTGGCGTTCTACATGTACCTGCGCCAGGCCCGCACCCTGCAACAGGTGAACCAGCGCGAACAGGAAGTGCTGGAGCGTGAGCGGGAGCGGCTCGAAGGCCTGGTCCGCGCGCGCACCGCCTCGCTGTCCGAGCTGGCCAGCCACCTGCAGCAGGTGCGCGAAGACGAACGTGGCTACCTGGCGCGCGAGCTGCACGACGAACTGGGCGCCTTGCTGACCGCCGCCAAGCTCGACGTCGCCCGGCTCAAGTCGAAGATCGACCACCAGGCCCCCGAAGTTGCCGAGCGCCTCCGGCACCTGACCGAAACGCTCAACAGCGGCATTGCCCTCAAGCGCCGCATCATCGAGGACCTGCGCCCCTCCTCGCTGTCCAACCTGGGGCTGGCGACGGCCCTTGAAATCCTGACCCGCGAACATGCCGAGACCGCCGGGATCGAGATCGAGACCAACCTGGAGTCCGTGCAGCTGACCGAGGCCACCCAGCTGACGGTCTACCGGCTGGTGCAGGAAGCCCTCACCAACATCAGCAAGTACGCCAAGGCCACCAAGGTGCTGGTGACCGTGCACAACCACCCCACCCATGTGACGGTGCAGGTGCGCGACGATGGCGCAGGCTTCGACCCCGCCAGCGTGGGCATTGCGTCGCATGGACTGACCGGCATGCGCCATCGGGTGGAGGCCGCAGGCGGGCGGCTGACCCTCACCTCCCGCCCGGGCAACGGCACCCTGGTGTCGGCCGTTCTGCCCAAGTCCCGCTGACTCCACCCGCACCCCGGCATGCTGCGGCCTGCGCGGGGCGTTCAGGCAGGGTGGCACCGTCGGCTGTGTCCTACAAGGCGGCCCTCCTGGCGCCGACAAGGGGGAGCGCCAGCCACCGGCATGCGCAGCGGCCCGCTCTGCCTACAGTACATCCCAGGCGCTCAATTCCTGGCGCCACCTCACCTACGGCAACACCGACCTTCAAGGAGATGGAAATGCTGCACTACGCCGTTGTCTTTCTGGTTATCGCGCTCATCGCCGCTGTGTTCGGCTTTGGCGGCATTGCGGCAGGCGCCGTAGGCATCGCCAAGATCCTGTTCTTTGTGTTCGTGATCATGGCCATCGTGACGTTCGTGCTGGGCCTGCTGAAAAAGGGCTGATCCCCGCGCCCCACCGCCCTGCGACAGCCATTGTGTTCCCCAACCCTTTACATCTTCGGAGAGAACCCATGAATACCGAATCCACCACGACCAAAGTTGCAGACGGGGCGCGCAGTCTCGCCGATAACGTGCTGCAAAGCGCCCAGGACGCCGTACAGACGACACGCGACAAAGCCAGGGAATCCCTGGACAAGGCCGAATCCGGTGTGCGCGAACTGCGCCGTGAAGCCAGCCCGGTCATCGATGATCTGGCCGCCCGCGCCCACGACCTGGCCACGCGCAGCATCGATTTCTGCGCCGAGAGCAGTGCCCGCGCCCGCCACCAGGTTCGGCAGGCCGCTGACGCCACCACACGCTATGTCACGCAGCAGCCGGGCAAGTCCGTGGCCATTGCCGCCGCTGCTGGCGCTGCCGTGACAGCCGCTGTGCTGCTGATGTCACGCCGCCGCAACCCCTGAACGACCACGGAGCTTTTCGCCCCATGGAAAGTGTCTCCATGAAAAAACTCAGCCCTCTACCCTCCCATGCGACCGGCATGGAACTGGACGAAGCAGCCCTGAAAGCCGCGGCCACCAGCCACCTGGATGACGGGGCGGTCACACCCGCGTTCAGCCAGCATCGCGACGACATCGTGCGCCTGCTCAACGACGCGCTGGCAACCGAGCTGGTCTGCGTGCTGCGCTACAAGCGCCACCACTTCACCGCCCACGGCATGGCCTCGCCCGCCATTGCGGCGGAGTTCATGGTGCACGCCACCGAAGAAGCAACCCACGCCGATCTGATCGCCCGGCGCATCGTGCAGCTGGGGGGCGAGCCCGACTTTGCGCCCGACACCCTGCTCGCCCGCAGCCATGCCGACTACGACACCTCGTCGGACCTCAAGGCCATGGTGAAGGCCAACCTGGTGGCTGAACGCATTGCCGTGGAGGCCTACCGCCAGATGATTGCATTGATTGGTGACAAAGACCCCACCACCAAGCGCATGCTCGAAGGCATACTGGCCGACGAAGAAGAGCATGCCGATGAACTCAAGGATTTGCTGGAAACCTAGCCCGTTTCAGCGCCACGACAGCCAGCCGGTCACGGAGGGTGCAACAAGCCGGCAAGCTGTGATTTTCCCTCGCACCCGCGTCTCCACTCTTTGAAGGAATACACCATGAAATACGCACGTGCCCTTGCCCTTGCCGCAGCCACAGCCATCACCGTCGTCACCGCCACGGGCTGCGCAGTGGCGCGCAACCAGCAAACCGCTGGCGCTTACATCGACGATGCGGGCATCACCACAGCCGTCAAGGCCAAGATGGCGGAAGACAAAACGGTGTCCGCCACCGCCATCAGCGTCGAAACGCTCAACGGCACGGTTCAGCTGTCGGGTTTTGCCAAATCGCAGGCCGAGAAGAACCAGGCAGAAGCCATTGCCCGCAACACCAAGAACGTCAAGGAAGTGCGCAACAGCATTGTTGTGCGCCCCTGAGCGTTCGCGCACGATCCTGTCGGTAGCGGCGCAAGCCGTGCGGCGGGGCGTGGCAGGAAAAGGGCACAAGCGCCGAACCAGATGGTTTGGCGCTTGTGCCCTTTTTGACTGGCCGCCACGCTTTCTCTTTTGCCCGCGGTGCGCCGGGCCGCAGGGGGTTAAGCTGCAACACCATGCGGGTATTCAATTGCGACCATTGCGGTCATCTGGTTTTTTTTGACAGCGTGCAGTGCATGCATTGCGGCAGCACGCTCGCCTTTGTGCCCGAGCTGCTCTGCATGGCGGCGTTGGCCCCGGCCCCGCAGGACGGGCCGGACCTGTGGCGCCGCATGGGGCTGCGCGGCAGTGCGGACTGCAGCGGGCGGCTCTATCGCCTGTGCGGCAACCACACCGCCTACAACGCCTGCAATTTCGCCCTGCCAGCCCATGATTTCTCCCCGCTGTGTGTGTCGTGCCGCCAGACGCGCGTGCTGCCTGATCTCTCCGAACCCGCCAACCTGGGCCGATGGAAGCAGATCGAAGCGGCCAAGCGCCAGCTTTTCTACACGCTGGCCCGCCTGGGGCTGGAACCCGCACCGGGCCGATCCGGGCCGGTGTTCGAGTTTCTGGCGGACTGGCCCGGCGGTCCGCCCGTCCTCACCGGCCACCACGGCGGCACCATCACCCTCAACGTAGCCGAAGCCGACGACGGCGAGCGCGCGCAGCGGCGCGTGGCGCTGGGCGAGCCCTACCGCACCCTGATTGGCCACCTGCGCCATGAATCGGGCCATTTCTACTGGGACCAGCTGGTGCGCGACGGCCATTGCCTGGAGGCTTTTCGCAGCCTGTTTGGCGATGAGCGCCTCGATTACGCCGCCGCCCTGGGTGCCCACTATGCCAAAGACAACGACGCGGGCGACTGGCGTCCGCACCATGTCAGCAGCTACGCGGCCTCGCACCCCTGGGAAGACTGGGCCGAAACCTGGGCGCATTACCTGCACATGGTGGACCTGCTCGAAACGGCGGCCAGTTACCAGACCAGCCTGTCCGTGCCCGACCCGCACGCAACCCAGCGCCACCAGGTGACCGACCCCTTTGCCGACCCGCGACCCGCGTTTGACGACATGGTGCGCCAGTGGGTGCCCTTGACCCTGCTGCTCAACAGCCTGAACCGCAGCCTGGGGCAGAGCGACGCCTACCCCTTTGCCCTGTCCCCCGGCGCGCTGCGCAAGCTGCGCTTTGTGCACGACATGCTGGTGCGAACCACCGCAGGCTGAAACTCTCAGCCTCTCAGCCTCTCAGGCCGACGCTGAACGTTGGAGCTTGCGCATCAGTTGCCCGTGCACACCGGGCGAGACGAACTGCGCCACGTCGCCGCCCAGCGTGGCAATTTCGCGCACCAGCGTGCTGCTGATGAACTGGTGCTGGCTGCTGGGGGTGAGGAACACCGTCTCGATGCGCGGCACCAGTGCGCGGTTCATGCCAGCCAGCTGGAATTCATAGTCGAAATCGGTGCCCGAGCGCAGGCCGCGCAGCATGGCCGTGCCGCCGCGCGCAGCGGTGAACTCAGTCACCAGGCCATCAAAGGGCTCGACGCTCACCTGCGGGCAGTCGCGCAGCGCCTCGCGCGCCATGTCCATGCGCTCGTCCAGGCTGAACAGGGTCTTTTTGTGGTGGGCAATGGCCACGGCCACGATCACCCGGTCGAACAGCTGCGCCGCGCGGCGCACCAGGTCTTCATGGCCCAGCGTGAGGGGATCGAAGGTTCCGGGGTAGATGGCGAGCACGTTGTGGGCCATGGGCTGGGGTCTCCTGGTGGGCAGATGGACTTGGGGCCCGGCCCCACAGGGGCCGGCCGGGCCGCGTGGGCGGATTATGCAGCGCACTGCAACGCGCAGGCGCCGCAGCGCATGCCCCTCTTTTTTCAAAGAAAAAAGGCTCTAACGCTTATACAGAAAGCACAATAAGCTATTATTTTTATAGCCATCAAGTGCGATGCCGTCAACCCACCACGCGCCGCTGAAGCAGGTGCGCATGCACCGCGCCCGCCTTCAGGTGGCGCTGCACCACCAGCCCGAACGGAGCCAGTGCCTCATCGGTCCAGGCCAGCGGCGCCTCCAGGTACACGAAGCCGTCTGCCGCCACGGCCTTGGCGGCGGCCTGCAGGGAGGGCTCGAACCAGGCGCTGTCAAACGGCGGGTCGAGCAGCACCAGGTGCAGGCTGGCCGGTGCCGCCTGCCGCAGCGCGGCAATGCCGTCGCCGCGCTGCACGCGCACGGCCGTGGCCGCCAGCCGCGCCTGCAGTTTGTGCAGCTGGGCCACCAGGGCGGCGTCGTTTTCCACCAGCTGCACGGCGGCAGCGCCGCGCGAAGCCGCCTCCAGCCCCAGTGCGCCGGTGCCGGCAAATGCATCCAGGCAATGCCAGCCGGTCAGGTCCTGGCCCAGCCAGTTGAACAGGGTTTCGCGCACGCGGTCGGGCGTGGGGCGCAGGCCCGGGCGCTGGGCCACGGGCAGGCGGGTGCGCTTCCACTGGCCGCCGATGATGCGGATTTCGCCCGCAGCCTGCGGGGCGGCGTCTTTCCTGGCGCTGCTCTTGGCTGCCTTGGCGTCCTTGGACGCCTTGGTATCGGGCTCGGCCGCGGGGACGTTCCTGGCGGGACGGGCCAGGCGGCCGCCGGGCAGGGATTCCAGGCGCAGGCTGGAGCGGCTCATGGCTGGCCTCCCACGACCACGGTGACCATGCGCTCGGGCTGCAGCTTGCGCGCCATGGCGGCGCGGATGTCGGCCACGGTGAGTGCCTCGACGCGTGCCGTCCAGCGCTCCAGGTAGTCGAGTGGCAGCCCGTTCCAGGCGATGTTGGCCACGTTGCCCAGCAGTTTGCGGTTGCTGTCGATGCGCAGTGCAAAGCCGCCGATCAGGTTGTCCTTGGCGGCGCGCAGCTCGGTCTCGGTGGGGCCTTCGCGCACGAAGCGCGCCAGCACATCGCGCGCAACCTGCACGGCCTGCGCTGCCTGGTCGGGCCGGGTCTGCAGGCCGATGCTGAACGCGCCCGCATGCAGGCCGGGCGCAAAGCTGCTGTAGACGCTGTAGCTCAGGCCGCGCTTTTCGCGCACCTCGTTGGTCAGGCGCGAGGTGAAGCCCCCGCCGCCCAGGATGTGGTTGCCCACCAGCAGCGCCAGAAAGTCGGGATCGCGGCGCGCAAAGCCGGGCTGGCCGATCAGCACATGGGCCTGGGCCGAGGCAAAGGGGATGCGCTGCTCGGCCGGCGCGGTGAGCGCGGCCACTTCGGGCACGGCCGGCAGCGGTGCGCATTCGGCCGCCGTGCGCGCCGGCAGGCGCGATAGCAGCGTGGTCACCAGGGTCTGTGCCTGCGCGCGGTTGACGGCGCCCACGATGCTCACGCGTGCGCTGCAGGCGGCCACGGCGCGCGCATGGAAGGCCTGCATGTCGGCCACCTCGATGCGCGCCAGCGTGTCTTCGGTGGCACGGTAGCCATAGGGGTGGTTGCCGTACACCGCAGCGGCAAAGGCTTCGCCCGCCAGGGTGGCGGGGCGGGTGCGGGACTCCTTGATGCTGGCGCTCCAGCGGGCGCGCTCGCGCTGCCAGATATCGGTCGGCCAGCTGGGTTCGCCCATCTGGCGGGCGGCCAGCAAAGCGGCGCGCTGCAGTAGCGCGGGGTCGGTCAGCGAGCGCAGTGAATAATGCAGGCCATCGCTGCCGGCGCTGGCCTCGAAGCTGGCGCCCAGGTCGGCCCAGGCCTCGCCCAGCGCGTTTTCATCCAGTGGTGCGCCCTCACCGGCAACACCCGACCCGCCGATCATGCCCAGAACGCCTTTCGAGGCCATGGAGGCCACGGCACCGGCCAGGCCCGCCTGATCGGCCGGGTCGCGGCGGCTGCCGCCATCAAAGTCGAGCTGCACATCCACCATGGGGATGACGGTGCTTTCCACCAGCCAGACCTGCGCACCGTTGGCTTCGGTCCAGTGCTGGATGGGCAGCAGCGCCCAGGCTGAATTGGCCACAAGAAGTGCTCCAGCGCTTATGAGTAAAGCGCGAGCAGCTATTTTTTTCATAGTCATCATGCAATGCCTCGGGGTGCGGATTCAGTGGCGCGGGGCACCAGCGGCCGGTGCGGCGCGCCGGGGCTTGGTGTCCAGCGGCTGCGGCAGCAGCGTGGCCACCGTGAGCTGGTCGTCACCAAAATACCGGGCCGCCACCTGCTGCACCTGCTCGGGCGTCACGGTGCGCAGCAGGGTCAGCAGGCGCTCTTCCGCATCGAGCGGCAACCCCTGCACCCAATTGCTGCCCAGGTCCTGGGCCTGCCCATGCACCGAGTCACGCTGGTACACGGTCGAGGCAATCCACTGGGTCTTGACGCGTGACAGCTCGGCCTCGCTCACGCCCTCGCGGGCCACGCGGGCCACTTCGGCGCGCAGGGCGTCTTCGACCTGCTGCGCCGTCTTGCCCTCGGCGGGCACGCCGCTGAGCAGGAACAGGCTGGGGCCGCGCCCGGTCACCATGGCCGAGCTGCCGGCGCTGTCGGCCACGCGCTGTGGGCCCTGGCTGAGGGCGCGCTCCAGGCGGGCGCCGTCGTAGCCGCTGAGCACGGCCGACAACACCATCAGCGCCAGGGCATCGCGGTCGCCGTCGGTGAGCGCCTCGACGCGCTCCATGCCAGGCACCCGAAACGCCAGGGCCACATAGGCCTGCTCGGCCGGGGCCTTGACGGCAATGCGGCGCAGGCCCTGCTGCACGGGCTCGGCGCGCGGCTTGCGCGCCGGCACGGCGCGGGCGGGCAGGCGACCGTAGTATTTTTCGGCCAGGGCACGCACCCGGGCCACGTCCACATCGCCGGCCACCACCACCGCCGCGTTGCCGGGCACATACCACTGGCGGTGGAAATGGCGCACGTCATCGGGCGTCAGGGCATCGAGGTCGCTCATCCAGCCCACCACCGGGCGGCGGTAGGGCGAGGCGATGAAAGTGGTCGCAAAAAGCTGCTCGGCCAACACGGCGCGGGGCTGGTCTTCGGTGCGCATGCGGCGCTCTTCCTTGACCACCTCGATCTCTTTCTTGAACTCGGCATCGGGCCACTGGTTGTGGGCGAAGCGGTCGGCCTCCAGGCGCATCACGTCCTCGAGCCGGCTGGAGGGAATCTGCTGGTAGTAGCCCGTGTAGTCGCGGCTGGTGAAGGCATTTTCCTGTCCGCCCAGGGCCGCCACGCGGCGCGAGAACTCGCCCGGCGGCACGGTCTTGCTGCCCTTGAACATCATGTGTTCGAGCACATGGGCCACGCCCGAGGTGCCATCGACCTCGTCCATGGAACCCACGCGCAGCCACACCATGTGCATCGCCGTGGGCGCACGCCGGTCGGGCTGCACGATGAGCTGCATGCCGTTGGCCAGCGTGAATTGCTGTGCCCCGGAAGCCGTGGCCGTGGGGGCCGCTGGCGGGTTCGCGGCAGGGGTGGCGGAAAGGGTGGTGGACACCGGGGATTGCGCCCCGGCACTCAGGCAGGCCAACAGGCCCAGAAGGGTGAAAGCACGTTTCATAGAATGGAGTGATTCTAAGTACCCGCCAATGTTCAGTTTTTTCAAGAAAAAACCCACCCCCACGCCCGCGCAGCCCGCTGCGGCTGCGCCTGCCACCCCTGCTGCACCGGAGGCCGCACCCGCGCCACTGCCGGTGGTTCCGCCCGCCGGGCAGGCACCCGCCGCCCCGGTCACGCAGCCCGCGCCATTGCCAGCGCCCTCCGCAGCCACCCTGCCCCCAACGGCCCCGCCGGCGGCCAGCGGTGGCCTTGGCTGGCTGCGCAACCCGTTCGCCGCCAAACCGCCTGCTCCCGCAGCTGAAGCAGCCCCGGTGGCATCTCCGCCGCCGGCCGAGCTGCCGGCGCCAGCGCCCGTGCCCCCCCCCGTTTCGCCCATGGTGGCAACCGCACCCATCGCCGTCGCCGCCCCGCCCTTGCCTTTGCCCCCCATTGCCGCCGAGCAGCCGTCCATGCCCCCCGAACGCAAGGGCTGGCTCGATCGCCTCAAGGCCGGTCTGCGCAAGACGGGCTCCAGCATCGCCACCGTGTTCACCGGCACCCAGATCGACGATGCCCTGTATGAAGAACTGGAAGAAGCCCTGCTGATGGCAGACACCGGCGTCAAGGCCACGCAGCACCTGCTGGATGACCTCAAGCGCCGCGTGAAAGACAGCAAGACCACCGACCCCGCCGCCGTCAAGGGCCTGCTGGCCGATGCGCTGGCCGATCTGCTGCGCCCGCTCGAAAAAGCCCTGGTGATTGGCGAGCACCAGCCCACCGTGATCATGGTGGCGGGCGTCAACGGCGCGGGCAAGACCACCTCGATCGGCAAGCTCACCAAGCACCTGGCCAACGAAGGGGCCAGCGTGCTGCTGGCGGCGGCCGACACCTTCCGCGCCGCCGCGCGCGAACAGCTCGGTGTATGGGCCGACCGCAACACCGTCGAGATCGTGAGCCAGGAAGGCGGCGACCCGGCTGCCGTGAGCTTTGATGCCGTCACTGCCGGCAAGGCGCGCGGCAAGGACGTGGTGTTGGTGGATACGGCCGGTCGCCTGCCCACGCAACTGCACCTGATGGAAGAGCTGAAGAAGATCCGCCGCGTGGTCACCAAGGCCGACGCCACGGCGCCCCACGAGGTGCTGCTGGTGATTGACGGCAACACCGGCCAGAACGCGCTGGCCCAGGTGCGCTCGTTCGACGATGCGCTGCAGCTCACCGGCCTCGTCGTGACCAAGCTCGACGGCACGGCCAAGGGCGGCGTGCTGGCGGCCATCGCGCAGGAGCGCCCCATTCCCGTGTACTTCATCGGCGTGGGGGAAAAGCTCGAAGACCTGGAAACCTTCGACGCGCGCGAATTCGCACAGGCCCTGTTGACCTGAACGTTACGCCCCGGTGGCCACCTCGCCATCCACCCAGCGCACATAGGCCGGCGTGGCCTGCAGCGCCTGCACCACCAACTGCGGCAGCGAATAGGGGTGCAGCGCCTGCAGCAGCGCCAGCAATGCGGCGGTGGCGCGCGGCATGGTCTTGCAGTCCAGCCGCCACTCCGATGCTTCCTGCAGGGCACCCTGCCAGTGGTAGTGCGAGGTGATGGCCTGCACCTGCACACAGGCCGCCAGCCGCGCCTGCATGACGGCCTGCGCCAGCCGGCGCGCATCTGCCGCGCTGGCCACCGTGGTGGTGACCATGCTGATATCCGCCGGATCAACGCCTGTCGCCATGGAACTCTCCTGCCTGCAAAAGGAACAAAGGGCAGTGTAAACAGGTCTTCAAATGCTCATCTATTCATAGCTACCAACGCTTTATGGTATTGCGCTCAATGTCAATTGATTGGACATATCAAAAACCAGGCACTTTGGAACAACCGGACGGGAACTCCGGGCTTAGCACTCCCTCCAACAGAGTGCTAACATGAAGGCTTAGAGGAAAGGATTCCCGGAATGACACTGCCATCTGGAACCGCAACGACGACCTTGGCACCCACCAATCCATGGGCGCTGGTGCCGCCCTTGGGCAACCTGGATGCCTACATCTCGGCCGTCAACCGCCTGCCCCTGCTCACCCATGAAGAAGAGCAGGCTTACGCCCGCCAGCTGCGCGACCACAACGATGTGGACGCCGCTGGTCGGCTGGTGATGTCGCACCTGCGCCTGGTGGTGTCGATTGCACGCCAGTACCTCGGCTACGGCCTGCCCCATGGCGATCTGATCCAGGAAGGCAACGTGGGCCTGATGAAGGCCGTCAAGCGCTTCGACCCCGACCAGGGCGTTCGCCTGGTGAGCTACGCCATGCACTGGATCAAGGCCGAGATCCACGAATACATCCTGAAGAACTGGCGCATGGTGAAGGTGGCCACCACCAAGGCGCAGCGCAAGCTGTTCTTCAATCTGCGGTCCATGAAGCAGGGTTTCAAGGCCGACGCGGCGGCAGCCGATGCCAGCACGCACCGCGATACCCTGTCGGACCGCGAAATCGACTCGGTGGCGGCGCAGCTCAATGTCAAGCGCGAAGAAGTCATCGAGATGGAAACCCGCCTGTCGGGTGGCGATGTGCTGCTGGACCCCGCACCGTCGGACGATGGCGAGCAGGCCTTTGGCCCCATTGCCTACCTGGCCGATGCCGCGCATGAGCCCACGGCCATGATCGAGTCGCGCCAGCGCGATGCGCTGGCCACCGATGGCATTGCTGCCGCCTTGGCCGGCCTGGACGAGCGCAGCCGCCGCATCGTGGAAGAGCGCTGGCTCAAGGTCAACGACGATGGTTCGGGTGGCATGACGCTGCACGAGCTGGCCGCCGTGTATGGCGTGAGCGCCGAGCGCATCCGCCAGATCGAAGTGGCCGCCATGAAGAAGATGAAAGCCGCGCTGGCCGATTACGCCTGAACGGTGGCTGTCCGCCGACCGGACCGCAGAGATAATTCAGCGCGCGACTGCGGTTGCGCGCTTTTTTTTGGGTGCCAGCAAATGCCTGTGCGCCTGTCCATGACCGGAGGATCTTTTGATGACCCCATCCCACCTGCGCCGTGCTGCTCTGGCGCTGGCCCTTGCTGCGGCCTGCAGCCCCGCTTTTGCACAATCCACCGCGGCCCCGGCAACACCGGGCTGGCCCAGCAAACCCGTCAAGCTGGTGGTGGGTTTTCCGGGCGGGTCATCCCCCGATCTGGTGGCGCGTACCCTGGCCGAGCCGCTGGCCAAGGCCCTGGGGCAGCCGGTGATTGTGGAAAACAAGGTGGGCGCTGGCGGCAACATCGCCGCCGATGCCGTGGCCAAGGCCACGGATGATCACACCCTGGGCATCATGATCAACGGCAACCTGACGATTGCCAAGCTGATCAACCCCAAAATCCACTACGACCCGCTCAAGGACCTGGTCCCGATCAGCCTGATTGCCACGGCCCCGCTGGCCCTGGCCGCCCCGGCCAACGCACCGGGCGCCACCGCGCAGGAGTTTTTCGCGGCCGCACGCGCCAGCGGCGACCGCTGGAGCTATGGCACTCCGGGCGTGGGCACGGTGGCCCACATCGGCATGGAACTGCTCAAAGGCAAGGCCGGCGTCCAGCCGGTGCATGTGCCCTACCCGGGCAACCCGCAGGTCATCAACGCCATTATCGGCGGCCAGATCCAGCTGGCCCTGCTGCCCCCGGCCATGGCGGCCGCGCAGGCCCGCGCGGGCAAGCTGCGCGTGATTGGCATCACCTCCAGCGGGCGCAGCACGCTGGTGCCTGAATATCCCAGCCTGGCCGAAGCAGGCGTGAAGGACTTCAACCTCGAAATCTGGAACGCGGTGGCCGCCCCCCGGTCTCTGCCCCGGCCGGTGGTGGCGCGCCTGTCGGCGCTGTTCAGCGAAATCGCCCGCAGCCCGGACGTGCGTGCCAAGCTGTTCCAGCAAGGCTGGCAGGTGACCGGCACCACCGCCGAAGGTCTGGCCCAACGCATCCAGACCGATGCGCGCGTGCTGGGCGCGGTGATCAGATCCCAAGGCATCAAGGCCGAATAAGGCGCCGAACAAGGGGTTGGCGCGGACGGCCCGCCGGCCCCCGTTACCCGGCTTCCTGCAGCAGGGCACGCACATCGGCACCCAGCGCCTGCGCGCCGCTGCCGTAGCGGTTGTAAACGCGCAGGCGGCCTGCCGTGTCGTACACGTAGCTGCCAGCCGAATGGTCCATGGTGTAGCTGGTGGGGGTCTTGCCATCGACCTGCTTGAAGTAGATCTTGAAGTCCTTGGCCACGGCGGCGGTCTGCTCGGGCGTGCCAGACAATGCCAGGAAGCCGGGATCAAAGTTGGCCATGTAGGCCTTCAGCACCTCGGGTGTGTCGCGCGCGGGGTCCACGGTGACAAAGATGCCCTGCAGGCGGTCGCCGTCCTTGCCCAGCATCTGCTTGACCTCGGCCAGCTCCTGCATGGAGGTGGGGCACACGTCGGGGCATTGGGTGTAACCAAAGAACACCACCACCACCTTGCCCCGGAAGTCCTGCAGGCTGCGCTTTTGGCCGTTGTGGTCGGTGAGCGGAATATCGCGTGCGTAGTCGGCCCCGGTGATGTCCACCCCACGAAACTCTGTCTTCTTTTCAGAACAGGCGGTCAACAGGGCACCAGCGCTCATGGACAAAGCGCTGATAGCTATGAATTGAAGGGCATTTCTTTTGTGCATGGTGTTCACAGCGCATAGTGGTCCACCAGCAGCGCGGCAAACAGCACGCTCAGGTGGATGAGGGAAAAACGAAAGGTCTTGCGCGCCAGGGCGTCCGAGTAATTGCGCCACAGCGCAAAAGCATATCCACAAAAACCCAGGCTCAGCGCCACCGCCGCAACCAGGTAGATCCACCGACTCATGCCGTAGATAAAGGGCATCAGGCAGCCCGCAAAGAGGATCAGCGTGTACAGAAACACCTGCAGGCGCGTGAACTCGTTGCCGTGCGTCACTGGCAGCATCGGCAGGCCCGACTTGCGGTAGTCCTCCACCCGGTACAGGGCCAGCGCCCAGAAATGCGGCGGCGTCCACAGGAAGATGATGAGGAACAGGATCAACGCCTCGGGGCCCACATCGCCCGTCATGGCCGCCCAGCCCAGCACGGGAGGCATGGCGCCCGAGGCGCCGCCGATCACGATGTTCTGCGGCGTCAGCGGCTTGAGGATCACCGTGTACACCACCGCATAGCCCACGAAAGTGGCGAAGGTAAGCCACATGGTCAGCGGATTGACCCAGAAATACAGCAAGGCCGAGCCGGCCCCACACAGCAAGGCCGAGAACAGCAGGGTCTGCGTGTTGGACAGCTCGCCCTTGGCCGTGGGCCGCCAGGAGGTGCGCTTCATCCGGGCATCAATGCCCTGCTCGACGATGCAGTTGAAGGCCGCGGCAGCACCCGCCACCAGCCACACGCCGGCACAGGCCAGCGCCATCTGCCCCAGCTGCTGCAGCGTGGGCAGGCCCGGAACGGCCAGCACCATGCCGATCAGCGCGCAGAACACGATGAGTTGCACCACGCGCGGCTTGGTCAGCGCGTAGAACTGCGAAAAGCGCGAGGGCGCTGAAAGGGTAGAGGCAATACTCATGCGGAAACTCTCGATGCACACGAGGGTGCCAAAGACTCAAGGGGTGTGCGGACCGTCCGGCTGGACGCGGCCGTCCAGGTCAGTACCACCACCAGGGCAGCGGCGCCCCCCGTGTGCAGCACGGCGGCCAGCAGAGGCCATCCCAGCACCACATTGCTCAGGCCCGTGGCCAACTGCAGCAGGGCCAGGCCCGCCAGCCACCGCGCCTGCATGCGCAGCGCAGCGGCCCGGTGCAGGCGCCAGGCCAGCCAGGCCAGCGCCAGCAGCACTCCATAGGCCATCAGGCGGTGCGCATAGTGGATGGCCGTGAGGCCGGCAAAGCTGATGTGGCTACCGTCCTGCAGCAGCCCCAGCGGCCGCCAGATCTGGAACCCCTGCACGAAATCCATCACCGGCCACCAGCTGCCCTGGCAGGTGGGAAAGGCCGTGCAGGCCAGCACTGCATAGTTGGTGCTGACCCAGCCCCCCAGCACGATCTGCAACGCCACCAGGATGCCGGTGACGAGCACGCCACCGCGCAGCGGTGTGGCCAGCATGGCGGGCTGCACGCCCCTGGCCGCCTGCGTGTGGCGCACCGCCTGCACGCACAGCAGTGCCAGCAGCACGAGGCCGCCGACCAGATGCAGCGTGACGATGGCTGGAAACAGCTTCATGGTGACCGTGAGCGCACCAAACGCGCCCTGCAGGCACACCCAGGCCAGGGTGAAGGTGGGCCACCAAGGGCTCATCACGGGCTGCGGCACACCGCCACCGGCCCTGGCCCGCCGCCACTGCACCCAGGCAGATACGGTGAGCACGATGATCAAAACCCCGACGCCCGTAGCGAGGTAGCGGTGGATCATTTCCACCCAGGCCTTGCCGTGCGTCACCGGTCCGGTGGGCATGGCCTGCTGCGCCGCCGCAATATCGGCCCGCGCGCCGACCGGGCTGGCACTGCCATAGCATCCCGGCCAGTCGGGGCAGCCCAGGCCAGAGTCGGTGAGCCGGGTGAAGGCACCAAACAGCACCAGATCAAAGGTCAGGAACAGCGTCAGCACCGTCAAGGCCTGCAGACGGCGCCCCCGATCGCCGCCACGGTTGCGCCAGGCCACCCATGCCAGGGGTCCGAGCGCGATCACGATGCCCAGCAGCATCACCTGCACCAGCGGCGCCAGGTCGTAGAGCGGTTGGGAACCCATCAGGGTTGCCCCGGCCGTCCGGCCTCATCCCAGGAGGACGATGCGCGCAGCAGGCGCTCCAGGTCGCGCTTGGCCTTGGCGGCCCCGGCCGCATCCATGCCTGCCGGAAAACGCATCATCCAGTTGCCCATGGGGTCCACGAGGTAGAGGTGTTCGGCCAGCGCGTGCCCCGCCGCGGGTTCGAGCCACTGGGCGAGCGCCCCGCCATCGACCCGCAGCACCGTGGCTTTTTGCAGGGCCGCAGCAAGGTCCGCCGGCAGGGGGGCGGCATCGGTCACCAGCCAGACCCAGTCCACACGGTCTTTCTCCTTGCCCACGCTTTCGCGCAGTTGCCGCTGCAGATACAGGTGCTGCTGGCACTGGGCATCGCAGGCCCCGCCTGCCACGCTCACCAGCAGCCACTGGCCCTTGAGCGCCGGCAGCTGGCCGGGCGCGCCATCGAGCGTGGCCGTGGCCAGATCGGGCAAGGGGCGTTGCGGCTGCACCAGTTCTCCGTAATTGCGGCGGCCCTCAGGGCGCACCACGTAGTACGTGAAATACGAGGCGATCACCGGGGCGGCGCAGACCAGCAGCACCGCCAGCATCTTCCAGCGCCCGTGGCGGGTGTTCTGGGCGTGGGCCACGGCGCTGCCCGCCTCGGGAAGCGTGTGCACCGTGAGGCCCAGGGGATGGTCCCCTCCTGCCTCAGGCGAGAGGCCGGGAGCGCGGGCGAAGGAAGCGTCGGACGAATTGGAACCAGACATAGAGAAGTGCAATCAGGCCGCTGAGCCCGAACCATTGGAATGCGTAACCGTAGTGTTTATCGACGCCGGCACCGATCACGGGCCAGTCCCGCTGCAGGCCCTCGCTGGCGGGGCCAGTCTGCAGCACCGACAGATTCATCAGCGCAAGGCCTGTCTCGGTGCGAAAGGCGGTGAGGTCGAGATTTTGCCGGATGCGGGAAGACCCCTGCGAACTGTCGGGACCCTGGAACTCGTACAGACGGGATGGCGGCGGTGCGATGCGCCCGGCCAGCTGCACCACGCCCTGCGCCGTCTGAACCGGTGGCAGCAGCTGGCGGTCCTGGAAGTTGCGAGGCACCCAGCCGCGCTGGACCAGCACCACCGCATCGCTGCCCTCCAGCCGCAGCGGTGTCAGCACAAAAAAACCGGGACGGCCCTGCATCTGCCGGTTGTCGAGGTACACCGTGTCCTCCGGTACCCAGCGCCCCTGCAGCAGCACCGCCCGATGGACCAGGTCCTGCGCGCCCTCCGCCCCGCCCACATGACCACGCAACTGCTGGTTGTCGATGGGGGGCAAGGCGGCCCGCTGGTCCAGCAGCGACTGCAGGTCCTGCTTTTGCGCGGCGCGCGACAGCTGCCAGTGCCCCAATGCGGCGGTCACCAGGATGGCGGCCACGGCAGCCACGGTGATCAGCCAGAAACGCAGGCCCCAGGCACGTTGAACGGGTGTCACGGGATAATGTGCTCCATGAAATATCTTGTTGCTGTGGCGTTTCTTGCCATTCTCGCCAGTCTGGCCTCTGCCCTTTTTTTCATGATGCGTAACGGACGCAACGACAAGACCAAGGGCAGCCACATGGCCAAGGCCCTCGCATTTCGGGTGGGACTCTCGATCGTTCTGTTCATCTGCATCCTGCTCGCATGGCAACTGGGCTACATCCAGCCAACGGGCCTGCCCACCACGCGGTAAGACACCATTGCGTTCAACAAAAAAGCGCCTTGCGGCGCTTTTTTTGGTTCTGCAGGGCCGCTCTACATCCAGTACACCAGGACGTACAGGCCCAGCCACACCACATCGACAAAGTGCCAGTACCAGGCTGCGCCCTCAAAGCCGAAATGCTTGTCGGCCGTGAAATGCCCCTTTTGCAGGCGCAAGGTAATGACCAGCAGCATCAGCATGCCCAGGAACACGTGGAAACCATGGAAGCCCGTCAGCATGAAGAACGTGGAGCCGAACACGCCCGAACTGAGCTTGAGGTTCAGGTCGGTGTAGAGGTGGAAATACTCATAACCCTGCACGCACAGGAAGACAAAGCCCAGCAGCACGGTGGCCCACATGAACGCAATGGTCTTGCCGCGGTGGTTTTCACGCAGTGCATGGTGGGCAATCGTCAGTGTCACGCCCGAACTCAGCAGCAATGCCGTGTTGATCGTGGGCAGCCAGAAAGGGCCCACGGTCTGGAAGGGCTCCACGATGCCGGCAGGGGATGCCGTGGCACCGGCCGCAATGCTGGGCCACACCGCCTTGAAGTCGGGCCACAGCATGGCATTGTCCAGGCTACCCAGCGCCGGCACCGAGTGCGAACGCGCCCACCACAGGGCCGTGAAGAAGGCGCCGAAGAACATCACCTCCGAAAAGATGAACCAGCTCATGCTCCAGCGGTACGACAGGTCGATCTTGTGGCCGTAGAGCCCGCCTTCGCTTTCACGGGCGGCATCGCGGAACCATTGGTAGAGCACAAAGAGCCACCAGACCAGGCCAGCGGCCAGGGAATACTTGCCCCAGTTGTGGCCGTTGATCCACTGGGCTGCGCCCAGGATCACAAAAAACAGGCCTGCGGCCGCCATCACGGGATGGCGCGACTCTGCGGGCACATAGTAGTACGGTGTTGTGCCGTGGGTTGATGCACTCATTTCAGCTCCTGAATCTCAAAATCTTTGTTATGGGGTTGGCAGGCAGGCGATGGCTCAGACCACCCAGTTCACCACCGCGATCAGCGACAGCACCAGCAGGAAGATCGCCAGCAACCCCACCACGATGATGTGCAGGGGGTTGATCTTTTCCAGGTCCTGCTGGTATTCGCTGCCTTTGCGCAGACCGATCAGTGACCAGGCCACGGCGCGCACCGTGCGCAGCAGGGAACCCTTGCGCCGCACGCCGGAATCCGAGGGATGGACGGAACTCATGAACCCTCCTGCACGGATTGAAGGGAGACAGCAGCCGTGGACTCGGGTGCCTGCGGGGTTTTTCCGCCCACCTCGAAGAAGGTATAGGACAGCGTGATGGTCGTCACATCCTTGGACAACCGCGGATCGATCACGAAAGCCACAGGCCATTGCTTCTTCTCGCCCGGCTCCAGGATGTACTGGTTGAAGCAGAAGCACTCGAGCTTGTTGAAGTGCGCCGCCGCCTGCCGGGGCGCATAGCTGGGAATCGCCTGCGCGGCCATGCGGCGGTTCTGCACGTTCTGGAACTCGTACATCACCGTCGTCAGCTCGCCGGGATGCACTTTCACCGAACGCTGGGCCGGCTTGAAATCCCAAGGCCCGCGTGCATTGGCGTCGAACTCCACGGTGATGGTGCGACTCGTGTCCACCTGCGTGTTGGCGGGCACCTTCACGTCCTTGCCAGCCACGCCGTTGCCCGGTACCTGCCGCTCGGACAGCGACAGGATGTTGATGCCGGTTAACTCGCAGATGTGCTTGTAAATCGGAATCAGCGCGTAGCCGAAGGCGAACATGCCCGCCGCCACCACGGCCAGCTTGCCCACCATCTTGGCGTTTTCGCGGTGAATACTCATGGCGCGGTGCTCAGCGGGACAGCAGAACGACTTTGACCATGAACCCGACGAAGAAGACGGCAACCACGGACGCCAGGATCAGCGCCATGCGCAGATTGCTCTTTTTTTGCTCGGGGGTCATGGACATGCCTTTCAGCCGATCACGCGGGTTGCCGTGGCGTCCAGCTTGGGCGGATTTTCAAAGGTGTGGAACGGTGCCGGCGAAGGAACTTCCCACTCCAGGCCTTCCGCACCGTCCCAGGGCTTGGCGGGGGCCTTGGCACCCTTGCCGCGCATGGCCGGAACGATCACGGCCAGGAAGAAATACACCTGCGCCAAACCAAAACCCAAGGCGCCGACCGAAGCGATGGCGTTGAAATCAGCAAACTGCATGGGGTAGTCGGCGTAACGGCGTGGCATGCCGGCCAGGCCCAGGAAGTGCATCGGGAAGAAAGTGATGTTGAAGAAGATCAGCGAGGCCCAGAAATGGATCTGGCCACGGGTTTCGGAATACATCACGCCCGTCCACTTGGGCAACCAGTAGTACACACCAGCAAACATGGAGAACAGCGAACCGGCCACCAGCACATAGTGGAAGTGGGCCACCACGTAGTAGGTGTCCTGCAGCTGGATGTCGATAGGCGCCATGGCCAGAATGAGACCGGTGAAACCGCCCATGGTGAACACGAAGATGAAACCCACGGCAAACAGCATGGGGGTTTCAAACGTCATGGAACCACGCCACATGGTGGCCACCCAGTTGAAGATCTTCACGGCCGTGGGCACGGAGATCAGCATGGTGGCGTACATGAAGAACAGCTGGCCGGTCACGGGCATGCCGGTCGTGAACATGTGGTGCGCCCACACGATGAACGACAGGATGGCAATCGACGAAGTGGCATACACCATGGAGGCGTATCCAAACAGCTTCTTGCGCGCAAAGGCGGGCACGATCTGGCTGATGATGCCGAAGGCCGGCAAGATCATGATGTACACCTCGGGGTGGCCGAAGAACCAGAAGATGTGCTGGTACATCACCGGGTCACCGCCGCCGGCGGGGTTGAAGAAGCTGGTGCCGAAGTGGCGGTCGGTCAGCGTCATGGTGATGGCGCCAGCCAGCACGGGCATCACGGCGATCAGCAGGTAGGCGGTGATGAGCCAGGTCCAGGCAAACATGGGCATCTTCATCAGCGTCATGCCGGGGGCGCGCATGTTGAGGATGGTCACGATGATGTTGATCGAGCCCATGATGGAACTGGCGCCCAGGATGTGCATGGCGAAAATGCCGGCATCCATCGAGGGACCCATCTGCAGCGTCAGCGGCGCATACAGCGTCCAGCCGGCAGCGGGTGCGCCACCGGGCATGAAGAACGAGCTGACAAGCATCAGCGCGGCAGGAATCATCAGCCAGAAGCTGAAGTTGTTCATGCGCGCGAAGGCCATGTCCGATGCACCGATCTGCAGCGGAATCATCCAGTTCGCAAAACCCACGAAGGCCGGCATGATGGCGCCGAACACCATGATCAGGCCATGCATGGTGGTGAGCTGATTGAACAGCTCGGGATTGACCAGTTGCAGGCCGGGCTGGAACAGCTCGGCACGGATCAGCAGCGCAAGAACGCCGCCGATCATCAGCATGGTGAACGAGAACAGCAGGTACAGCGTACCGATGTCCTTGTGGTTGGTGGCATACACCCACCGGCGCCAGCCGGACGGTGCATGGTGGTCGTGGCTGTCGTGTGCGTGCCCGTGGTTGTCGAGAACTGCGCTCATTTTGAATTCCTCAATGCTCTGGGGCGGTGATTACTTGCCACGCTGGGCCACGATTTCCGCTGGCTGCACCAGCTGTCCGGTCTTGTTGGACCAGTTGTTCTTGGTGTAGGTGACCACTGCAGCGATATCGGTGTCGCTCAGTTGCGTCCACGCGGGCATGGCGCCGTTGTTCGCCCCCTTGAGCAGCACCTGGATCTGCTTGGCAGGGTCGGTATCCAGCACGATGGCGGAACCATCCAGAGGCTTGATGGCGCCAGCACCCTTGCCGTTGGCCTGGTGGCAGGCTGCGCAGTTGGCGGCATAGACCTTTTCACCACGCTTGAGCATGTCGTCCAGCGCCCACACCTTGGCAGGGTCGTCCAGCTTGGACGCCGCCTTCTTCTTCTGGTCGGCCACCCACTGGCTGTAATCCTCGACGGACAACACCTTCACATGGATGGGCATGTAGGCATGTTCCTTGCCGCACAGCTCGGCGCACTGGCCGTAGTAGTCACCGACCTTCTCGGCGCGGAACCAGGTGTCGCGCACGAAACCGGGGATCGCATCCTGCTTGATACCGAAAGCCGGGACCATGAAGGCATGGATCACATCGTTGGCGGTGGTGATGATGCGGATCTTCTTGCCCACCGGCACCACCATCGGGTTATCCACCTTGAACAGGTAGTTGGCAGGTGCTTCGCTCACGTTGCCGCTGTCGGACATGGCGCGGTGGCTGCTGTCCAGCGTGGAGATGAAGGCCAGGCCCTCGCCTTCGCCCGTGATGTAGTCGTAGCCCCATTTCCACTGGTATCCGGTGGCCTTGATGGTCAGGTCGGCGTTGGTGGTGTCCTTCTGCGCCACCAGGACCTTCGTGGCCGGCAGGGCCATGAGGATCACGATGATGAAAGGAATGACGGTCCAGACCACCTCCACCGTGACGGACTCGTGGAAATTGGCCGACTTGGCGCCCCGGGATTTGCGGTGCTTCCAGATCGAATAGAACATCACGGCAAACACCGCAATGAAGATCACCGTGCAGATGATCAGCATCATCCAGTGCAGGAAATGCTGCTCTTCGGCGATCTTGGTGACAGGGGGATGCAGGTTCAGCTGATTGACCGCAGGGCCGCCGGGCAGGTCTTGAACGGCATGGGCAGCGGTGCCCATCCATGCACCGGCAGTCAGCAGCAGAGAAGCCAGCTTGTTGGAAATGCTCTTCATAGTTCTCACTTACTTCTAAGCCTCAATTTAACCAATCACTTGGCGCACCTGCTTGAGGTCAGGCAGCGCGCAAAGCCATGCGGATCTCCGATGCCAGGGCCTGGCGAAGCTCGGGGCGCACGAAGCGCCCCACATCGACCGACCGACCCTGCGCAGACAGCCTGATCAGCGAACGGTCTGCGGTTTTGGGCTCGACCCGAACCCGGCTCCGGTCAAACTCGGCGCGCTCCAGCCAGCCTGCCGTCTCCCTCTCCACCACCAGGCGCGAGCCTTGCAGCCAAATCCTGTCGCCATCCGCTGCATGGCGGCCGTACCGGACGAACACCGCTCCTGCCGCGACAGCAGCCAACCAAACCAAAGGCATGTGCCACCGGTTGCCAAGCATCCAGAAAAGCAGGACCATTGCCAGCAACAAGGTGCCCTGCCACATCCGTTCACGTTCCGCCAAGCCCTTGCGGGCCAGTTGCCAGTCAATTCGCTGGCCAGACACCGTAGCAAAACGAAAAATCAGACTTGTCAACGCAACCGCCTCGCAAATGGCCCCTGCACCGATACGGCGCGCCAAGGACACCAATCCTCAACCGTCGAGAATTGTAGCGCCCCTTGCGCCAGATCATTGACAAGACGTGACGAATCAACTCCTCATGCCGCCTTCACGCAGCATGGAACGCATGTCCTCCAGGGAGACCGCGCTGCTGGCACTCACCCGCACCCTGGGCCTGGGTTTGTAGGCATGGCCATAGATGATTTCGAACGTTAGCGCCAATTGCCCATCCTGTTCCGCATCCCCCAGCTGGTCCTGCAAGACTTCGTGCAGGCGGCTGCGCCAGTGGCGTCCGCGCAACGCAGGGAAGCGCTGAGGATGCAGGTTGCACCCCAGCTCCGCCAGCTCCTGCAACAGGCGCTGCGGCGTCGCAAAGGTCAGCCGGATGCGCTCCATGTCCATCACCGGCTCGGCAAAGCCGGCCTGCACGAGCATGTCGCCCCAGTCGTGCATGTCGGTGAAGGCATGGCCGGCGGGCGGCCAGCCGAGAGCGGCATACACCGCGTGCAGTTCCTGGGCCGTGTCCGGCCCCAGGCACGAGAACATCAGATAGCCGTCCACGGCCAGCGCGCGGTGCCATTGGGCGATGAGGGCCTGCGGATCGCTCGCCATGTGCAGTGCCATGTTGGCCCAGAGCATCTGCACGCTCCCCTCCTGCGGCAAGCCGAAACGCGGGCGTCCCGCACTCCATCGTGTCGGGCTCCACCAGGGCCGGGCCAGTGCCTGCATTGCGACAGGAACGCAGTGCGGCGATGTTTCCGTCACCTGGCAAAGCGCCTGGGGATAACGGGCGCTGACCAGGGCATGGCCTTGCAGCCCCCCGCGCACCGCATCCCAATGGCACCAGGCGGCGGGAGCCTGGCGAATCCACTGCAAGCGGTCGTCCATGCGCTTGGCCACCTCTTCATGCAGCCAGGGAGATTGGGCCGGCGCTGCGGCATGCCAGCGGGCTGCCGCAACGGGGTCGATGGTGGGAGGATGCTCGGTGGACATGGTGGCAAAGATGGGCAGACGAGTATATTGACCCCATGCTTTACAAGATGCTGACAGGGACATCCCGGCGCATCGGCGCGCTGGTCGGGCACCTGCCCAGCCAGTGCGCCGTGTGCCGCGCCTGGCCGGCCCGGCGCGTGTGCGATGGCTGTGCTGCCCGGTTTGCGCAGCCCCGCGCGCGCTGCACGCGCTGCGCCTTGCCGGTTCCCGAAGGCGTGCCGGAATGCGGTGCCTGCCTGCGCGAACCACCCGCGCTGGATGCCTGTTTGGCCGCAGTGGACTATGCCTACCCCTGGGCCGGCGCCATCGCCGAATTCAAGTTCCGCGGCGATCCCGGCTGGGCTGCGGCGCTGGCCACGCTGCTGCGCAGCACGCCCTGGGTGGAGCCGGCGCTGGAAGCCGCCGACCGGGTACTGCCGGTGCCACTGTCGCGAGAGCGCCTGCAAGAACGCGGCTTCAACCAGGCCGCCCTGCTGGCCCGTCCCCTCGCCGGTCCCAAGGTGGACGCCACGCTGCTGCTGCGGCTGCACGCCACCGAGGCGCAAAGTGGCCTGCCGCGCAGCCAGCGCCTGCGCAACCTGCAGGGCGCGTTTGCCGTCGAGCCCACCCGCGCGGCCACCCTGCAAGGGCAACGCATTGTTCTGCTCGACGATGTGATGACGACCGGTGCCACGCTGCATGCGGCCGCCCATGCACTGCGCCAGGCGGGCACGGCACACATCACGGCCCTGGTGGTGGCGCGCACCGAACACTCCTGAAACCTTTGTTTACGAGGGCGCTGCGCAGACCCGCGTGTCCGCAGGACAATACAGGCCATGTTCCATATCGTCCTGGTCGAACCCGAGATACCGCCCAACACCGGCAATGTGATTCGCCTGGCGGCCAACACGGGTTGCACGCTGCATCTGATCGAGCCCCTGGGTTTTTCGATGGAAGACCGGCTGATGCGCCGCGCCGGGCTGGATTACCACGAATACACCCAGGTGCAACGGCATCCGGGGTGGACCGCCTTCCTGCGCAGCGCCCAGCCCGACTTCACACGCATGTTCGCCCTGACCACGCACGGCAGCCAGAGCGCTTTTGACACCTGCTTTCTCCCCGGCGACTGGCTGGTGTTCGGCGCGGAAACGCGGGGCCTGCCCCCCGAGTTGCGCGAAACCTTCCCGCCCGCGCAGCGCGTGCGCCTGCCCATGGTGGCCGGGCAACGCAGCCTGAACCTCTCCAACGCCGTCGCAGTGACCGTGTTCGAAGCCTGGCGCCAGAACAGCTTCGGCATGCCCGGCGTGACGGCCGCAGCCGCGCTGGAATCATTGCGCTGACACCCTGCCGCCTCCAGGGCGCGAGGAAGCCAGATGCTGTGCGTGCTCGCTGACAAAATCAAGGAACACCCTGGTGCGGGCCGGCACCATGCGACGCGACGGCAGCGCGGCATACACGGCGTAGCGGGAAAAGATCCAGTCGGGCAACACATGCACGAGCGCACCGCTGGCCAGATGGGGCCCCGCCAGCAACCGCGACATCACGGCCACGCCCATGCCGTCCACTGCGGCGCGCAGCAGCACGCCCGCGCTGACGGACTGCAGCACCACCGGCACCTTCACCTCCTGCGCCACGCCCGCGCCCTGCACGGGTCGCAGCCGCAACCGTTGCGCGGCACCGCTCTGGGAGCGAACCAGCTGGCCTGAATAACGCAGGTATTCGTGGTGCTGCAGATCGTCGGGCTCGACAGGCACCCCCATGCGCTGCAGATAGGCGGGTGCAGCAATGACGATGGCCTCCCAATGGGCCATGGGCCGGGCCACGATATTGCCATCGTAGTCCTCCCCTGCCACCATGAAAGTGACATCAAACTCGTCCACCCGCGACGCAGGAAACGCATCCACCAGGATATCGAGCATGAGCATGGGATACAGCACATGCCACGGCGCCAGCAGCGGTGCAAGAAAGTGCGTGGCCAGCAAGGGAGCCGCCAGCACGCGAATGGTGCCGCGCAAGTCGCGGGTGCTCGACGCGGCGGCGGCCTCGGCGTCCTCGATTTCGTGCAGGATGGCGCGCACGCGCTGCAGATAGCCCTCGCCCGCATCCGTCAGCGCGAGCTTGCGCGTGGTGCGCTGCAGCAGGCGGGTGCCCAGATGCTGCTCCAAGTCAGCCACCAGCCGCGTGACACCGGGGGGTGACAGATCGAGCGCGCGGGCGGCGGCGGCAAAGCTGCCCTCCTCCGCCACGGTCTGGAATACGCGCATGGTCAGAAGCCTGTCCATTTGGGCAATGAAATAGTTGCTGGAGCGGTGATTATTTCAATTTTGAGAATTATTCATTGCCTCCCAAGCGGTTTTTTCCGGGGTTAACCCTCGATACAGTCACTTCCATCGATGAGCGACACCGTGAACGGCACTCACCGAGGCAGGACGAGACCGGCGCCAAACACCGTGTCTTGCCCGGAGGAACTGTCTCATTCTTGAAGGAGCCACCATGAACATGCACCGCACCCTGACCGTCGCCGTCACCCTTGCACTGAGCGCCTTTGCCGCGCAGGCGCAGTCCGCCGCACCCCATGAAGGCGACTGGTCCAACTACCCCGCCACCGTCGAAGCCCCCAGTACCCTGACCCGCGAAGCCGTCATTGCCGAGCTGGTGGCGGCACGCAAGGCAGGCACGCTGCCCCGTGATGGCGAGTGGGACAACGTGCCCGCACCGATCAGCACACAGTCCGGCACCGTGCTCACGCGCGAAGCAGTGCGCGCCGAAGCCATGGAAGCCGTCAAGGCCGGCGCCATCGTGCACGGCGACCAATAAACCCGACAGACCGCCTCGGCGGCCCTCGGCACACCAGGCCTGCAGGCACACGCTTGCAGGCCTTTTTCATGTGCGCTGGCCGTGCGGGCAGCCGCTGGTGACGCCCGCTGGCGGCCAGCGCTCAGGGTGCCGCGCCGTAACTGCGCGAAAGCGATTCGGCCACACACACGGGCTTGTCGCCGCCCTCGCGCTCCACCGTCACCAGCCAGGTCATCTGCAGCCCATCGGGCGCCTGGGGTTCGGTGGCCTGCAACACCAGGCGCGCGCGCAGGCGGCTGCCCACCGGCACGGGCGCCGTGAAGCGCACGCGGTTGAGGCCGTAGTTGACCCCCATGCGCGCGCCTTCGATGCGCAGCCCCTGCTCAAAAAAACGTGGAATCAGCGACAGCGTGAGAAAACCATGCGCAATCGGAGCGCCAAACGGCCCGGCCCGGGCACGCTCGGGGTCCACATGGATCCATTGGTGGTCGCCCGTGGCCTGGGCAAACAGGTTGACCTGTTCCTGCGTGATGGTGATCCAGTCGGTCACGGCGACCTCCTGGCCCACGCAGGCGCTGACTTCGGAGTAAGAGTGGAAGGTTTTCATGGAACCAATGTAGCGCCGCGGCCCGCGCAGGGCGTGTCGGGAAAGCGACAGCAAGGCCCCCCCGCTGCGGGCTGGCTTTCAGGCATCCAGCCAGGAACAAATCCCTTGCCACTGCTCCAGATCGCGCACCACGCGTGCGGGCGCCACATCGAACAGCGTGAGCCCGTGCGCCGCCAGGTGCACATAGTTCTGCGTGTCGCGCAGATAGCCCAGCACGGGAAAGCCCAGGCTGTCGACAAAGTGGTGCAGCTGCTCCGCGGCCTTGGTACGGGCGTCCACCCGCATGCCGACAATGCCCACCTGCACGCCCGCGCCATGGCGGTGCTCGGCCAGCTGGTCCAGAAAAGCGCGCGTGGCGAAGATGTCGAACACGCTGGGCTGCAGCGGCACGATGATGCGGTCGGCCAGCTTGAGCACATCGCTCAGCCGCCGGCCATGCAGACCCGCCGGGGTGTCGAGCACCGCGTGCGTGCTGCCCTTGGGCGGCTTGGTGATCTCGTCGGCACTGGCGCTCCAGGCGCCTATGGGACGGGCGGCGGGCGGGCGCAGGCCCAGCCACAGGCGGGCGGACTGTTGGCGATCGGTGTCGCCCAGAATCACCGGATGCCCCTGCCGGGCGTAATAGCCGGCCACATTGGTGGACAGCGTGGACTTGCCCACGCCGCCCTTGGGATTGGCGACAACAACCACTGGCATGGCTCATCCTCCCGAGTTCACAGGTTGAACAACATCTGAAAAATGCCTCTGGCGCTCATGCATCCAGCGCGAACAGCGATCCAAATAGAAGCAACCGCTCCGCTCAGGCATGCTGTCCGCCGCGCTTGACGAAGAACAGCCCCGCACCCACCGCCATCAGCAGCCCGCCAAACACGCGGTTCTGCGTGCGCACCGCGCTGGCGCTGCGCATCAGGCGGCGCAGCGCGCTGGCCCCGGCAGCGTAACCGTGCATCACCGTCACGTCCACCGCCACGGTGGTGGCGGCCATGACCAGCAGCTGCATCCACAGCGGGCGGCCATCGGTCATGAACTGGGGCAGCACGGCCACCATGAAGATGATGCCCTTGGGGTTGGTGGCGTTGGTCAGAAAACCCGTCAGAAAGCGCTTTTGCCACGGGCCGGCCGGTGCCGCCTCGTCCCCGTGCAGAGGCGAGTCCTCGCCCGCGCACCACTGGCTCCAGCCCACATAGATCAGATAGCAGGCGCCCAGCACCTTCACCACGCTGAAGGCCAGCTCGGATGCCAGCAGCAGCGAGCCCACGCCCGCACCGGCAATCAGCAAGATCATCAGCAGCCCGAGCTGCAGCCCGGCGATGGTGGCGCCCGTCTTGCGCACGCCATACGACAGTCCGTGGCTCATCGACAGCACAGCCCCCGAGCCCGGCGACACCGCAATCAGGCACGATGCCGCAAAAAATGCCAACCAGGTCTGCAAGTCCATGAAAAGCCCCACACGAGAAGGGCAAGCATCTTAGCAACCGGCCGCACGGCCCCACGGATACGAAAGGAAATACGCGCCAGCGCTTTCAAAACAAGCGCCAGCAGCTATATATTCAATAGCCAATTCATCCAGAACCGCGATCGCCCCCCATGGACCTGCCAGAAACCCCGTGGATACACACCCTGCGCTTTGTGCTGGAAGTCGCGGCCACCGTCGCTTTTGCGCTTTCGGGCATGATCGCCGCCGCGCGCCAGCGCATGGATGCGGTAGGGGTGTGCGTGGTGGCCTTCGTGGCCGCCTTTGGCGGCGGCACGCTGCGCGACCTGCTGCTGGACCAGCGGCCCTTCTTCTGGGTGCGCCACACGGGCTATGTCTGGGGCATCCTGGCGCTGTGCGTGGGCAGCATGCTGTTCATGCGCCAGCGCCACTTCCAGCCCACCGAGCGCGCCATGCTGCTGCCCGACGCGATTGGCCTGGGCCTGTTTGCCGCCATCGGGGTGGATGCGGCCATGGCGTTGGGCATGCCGCCGCTCATTGCCGTCATGATGGGCCTGATCACCGGGGTGTTCGGCGGCGTGCTGCGTGACGTGCTGTGCAACAAGGTGCCCCAGGCCTTCAGCGACCACCGTCCCTATGCGCTGTGCGCCTTTGCTGGCGGCTGGGTCGATGTGGCGCTGCGCCAGTTCCAGGCGCCCGAATGGGCCGCGCTCTTGGCCTGCGTGCTGGTGACGGCCGGGCTGCGCGGGCTGGCGCTGTGGCGCAACTGGCAGCTGCCGGCGTGGCGGGGGTGAGCGCGCGGCGCGGGCGCCAGGCGTTTTGACGCAAAAATAGCTGCTGGCGCACCATGCATGTGCGCCAGCAGCTATCCATTTCAATGCAACCGGGGTGCGGTCAGTCCAGACTTGCGCCCGACTCCTTGACCACCTTGCCCCACTTCACGCTCTCAGACTGGATGAAGGCGGCAAACTGCGCGGGGGTTTCGCTGTAGGTTTCGGCGCCCTGCTCGTTGATCTTCTTCTTCACGTCGGCCTGGGCCAGCACCTTGACCAGGGCGGCGTTGAGCTTGGCCAGCACCGGTGCGGGCGTGCCTGCGGGCGCGAACATGCCGAACCACGAGGTGGCCTCATAGCCGGGCACACCGGCTTCAGCGATGGTCGGCACGTTGGGCAGCTCGGGCGAGCGCTTGGCGGTGGTCACGGCCAGGGGCACCAGCTTGCCGCTGCGCACATGCTGGATGGCCGAGGGCATGTTGTCGAACATGATGCCGATCTGGTTGCCCAGCAGGTCGGTGACGGCCGGGGCGCTACCCTTGTAGGGCACATGCACCATGTCCACCTTGGCCATGCTCTTGAACAGCTCGCCCGACAGGTGGATGGAGCTGCCGTTGCCCGACGAGCCAAAGTTGATCTTGCCCGGGTTGGCCTTGGCGTAGGCGATCAGTTCCTTCACGTTCTTGTAGGGCTGGGCCGGGTTGGCCACCAGCAGGTTGGGCACATTGGCCACGCGGGTCAGGGGTGCAAAGTCCTTGACCGGGTCGAACGGCATCTTCTTGTACAGGCTGGCGTTGATGGCGTGCGTGCCCACCGTGCCCATGAACAGGGTGTAGCCATCGGCCTGCGCCCGGGCGGCGGCCTGGCCGCCGATGTTGCCGCCGGCGCCCGCGCGGTTGTCCACCACCACGGACTGGCCCAGCTCGGTGGTCAATGCCTGGCCAATGATGCGCGCCAGGATGTCGGTAGTGCCACCGGCCGCAAACGGCACGATGATGGTGACGGGCTTGGCGGGGTAGGCCTGTGCCAGGGCGGCGCCCGGCAGGGCGGCCGTGCCGGCGGCCAGGCTGGCCAGGACAGCCAGGGCCTGGCGGCGGCCGGCCAGGAAGGTGCGGTGGGTGGAATGGGTCATGGTGGGTTCCTCTGTCTTGCTCGGGAGAATGGGGCCTGCTGCACGGGGCGTGTGTGCGCCCCGGCGCAACAGGCAGGGTCAAGGCCTCACAGATGGGGCCGGATCAGGATGGCCGCGATGCAGATCGCGTCCACCAGGAAAGGGTTCACCAGGGTGCAGCCCATGGTGTTCTTCGACAGCAGGCGCTGCCATGCGGTCAGACCCCGGCCACGCCGACGGTCATGCCACCGCAGACGTACAGAACCTGCCCCGTGACAAAGCCGCTGCGCGCGTCCAGCAGGTAGCTGGCGGCGTGGGCCACATCCTCGGGCGTGCCGATGCGCCTGACGGGCACGGACTCGACGATGGCGCGGGTGCGCGGTGCATCGGGCGGATTGGCGCGGTCGAACAGTTCAGTGCGGATGGGGCCGGGACCGATGGCGTTGGCCGTGATGCCATGCTGGCCCAGCTCCAGCGCCCACACCCGCGTCATGCCGATCAGGCCGGCCTTGGTGGCGGCGTAGGCGGTGCGCAACTCCTTGCCCAGCGCAGCGCGCGAGGACATGTTGACGATGCGCCCGAAGCCGGCCGCTTTCATGCCCGGCAGCAGCGCCTGCATGCACTGGAAGGCGCAGCGCAGGTTCAGCGACACGGCCAGGTCGAACTCGGCCAGGGTCTGGTGCTCGGCATCGGCTGGCACCACCACGCCCACGTTGTTGACCAGGCGGGTGATGGGGCCACCGGCCAGCGCCTCCTGCAAGGCCCGCGCGGTGTCCGCCGCATCCGACAGGTCGGCGCGCAAGCCGCCGTGCACGCCATCCACCATGCGGTCGATGACAACCGGCAGGTAGCCTTCGGCGCGGCAGCGCTCGGCAATGGCGGCGCCGATGCCGGCGGCGCCACCGGTGATCAGCACGCGCTCGGGCGCGCCTGCGGGGCTGGTGTGGGGGTAGCTCATGCGGGTTCCGGTACGTTGCGGGTTCGCGGGTGGCTCAGAGCCTGAGAGTTTTTTGGCGTGTTGAGCGGGCATGGACGAAAGACTCTCAGGCTCTCAGGCCCCCGTGGCAAGAAAGGCCGCCAGCGCATCGTCGAACGCGGCGGGAGCTTCCAGGTTGGACAGGTGCGATGCAGGCAGCTCGGCCAGGTGCGCGCCGGCGATGGCGCGCTGCATGGCCTGGGCGTCGGCCACGGTGGTGACCGGGTCGCTGGCGCCGGCAATCAGCAGGGTGGGCACGCGGATGGCGCTGATGGCGCTTCGCAGATCGGCCTGCGCCAGGGCGTCGCAGCAGGCGGCGTAGCCTTCGGGCGCGATGCCGGCAATCCAGCCTTGTGCACGGGCCACCAGCGCGGGTTCGGCCGCGATGAAGGGCTCGGTGAACCAGCGGCCGGGCGACGAAGCGGCCAGCTCGGCCATGGCCGCCGTACCCTGGTCGCGCACCAGCGCGGCGCGGGTTTGCCAGCCTTCGGCCGTGCCAATCTTGGCGGCGCTGTTGCACACCACCAGGTGGTTCAGGCGCTCGCCGGCATGCACGCCCAGCCACAGGCCGGTGAGGCCACCCATGGAGATGCCGCAAAAGCTGGCCTTGGCAATGCCCAGCGCATCCAGCAGCGCCACCACATCGCCGCCGAGCTGGTCAAAGCTGTAGGGGCCGGGCGATACCACGCTGCCACCGTGGCCGCGCGTGTCGTAGCGCAGCACGCGGTGCGTCTGGGCAAAGCGCTGTGCCTGTGCATCCCACATCTCCAGCGTGGTGCCCAGCGAGTTGGCAAACACCAGCACGGGTGCATGGGTGGGCCCGTCCAGGCGCACGCGGAAGGATCCGCCGGGGGTTTCGATGGTTTGTGTCTGCATGGTGTGTGCTGGCCCGGTCAGACGCGTTCGATGATCACGGCAATGCCCTGCCCCACGCCGATGCACATGGTGCACAGCGCGTATTTGCCCCCCGTGGCGTGCAGGCGGTTCACGGCGGTGGTCACCAGGCGGGCGCCGCTGGCACCCAGCGGGTGGCCCAGCGCAATGGCGCCGCCCCAGGCGTTCACGCGGGCGTCGTCGTCCTTCAGGCCCAGGGCGCGCAACACGGCCAGGCCCTGGGCGGCAAAGGCTTCGTTGAGCTCGATCACGTCCATGTGGTCGATGGTCAGGCCGGTCTGGGCCAGCACCTTCAGCGTGGCGGGCGTGGGGCCGAAGCCCATGATGCGCGGCGCCACGCCGGCCGTCGCCATGCCCACCACGCGGGCGCGGGGCTTGAGGCCGTACTTGGCGGCGCTGGCTTCATCGGCCAGCAGCAGGGCGCAGGCACCGTCGTTCACGCCCGAGGCGTTGCCGGCGGTGACGGTGCCATCAGGCCGCACCACGCCCTTGAGCCGGGCCAGCGCTTCCAGGCTGGTTTCGCGCGGGTGCTCGTCCTGGCGGACGACGATGGCGTCGCCCTTTTTCTGGGGAATGGTCACGGACACGATCTCGCGCGCCAGGTGGCCGGCCTGGATCGCGGCCACGGCGTTGAGCTGGCTGCGCAGCGCCATGCGGTCCTGCGCTTCGCGTTCGATGCCGAAATCGGTGGCCACGTTCTCTGCGGTTTCGGGCATCGAATCCACGCCGTACTGCGCCTTCATCAGCTTGTTGACGAAGCGCCAGCCGATCGTGGTGTCATACACCGCGTTGTTGCGGCTGAAGGCGGTCTCGGCCTTGGGCATCACGAAGGGCGCGCGGCTCATGCTTTCCACGCCGCCGGCGATCATGAGCCCGGCTTCGCCCGATTTGATGGCGCGCGCGGCCGTGCCCACGGCGTCCAGGCCCGAACCGCACAGGCGGTTGATGGTGGCGCCCGGCACCTCAAGCGGCAGGCCCGCCAGCAGGCTGGACATGCGCGCCACGTTGCGGTTGTCTTCACCGGCCTGATTGGCGCAGCCATAGAGCACATCGGTCACGGCGGCCCAGTCCACGCCGGGGTTGCGCTCCATCAGCGCCTTGAGCGGGATGGCGCCGAGGTCGTCGGTGCGCACGTTCGACAGCGCGCCGCCGTAGCGGCCAAAGGGGGTGCGGATGGCGTCACAGATGAAGGCTTGGGTCATGGGTGTGTTCGGTGGTGTGGAGGGAAGATTCAGGCCTGGATGGGCAGGCCGACCAGGCGTTCGAGTTCGGCGTGTTCCAGCCCCTCGACCTTGTCGATGAGCTGGAGCCCCTGCGGCGTGCAGGCCAGCGTGGCCAGGTCGGAATAGATGCGCTTGACGCAGCCGATGCCGGTGAGCGGATAGGTGCACTGGGCCACGACCTTGCTGGCGCCCTGCTTGGTGAGCAGGTCCATCATGACCCAGGTCTGCTTGGCGCCGATGGCCAGGTCCATGGCGCCGCCCACGGCCGGGATGGCACCGGGCTCGCCCGTGCTCCAGTTGGCCAGGTCGCCCGTGGCCGACACCTGGAAGGCGCCCAGCACACAGATGTCGAGGTGGCCGCCACGCATCATGGCGAAGCTGTCGGCATGGTGGAAGAACGCGCCACCCGACAGCAGGGTGACGGGCTGCTTGCCGGCGTTGATGAGGTCGTAGTCTTCGCTGCCCGCGGCCGGCGCCGGGCCCATGCCCAGGATGCCGTTCTCGCTTTGCAGGATGACCTCGCGGCCCGCCGGGATGTGGTTGGCCACCAGGGTCGGCTGGCCGATGCCCAGGTTGACATAGGCGCCGTCGTGGATGTCTTGCGCCACCCGCTTGGCCAACTCTTCTTTACTACGTTTTTGATAGCTGCTCACGCTCGCTCCTTTTGCGCCAGAGGCCAATTTCATGCAGATTTCTTGAAACCACCGGCCTGCGTGGCAACGCGGGCGATCTTCAGGACGTGGCTCACATAGATGCCCGGCGTGACGATGGCTTCGGGATCGAGCGCGCCCAGTTCCACCACCTCGTGCACCGTGGCGATCGTGGTCTTGGCGGCGGTGGCCATCACCGGGCCGAAGTTGCGCGCCGACATGCGGTAGGTGAGGTTGCCCCAGCGGTCTCCCTTGTCGGCCTTGATCAGCGCCACGTCGCCATGAATGGGGTACTCCAGCACGTAGTGCTTGCCGTTGATTTCGCGGGTTTCCTTGCCTTTGGCCAGTTCCGTGCCATAGGCCGTGGGGCAGAAGAAAGCGCCAATGCCGGCACCGGCGGCGCGGATGCGCTCAGCCAGGTTGCCCTGCGGCACCAGCTCCAGTTCGAGCTTGCCGCTGCGGTAGAGGCCATCGAACACATAGCTGTCGGCCTGGCGTGGAAAGCTGCAGATGACCTTGCGCACCTGGCCCGCCTTGAGCAGCGCCGCCACGCCCTGCTCGGCGTTGCCGGCGTTGTTGTTGACGATGGTGAGATCGCGCGCGCCGTGGGCGATCAGGCCGTCGATCAGCTCGTCCGGGATGCCCGCCGTGCCAAAGCCGCCAATCAGCACGGTGGCCCCGTCCTTCACACCCGAGAGGGCCTGCGCCACCGAGTCCGCTATCTTGTTGATCATGGAAAGTCTTCCGGGAAGTAGCAAAAAAATCGCCTGCATTTGTTCTTATAATGAACAAATGTTCGCATAAAGAATTATAAGCCGAGCACTCCATGAACACCAATACCCCTCCTGCCAGCCCCAGACCAGGCGACAGCTACGTGCAGTCCTTCGCGCGCGGCCTGGAAGTGATCCGCTCGTTCAGCGCCAGCGCGCCGCAGCAGACCCTGAGCGAGGTGGCCGCGCAGACCGGGCTGACCCGCGCCGGCGCCCGGCGCATCCTGCTCACGCTGCAGACGCTGGGTTATGTGGAAAGTGATGGCCGGCTGTTTCGCCTCACCCCGCGCATCCTGGACCTCGGGTTTGCCTACCTGTCGTCCATGCCCATCTGGGATCTGGCCGAGCCGGTGATGGAAGCGCTGGTGGAGCAGGTGCGCGAGTCGTGCTCGGCGGCCGTGCTCGACGGCCTCGACATCGTCTACGTGCTGCGGCTGCCCACCCACAAGATCATGCGCACCAACCTGGGCGTGGGTTCGCGCCTGCCTGCCGCCTGGACATCGATGGGGCGGGTGCTGCTGGCCAGCCTGCCCGACGACGCGCTGCAGGCGCGGCTGCAGGGGCTGACCCCGCAGCGCTTCACCCAGCACACCGTGATGGACATGCCCACCCTGCTGGAGCGCATCCGCCAGGCACGCACACAGGGCTGGTGCCTGATCAATCAGGAACTCGAAGAGGGGTTGATCTCGATTGCCGCACCACTGACCAACCGCGCGGGCCAGACCGTGGCCGCCCTCAATATCAGCGGCCAGGCCAACCGCTCCAGTGCCGAGGTCATGCAGGCCACCATGCTGCCCGCCCTGCTGCGGGCCGCGCAGGCCATCTCGCGCATGCTGGGCACCCAGCACAGCTGATCCCCGCGCTGTGGGCGGACGCCCCCAAGGGCCGCGCGGGACGCCCGCTCAATGCCTGCGAAAGCCCAGCACCAGCACCACCGCCCCCAGCGCTATCGCGCCCAGACTCAGCCACTGGGGCACGTTCACCGATTGCTGGTCTTTCACGGTCAGTTCCAGCGGGCCGAGCTTGGCCTGCGTGGTCTCTTTGGTAAAGCTGAAACCGCCAGTAAAAAAACCGGCCAGCCCCAGCACGATCAGGACCACTCCGATCAGGCGCAGTGCATTCATGGCATCTCTCCCACATCCGGGGTTGTTGGACAAAGGCACGGCATTGACCCCGGTTTCCCCACCCGTGCCCGGCCACTGTAGGTCCGCGCAGCAGCGGCGCGTGTAGGACGCCACCGCAAGGGCGCGCGCCAGCGCCCTGCTGCTGCCAGCGCATCTGCGTGCTACGCTCAGCGCCATGTTCAACCCGTCCCAAGCCGATGTGCGCCGCTTCCTCTGCGCGGTGCACGCCAAGACCCTGAGCGGCCAGCCCATGGAGGCCATCGAAACCCTGGCCAGCCTGTGGATCGCCGAGCACCCCGAATACCACGCCGAGCTGGCCGATACCGACGCCGCCGTGGCGCGCAACTACGACGAAACACCAGAGCAGACCAACCCGTTCCTGCACCTGTCAATGCACCTGTCGATCAGCGAGCAGTGCAGCATCGACCAACCGCGCGGCATTCGCCAGGCGGTCGAACTGCTCACGGCACGGCTGGACTCGCTGCACGACGCCCACCACGCCACCATGGACTGCCTGGGCCAGATGCTGTGGGAGAGCCAGCGCGCCGGCCGCCCGCCGGACGGCGATGCCTACATCGCCTGCGTGCAGCGCCGCGCCACGCGGGACTGAGCGCGCCGGCCAAGGCGTCAGGCAGACACACCGGAAACCGTACGCTTGGGCGCCGCCATGCGCCCTTGCTGCAGCGCATAGCCGCGGGGAAACACCAGGACATCGCATTGCACGCCGCCCACCAGCCGCACCGCAACGCTGCCCATCAACCACCCCATGGCTGTCCAGCGGCGTGTATGGCCGACGGCAATCAGATCGGCGCCAGAGGCCTCGTGCTGCACCGCCAGCTGGCGCGCAGGATCGCCGGCCCCGATGACCGTGGCGACCCGGTTGCGGCGGGTGTCAAAAGCGGTGGCCAGCGGCAGCATCTTGCGGCGTGCGTGCTCCCGCACTTCTGCGCGATAGGTCTGAATGGCCTGCATCGATGCCTCGGCGCTGCGCAGCCTGGCCTCGTCGCGGCGGTCAATGGCGTGGTAAAGCTCCAGCCGCGCCTCGGCTTGCAGCCCCCCGGCATACCGCACCAACGCCCCTGCGGCCTCGGAGAAATCCACCGCAATCAGCACATGCTGATAGGCCCCCTCGGGCGTGTTCTGCACGATCAGCACCGGGCAGCGGCTGCCGCGCAGCACCCGCGCCCATGGCGAGCTCCGCAGCAGGTGCATCCAGCTGCAATGCGTGCGCCGGTCCATCACCAGCAAGTCAGCTCCCGCCGCTGCGGCCAGCGCATCGGCCACCACGTCGCCGGTGCCCCGTCCTCCTGCAACGGCGGCAATGTCGTGGCGCCGGGCCAGTTGGCGCGCCCGCTGCTCCAGCCGCGCGTGCGGGTCGGTGAACTTGGGGTCGGGCCTGTCGGTGCCGTAGAAGATGCGCAAGCGCGCATGGTGGCTGGCTGCGACCATGGCGGCACGGTCCAGCGCCTGCTCGGCAGCGGCAGAAAAATCGGTGAGGGCAACAATCGTTTGAAGATGCATGAAACTTCCCGGTGAGCGTACGAACGGCCGGCGCAGGGCGCCGCGCTGGGTTGCGCCATCCATGCGCCCACGCCACGGAAAACCACGGAACGTGAGCGAAGGGAAGCCGGAAGCTCCATCGCTGCAGCGCGACATGCGCGCGCGCTGGTCCGGCAGCACTGCCCGGCGGTGGTTCGATGACGCTCTTGGGGAAGAAGAAACCGCCGGGCCTAGGAATCTGCGGCCGGCGAAGCTGGTTTCTGAACACCCGTCCTTTGCACGACGCGTGCGGGCAGCGCAGCCGTCTTGGACGACTCGGCGGCACGGACACAGGAGGGAAAAACCAGAATTTGCATAGGGGTATTTTACCAACGCACCCCCCAAAGGGCAACCAAGCCCCTGCGCAGCGTGCCAGATAAGCCGACAGCTGCGGCAACCAGCACCCGTCCGCCGGCAGAAACAAAAGAGCCCGCGGGCTGCGGGCTCTTGGCGAATGGCGTGGATCGGCGGGGCCAGACCCCAGCCAGTGGTCAGCTCAACGAAAGCGCGATTGCGGCACGGTGTGCAGGTCGCCATCCAGCGAACCCACATAGCTTGCCAGCGCCTTCAGTTCGGCGTTGGTGAACTGCTTGGCGATGCCGCCCATGATGGCGTTGCCGCGGCCCACATGGGCGTTCTTTTCCACCTTGTACGACTTGAGCGCCACAAACAGATAGTCGGCGTGCTGGCCCGCGATCTTGGGATAGGACGGGTCGATGGGCTTGGAGAAGTTGTCGCCGTGGCAGGACACGCAGGCGCCCTTTTTCAGCAACTCGGCCACTTGCACGCTGGGTTCGCGGCCTGGCTTGGCGGCCACTTCGGCGCCGGTCTTGCCGTGCTGCTCATAGTAGGCCGACACATCGGCAATGTCCTGCTCGGTCAGCGAATCGGCAATGCCGCGCATGGTGGGGTGCTTGCGCTCGCCCTTCTTGTAGGCGGTGAGCGCGGCAGCAATGTACTTGCCGCTCTGGCCCGAGATCATGGGTACCTTGTGCACTTCGGGAAAGCTGGACTGGTAACCCGGAATGCCGTGGCACCCGATGCACATCGCAATTTTCTGCTTGCCGGCTTCGACGTCGCCTTTGGTTTCCTGGGCTTGGGCAATCGCCGTCACGGAAGCGACAGCCAGGGCGAATATCGTAGTCAACGTCTTGTTCATTTTGCGCGCACAATCGTGTGAAGGTTCAGCTCGGGGGCTCTGATCAGTCGGCGATTATAGCCAGCGCTTGTCAAGCCCATCCATCAACGATTCGGTGTTTTGTTCATGAAATTTCAAGGCTCCCAGAACTACGTCGCCACCCAGGACCTGATGCTCGCGGTGAACGCCGCCATCATGCTGCAGCGCCCCCTGCTCATCAAGGGCGAGCCCGGCACCGGCAAGACCATGCTGGCCGAGGAGGTGGCCCAGGCGCTCGACATGCCGCTGCTGCAGTGGCACATCAAGTCCACCACCAAGGCGCAGCAGGGCCTGTATGAATACGACGCCGTGAGCCGCCTGCGCGACAGCCAGCTCAATGATGGGGACAGCGCCGAGCGCGTGAAGGACATCCGCAACTACATCGTGCAGGGCGTGCTGTGGCAGGCCTTCACGGCCGACCGTCCCGTGGCGCTGCTGATCGACGAGATCGACAAGGCCGACATCGAGTTTCCGAACGACCTGCTGCGCGAAATCGACCGCATGGAGTTCTACTGCTACGAGACGCGCGAGCTCATCAAGGCCAAGCACCGCCCGCTGGTGTTCATCACCTCCAACAACGAGAAGGAGCTGCCCGACGCGTTTTTGCGCCGCTGCTTCTTCCACTTCATCAAGTTCCCCGAAGCCGACACGATGCGCCAGATCGTCAACGTGCACTTCCCCACGCTCAAGAGCGAGCTGCTGGGGGTGGCGATGAAGACGTTCTACGACGTGCGCAACCTGCCGGGCCTGAAAAAGAAACCCTCGACCAGCGAACTGCTCGACTGGCTCAAGCTGCTGGTGGCCGAGGACATTCCGCTGTCGGCCCTGCAAAGCGCCGACAACAAGGTGGCAGTGCCCCCGCTGGTGGGCGCGCTGCTCAAGAACGAGCAGGATGTGAGCCTGTTCGAGAAGCTGGTGTTCATGAACCAGAGGAACCGATGAGCCCCGCGCAGCGCCGTCATCCCGCCTGCAACGCCCCGATGGGCGCTGCGCCGCGCCGGATGGGCCGGCTGGCAGCACAGGTCGCCCCCACTCCATCTTTCGCATGACCGATACCCAACGACTCCTGATGGAAGGCGCATCCGACGCCGTGGGCTTTGTCGGCGGCGCGCTGGCAGGCTTCTGGCTGGGCCAGTTGCTGGGCTTCGACATCTTTGCCGCGGGCTACGGTACCGCCAGCCTGGTGGGCATCGTGCTGGTGGGCCTGGGTGGGGGCCTGGGCCTGCATGCGGCGCGGCGCTGGCGCGCCAGCCGCCGCGCGAAATCGGAACCGTGACCATGGCGCTGGTGGAACCCGTCATCCTGCGCGACCGTGGCGTGCGCCTGGAACCGCTGGCACTCGCCCACGCAGCAGGCCTGGCCGCTGCGGCGGCCGATGGCGAGCTGTGGAAACTGCGCATCACCTCGGTGCCCGAGCCCGAGGGCACGCGCGCCTACATCGAAAGCGCGCTGGCCATGCGCGAGCAGGGCCAGCGCTTTGCGTTCGCCGTGGTCGAAGAAACCACGGGCAAGGTCCTGGGCTCCACCAGCTACCACGACATCGTGCCTGCGGTGCGCCGCGTGGAGATTGGCTACACCTGGTACGCCAGGAGCGTGCAGCGCACCCATGTCAACACCACCTGCAAACTGCTCATGATGGGCCACGCCTTCGACACGCTGGGCTGCCATGTGGTGGGCTGGCGCACCGACAACTACAACTTCGCCTCGCAGCGCGCCATCGAGCGCCTGGGCGCCAGGAAGGACGGCGTGCTGCGCGGCCACGCGCTGCGCCGCGACGGCACCATCCGCGACACAGTGATGTACAGCATGCGTGCCGGTGAGTGGCCCGAGGCCCGGGCACAGTTGCACTATTTGCTGGGGTGCCACGAAGGCACCTGACGGTCCACCGCTCCGTCAGTCCACCACCAGATTCAGCTCGCGCGTCAGGCGCCGATAACTGGGCCAGGTGCGATCGATGAACTTGCGCAGCGCATCGCCCGTCAGTACCGGGCCGTCCTCGTGCAGTGTTTCGCGCACTGCCTTGATGCGCTGCGAATCATTCACCGACGCAGTGAACAAATCCGCCAGACGCCGCGTCACCTCGGGCGAGGTGCCCGCAGGCGCGAACAGCATGTTGCATTCGGCCAGATCTTCGTAGGCAGACCCCTTGAAACCGACATCGATCCAGCGCGGAACGCCCGGCAGCCGGCGCGACTGCTCGCCCACGGTAATCACCACGGGCCTAATCGCCCCCTTGTCGAGACCCGCGCCCATGCCCGCCAGCGAGCCCGCGCCCATGTCGATGGTGCCGGCGTACAGATCCATGAGCATGGCGCCAGTGCCCTTGTAATTGGCCACGTTGAACTGACCCCCAGTGTCTTTGGCCAATTGCGCCAACATCAACTGCCAGCCCGAGCCGATGGAATAGTTGCCGACGTTGATCGGCTTTTTCTTGGAATAGGCAATCACCTGCTCCAGCGTCTGCGCAGGAAAGTCCTTGTTCACCATGGCCACCACCGGACCGACACCCATGGCCGCAATGGGCAAAAAATCCTTGTCGGTGTTGACCGGCGGCTTCTTGAGCAAGACAGGCGCCTGCGCCAGTTGGCTGTGCAGAGACATCAGCAGCGTGTAGCCGTCGGGCGCGGAGCGCGCCACGCTCTCGGCCGCGATCATGCCCGAGCCTCCGGGCTTGTTTTCCACCACCACGGACACGCCCAATTTCTGGGCAAGGTAGTCGGCCAGCGCCCGTGCCGTGGAGTCATTCGACGAGCCCGGGGCCTGCCCGGCGATGATGCGGATCGTCTTGGCCGGCCAGGCATCGCTGGCGTGCACCGGCAAAGCCTGCGATGCCAGTGAAGCAGCCCCAAGAGCAAGCAGGTGGCGACGACCCAGGGTCAGTCGGGGTTGTTCAAGATCGAGGGACATGGAAAGCTCCTGAAAAGACCGGATGGTCCGGGACCATCATCGTGGTCTCCGTGATGTGAGGTGCCCTGTAGGCGAATGTGCCCGGGCCTGTAGCTGGTGCCATCAAGGCCAGTAAGGTCAGTATAAAAATCCGCCTTTCATATCCCGTGCGGGACAACCCCGATTTGTATGGCATTCACCAGACAAGCACGGGTTATCCCGCACACCATGGGACCGCACAGATCGCGAAACTTGTCCGTACAAGTACGCCCCTTTTGCATGCCCATTTCGCCCCCAAGCCCCCCCGCCGGCAAACGCGGCCTCGTCTGCGCACATCTCGTGCGCGGCATCGAGAGTGGCCGCTGGCCCGTCGGCGCGCTGCTACCGACAGAAGCGGTGCTATGCGCCGAGTTGCACGTGAGCCGCCACACGGTGCGTGCGGCGCTGGCAGACATGCAGGCCATGGGACTGGTGGCCGGCCACCAGGGTGTAGGTACGCGCGTGCTGCGACGCAGGCCCGAATCGACGCCCTCGCACTCGCTGCAGACCATCTCGGAACTGGCCCTTTACGCGCGCAACACCACGGTGCGCGTGCTGGACGTCAAAGACATCTCGCTCGACGAACCCACGGCGGAGTGGATAGGCACAGGCACCGGTGCGACCTGGTGCCTGGCACGCACGCTGCGCACGGCGGCGGAGCAGGAGGCACCCATCGTTTTGTCCTCGGTCTGGGTGCCCCTGGTCAGCAAAGGCGCCATCGATGCGTCGAGCCAGTCTGGCCTGCCGGTGTTCATCGAGGTGCAACGCCTGCAGGGCCGCATGGTCAGCGAAGTGCTCCAGGTCATCGGCATCAGCATCGCCACACGCGAGCAGGCCACGCTGCTGCGCTGCAAAACGCGCGAGCCCCTACTGCGCATCCAACGCTGGTACTACGACAGCCAGCGCACCTTGCTGGAGGTGACCGATTCGCTGCATCCGCAGGACCGCTTCCAGTACGCCGTCACGCTGCGCCATGTGTCGGGCGCAGGCATCACGCAATCCCCATCAAACCAGGAATGAAAGCCCCATGAAGCCCTTGGCAGGACAACGCGTCATCGACCTCACGCAGAACGTTGCAGGGCCCTACTGCACCCAGGTGCTGGCCGACCTCGGCGCCGAGGTGGTCAAAATCGAGCGCCCTGGCGCCGGCGATGACACACGCCACTGGGCGCCCAACATCGGCGCGGCCATGTCACCCACCTACGCCACTTTCAACCGCGGCAAGCAAAGCCTGGCGATCAACCTGGACGACCCTGAGGGCCAGGCCCTGCTGGTCAGCATGCTGCTGCCCGATGACGTCTTCGTGCACTCGCTCAAGCCCGGCAGCGCCGAGCAGCGCGGGCTAGGCTACGAGGCCTTGGCCGAAAGCCGCCCCGGGCTGATCTACTGCGCCATCAGCGCCTATGGCACGAGCGGGCCGCGCGCCGCCTTTCCCGGCTATGACCCACTGATCCAGGCCTACGCGGGCATCATGTCGGTCAACGGCCACGAGGGACTCGCGCCTGCCCGGGTGGGCGTGTCAATGGTCGATATCGGCACGGGTCTGTGGTCGGCGCTGGGCATCGTCGCGGCCTTGTCACAGCGCAAGGACAGCGGCCGAGGCTGCCGCGTCGACACCTCGCTGCTGGAGAGCGGCGTGGCCTGGATGACCAACCCCATCGCCAACTACAGCGCCAGCGGCAAACTGCCGCGCCGCATGGGTTCGGCCACTGCCATGCTCATGCCCTACGAGGTATTCCAGTGCGGTGACGGCCAGGTATTCATCGGCTGCGGCAACGACCGGCTGTTTCGCAAACTGCTGCAGGGGCTAGACCACCTGGCCCTGGCCGAGGACGAACGATTTGCCACCAACGCCGAACGCGTGAAGCACCGCGAATTGGTACACGATACGCTCGAAGCCATCACCGGGGTGCTGCCGACGGCCCAGGTCATCGAACGGTTGGAGGCGCAAGGCGTGCCGGTCAGCCCGGTGAATGACTTGTCGCAGGTCATGCAAGACGCGCAGGTTCAGGCCGTGAACATCGCACACCCCTTGGCCTGGGAGGGCGGCCCGGACCGCCCCCTGAGCGCCATCGGTACGCCCATCCGCTTCGACGGTCAACGTGAATTCGCCAGCCACCTAAGCGCCCGCGTGGGTGCTGACTCCCAGGCCCTGCTACACGCCGCCGGCGTGAGCGAGGAACGCATCGCGCAGCTGGTGAGCAACGGCACCGTACAGATTTGAACGACAAGACAAGGAACCATGATGGATTTCGCGTATTCGAGCACCCAGCAGGAGATCCGTGCCGCGGTGGGTGAACTGGCACAGCGCTTTGGCGATGCGTACTGGCGCGACTGCGATGCGCGCGAGGCCTACCCCGATGCATTCGTGGCGGCCATGACCGAGGCGGGCTGGCTCGCGGCCCTGATTCCGGAGCCCTATGGAGGCTCCGGCCTGGGCCTGCTGGATGCCTGCGTGGTCCTGGAAGAGATCAACCGCCAAGGCGGCAACGGAGCCACCTGCCACGCCCAGATGTACACCATGGCCAGCGTGCTGCAGCACGGCAGCGATGCGCAAAAGCAGGCCATCCTGCCGCGCATCGCCACGGGCGATCTGCGCCTACAGGCCTTCGGCGTGACCGAGCCGGACGCTGGATCCAACACACTGCGCATCAAAACCTTCGCCAAAAAGGTGAATGGCGGTTACGTCATCAACGGCCAGAAGATCTGGACCTCGCGCTTTCGCCAGTCCGACATGTACCTGCTGCTGGCCCGGACCACGCCCTATGAGGAGGTCTCGCGCAAGACCGACGGGCTGAGTCTTTTCCTGGTGGACATCGCCAAGGCGGGCAAGACCCTGCAGCCGCGCACCATAGACACCATGCTCAACCACCACACCAACGAGGTATTTATCGACAACCTGGAGGTAGCCGACGAATGGCGCGTGGGCGAGGAGGGCCAGGGTTTTCGCTACCTTCTGTCTTCGCTGAACGCCGAGCGGCTGCTCGTGTCCAGTGAATGCATCGGCGACGGCAAATGGTTAATTGATCGCGCTCGCACCTATGCCACCAGCCGCGTGGTGTTCGACAAACCCATCGGCGCCAACCAGGGGGTGGCGTTTCCGATTGCCAAAGCACATATGAACCTGAGTGCCGCCGAACTCATGCGCAACCAAGCGGCGTCACTGTTCGACCAGGGCCTGCCCTGCGGCGGTGAAGCCAACATGGCCAAGTACCTGTGCTCAGAGGCCTCGTGGGAAGCAGCCGAGGCCGCCATGACCACTTACGGCGGCTACGGCGTAGCCACCGAATACGACATCGAACGCAAATGGAAGGAAACCCGTTTGTTCCGCACCGCGCCCATCTCCAACAACCTCGTTCTGGCCTATGTCGCCCAGCACCTGCTGGACATGCCGCGGTCGTACTAAACCTTCCTGGAGCAACCCGCCATGGAAACCCTGCTGTTCGAAAAAAACGTCAGTCCCGGTGTCTCGGTGCTGACCCTCAACCGACCGGAAGTGCTCAACGCCTTCAACACCGCCATGTGGCGCGAGCTGTGGACGCTGTTGCGCGAGCTGGCCTACGACACCACGCTGTCTTGCCTCGTGATCCAGGGCGCCGGACCGCGTGCGTTTTCCGCCGGGGGCGACCTCAAGGAGCGCAACCACATGAGCGACGCAGACTGGGCCGCTCAGCACCAGCTCATTGAAGACGTGCTGCTGCAAATCCGCGACTTCCCGCGCCCGATCATTGCCGCCATGCACGGCATTGCGCATGGCGGCGGGATCGAGCTCGCGCTGATGTGCGACTTCATCATCGGCGATGACAGCTGTGATATCGCACTGCCCGAGGTCAAGCGCGGCTTCCTGCCCGGCGGTGGCGGCCTGCAGAACCTTGCGCGCGCCATCGGCGTGCGCAAGACCAAGCAGATGCTGTTTTCCGGCGCACGCATCCAGGCGCGACAGGCGCAGGAATGGGGCATCCTCAACGAGTGCGTCGCCACGGGCGGGCACCTGCCGCGCGCGCTGGAACTGGCGCGTGAGATCACCCGCGCCGCCCCCATGGCCGTTCGCACTGCCAAGATCGCGCTGCAGCAGGGTGCGGACTGCGACTTCCGCAGCGGCTACGCGCTGGACCTGGCATTTCACAACCTGCTGGTGCGCTCGCCGGACCGGCTCGAAGGCATCAGCGCCTTCAACGAAAAACGGGAGCCACAATGGACGCAAAGGTAAACCCTGACTTCTGGGGCCTGGTGGAAGCGCTCTACGCGCGCCGTGCCCCGACCATCGAACCCGCAGCGCTGGAGCACGCGCGCCGCGCCTGGCTAGATACCCTGGCCTGCATGGTGGGTGGCGCCCGCGAGCCAGCGACGCTTGCAGCAGCGCGCGCGGCTGACACGGCGGGCGCAGAACACATGGCCCTTGTGCTCGGTACGGCGTCGCATGCGCTGGACTATGACGATGTCTGCATGCTGGCCACCTGCCACCCTAGCGCGCCCGTGGTGTCGGCGCTGTTGGCGGTAATCGACCAAACGAACAGCGAGGTGGAGCTTTCCGACCTGCTCGCGGCCCATCTGGTGGGCACCGAGGTCATGTTGCGGCTTGGCGCATGGCTGGGTTTTGGCCACTATGCGCTGGGATTTCACGCCACCGGAACGCTGGGTGTCGTCGGCGCAGCCGCCGCATGTGCCCACCTGCTGCAATTGCCTGCGGCGCAACTGCGCACGACGCTGTCGATCGCAGCCAGTTCAGCCAGCGGCCTTCGCGCCAACTTCGGCACCGATACCAAGCCGCTGCACGTGGGCTTCGCGGCCAGCGCCGCCATCCGCGCAGTGGCATTGGCGCAAGCAGGGGCCACCGCAAGTGACGACGCCCTCGCCGGTTTCGCCCACGCTTTCTCCGGCGGGGCGCAGCTCGAACTGCCGCGCTGGGATGCAAACACGCCCTGGGCCGTGCTGGCGCCGGGGTTCGAAATCAAGCGCTACCCAAGCTGCTACCTGACGCACCGCATGATCGCGGGCATCCAGCGCCTGCGCGAACACCGCCCGCCGCAAGCGGGCGACGCGCCCGTGACCATCGACGTGCTGTTCCCCCACGGTGGCACCGCGCCACTCAAGCACCCTCGACCAAGTACCGGCCTGCAGGCGAAGTTCAGCGCGCCCTACTGCGCCGCCGCCGCATGGGTGGACGGCACCGTGGGCCTGGCCAGCTTCAGCGATGCCGCCGCAACCCGTGCTGCACTGCGCCCGCAGATGGACCGGGTGCGCGTGAGCGAGCGCCCCGGCCCGCATGAGCCGCTGGAGAGCGCGCCGGTGCAGGTGACAGTCACAACAGCCAGCTGGGAAGAATCGATCCTGGTGGACTGGGCGCCCGGCTCCCTGCAAGACCCCTTCACCAACGAAGAACTGGTCACCAAGTGGACGGATTGCGAAACCAATGGCACGACAAAGATTCTCCCAGGCACCGCCACCGCCTGGCTGGAAGCCGACCAGGCCCAGCCGGTGAAAACGTTTCTGCGCGGCCTGCGCGCAGCCATTTTCTTGCGCAGCAAAAGCGCCGCTGAATAAAATCTGTTGGTGATCTTCCGGGGGTCACAACCGGGCTTTCATGCGTCCGGTACACGACAGGCGCTTTGTTCCAGTCGGACACATAATGGGCAGAAAAGGCTGTCCCCATGCTGATTGACTTCTTCTACACCCTGCGCGCCGCCAAGTTACCGGTATCCGTCAAGGAATACCTCACCCTGCTCGAAGCCCTGCAGGCCGGCGTGGTGGGCCCCAAGTCGGTGGACGGCTGGAGCCTGGACGACTTCTACCACCTGGGCCGCACCGTGCTGGTCAAGGACGAAAAGCACTACGACAAGTTCGACCGTGCTTTCAGTGCCTACTTCAAGGGCGTGGAGATGGTGGCCGACTTCACCAAGGAGATCCCCGCCGACTGGCTGCGCAAGATCCTGGAGAACGAGCTCACGCCCGAGCAGAAGGCCGCCATCGAAAAGATGGGCTGGGACGAACTCATGGAGACGCTCAAGAAGCGCCTCGAAGAACAGAAAGAGCGCCACGAGGGCGGCAGCAAGTGGATCGGCACGGGCGGCACTTCGCCGTTTGGCCACGGCGGCTACAACCCCCAGGGCATCCGGATTGGCGGCGCGGGCAAGAACAAGAGCGCCGTCAAAGTGTGGGAGCAGCGCGCCTACAAGGACTACGACGACCAGCAGGAGCTGGGCACGCGCAACATCAAGGTGGCGCTGCGCCGCCTGCGCAAGTTCGCGCGCGAGGGGCATGAGCTGGAGCTGGACCTGCCCGACACCATCCGCAGCACGGCGGCCAACGCCGGCTACCTGGACATCAAGATGGTGCCCGAGCGCCACAACAACGTGAAGGTGCTGCTGCTGATGGACGTGGGCGGCACCATGGACGAACACATCCAGCGCGTGGAAGAACTGTTCAGTGCCGTGAAGACCGAGTTCAAGCACCTGGAGTTCTATTACTTCCACAACTGCGTGTACGACTTCATGTGGAAGAACAACCGCCGCAGGTTTGCCGAAAAATTCCCGACCTGGGACATCATCCGCAAGTACAACAAGGACTACAAGCTGATCTTCGTGGGCGACGCGACCATGAGCCCGTATGAAATTTTGCAGCCCGGCGGCAGTGTGGAATACAACAACGAGGAAGCCGGCGCCGAGTGGATCCAGCGCCTGACGCACGCCTTCCCCAAATTCGCCTGGATCAACCCCGAGCCCCAGGGTGTGTGGCAGTACCGCCAGAGCATCAGCATCATCCAGCAGCTCATCGGCAACCGCATGTACCCTTTGTCACTCAAGGGGCTAGAAGAAACCATGCGGCTGCTGTCAAAATAAGCACATGCCCATTGCGCCTCCGACGCCGGCCCGATGGCCGGCGTTGCTGTTTTTCTGCGTGGTGTGCCTGCAAGGCTGCAGCCTCTTGCCCCGGGGCGAACCAGATGCCGCCGCAGATGCTGCCGCCATTCCGGTCACTGACAGCTCCGCCTTGTCTGCCTTCACGCTCGAAGTGAACGCACCCGATGGCGTGCGCGAGACCCTGGAGCGCCATCTGGAGCTGCAGCGTTTTCGCAACCTTACCGACCTGCAGGACGGCGAGCTGCAGCGCCTGCTGGCCGCCGCCGACGCCAACGCGCGCCAACTGCTGGGCACGCTGGGCTACTTTGCGCCCACCATCACGGTGGTGATGACCGACACCCCGGCCAGCAGCGCCGCCTTGCGCGCCGTGGCGGTGACGGTAGAGCCCGGCCCGCAGACTCGCATTGCCAGCACCCGCATCACCGTGGCCGAGCGCACCGACGAAGACACCGACAACCGCGCACGCCGGCAAGAGAGGTTGCAGCGCAACTGGTCGCTCCAGCCCGGCGAGCCCTTCACCCAGTCGGCCTGGGACAGCGCCAAGACCGACGGCCTGCGCCAGCTGCAGGTGCGGCGCTACCCCACGGCCCGCATCGCGCAAAGCCGGGCCGAGGTGGATGCCGACACCCACCAGGCGGCGCTGAGCGTGACCTACGACACCGGCCCGGCCTACCGCTTCGGCCCCCTGGTGGTTGAGGGCAGCGAACGCTACGACCCCGATGGCGCACGGCGCCTGGCCCGCCTGCCCACCGGCGCCTTCTATGACGAGGCCACGCTGATGGACACGCAGTTGCGCCTGGCCAGCAGCGGTTATTACGACGCCGTGTTCCTCACCCTCGACACCGAAGGCACCGCCCCGCAAGCCGCCCCCGTGGTGGCGCAGGTGCGCGAGGCGCGGCTGCAAAAGCTGGTGTTTGGCGCCGGCCTGTCCACCGACAGCGGCCCGCGCCTTTCGATGGACCACATCCACAACCGGTTGCCCGGCATCGGCTGGCGCGCGGTCAGCAAGCTGTCGCTGGACCGCGAGACCAAGCTGGCGGGCACCGAGTGGACCGACCTGCCCGACGAGAACGGCTGGCGCTGGTTTGCCTCGGCCCAGGGGCAGCGCGAAACCACGGGCGACTACGAGGTCAACAGCGCGCGCCTGCGCACGGGCCGCAGCAAAAGCAGCACGCGCATCGATCGCAACTATTTTCTGCAGTACGACTACGCCAACAGCCAGGGCCTGAACGCTCCGTCCTCGGCCACGGCGCTGACCCTGAACTACGGCTGGACGGGCCGCTATTTCAACAGCACCGTGGCGCCCACGCGCGGGCACGGGCTGGCGATGGAATTGGGGGCGGGCACCACGTTCACCCCCGAGCGCGACCCGTTTGTGCGCACGCTGCTGCGCTGGCAAGCGTTCCTTGCGGCGGGCCGCGTGCAGGCCGAAACCGGCGGCGCACGCAATGCCCGCATCGCCCTGCGGGCCGAAGCCGGCGCCGTGCTGGCACGCCAGGCCGCGCAGATCCCGGTGACCCAGCTTTTCCTGACCGGCGGTGACACCACCGTGCGCGGCTACGGCTACCGCGCGATCGGCGCCCGTACCGAAAACAACCAGCTCTTTGGCGGCCGCTACCTGGCCCTGGCCAGCGCCGAATGGCAACGCCCCATCGTCTACAACGGCGCCATGACCGACTGGGAGAGCGCGCTGTTCGTCGATGCCGGCGCCGTGGCCGACCGCGTGGGCGACATGGACCCGCGCGTCGGCGTGGGTGCCGGTGTGCGCTGGCGCAGCCCGGTGGGTCCGCTGCAGGCCGACCTGGCCTATGGCGTGCAGGCAAAACAGCTGCGGCTGCATCTGCGTCTGGGGTTCAGCTTCTGATGCGCCACAAGCCACCAGCCCGGCGCCCACCTCCAGCGGATTTTTCGGCGGGCGGCGCCCCGCCCTCCACTGCGCCCGTGCGTGGCCTGCGGGCGCACCAGGCACTGCGCTTCACGGGCTGGCTGCTGGTGTGCCTGTGCGCCCTGGTGCTGGCGGCCGGCACGCTGGCCTGGTGGTGGTCGGGCCGCGACAGTTCTCTGGCGACCCTGCTGGCACGCGCAGCCCTGTACCTGCCCGCCGACCAGACGCTGGACAGCCGCGAGGTGAGCGGCTCGCTGCGCAGCGGTGGCCGCATTGGCTGGCTGCGCTGGAGCAGCCCCACGCTGCGCGTGGAAGTCAGCGATGCCCGCGTGGGCTGGCAGCTGGCGCCCTTGCTGCAGCGCCGCCTGGAACTGGGCGAGGTGCACGCCGCCCACCTGGCGATCACCCCGCTGGGCCCGCCCGGCACCGAACCCCCGCCCCCGCTCGACACCCTGGTGCTGCCGCTGCAGATCGGCCTGCCCTTTCGCATCGACCGCCTGCAGTGGGCTGGCATACCGGCCGTCGAAGCAGCGGGGCTGGTGGGCGACTACCGCTTTGACGGGCGCCAGCACCATCTGGTGATAGGCGATGTGGCGCTGGCCCAGGGCCGCTACACCGCCCGCGCCACCCTGGACGCCCAGGCCCCCATGGCGCTCGACGCCACGGTGGACGGCAACGTGCACCAAGCCGTACCCGGCAGCGGCACCCGTGTGCAGGTACAGGCCCACGCCACGCTCCAGGGCACGCTGTCCGGCGCGGCGGCGCAACTGCAACTGGAGGCGCGTTTGCGCCCTGTCGCGCAGACGGCACAGACGCCACAGCCCACCGAAGCCATGCAGGCCGATCTGCAGGCCACCCTGGCCCCGTGGGCGCCCCAGCCCGTGCAGCAGGCGCGCGCCACGCTGCGCGCCGTCAACCTGGCCACGCTGTGGCCCCAGGCCCCCGCCACGCTGCTGCACGGCACGCTGCAGGCCGGCCCCACGGTGGCGCCGGCGGCGTCGGGCTGGGCCGTGCAGGCGCAGATCCAGAATGCACTGGCAGGCCCGTGGGACCAGGCGCGCCTGCCGCTCACCGCCCTCGCGGCCAGCGCCACCTGGGATGGCACGCGCTGGAGTGTTCCCGGTGCCACGGCCAGCGTGGGCCAGGGCACGGCCACGCTGCAGGGCCACTACACGCCCGCCACCGGCGCCATCGACGCTCAAGCCCGGCTGCGCCAACTGCCCCCCGAGGCACTGCACTCGGCACTGGCCGCCGCGCCCGTGTCCGGCAGCGTGGTGGCACAAACCCAGGGCAACGGCAGCGTGGCCTTCACGGCCGACATCGGGGCCGGCCAGGCCCGCGCGCCGCGTGGCCCCGCGCTGCGCATCAACACCCTGCAGGCCAGGGGGCAATGGCAGGCACAGGAAGGCGGCGGAACCGTGCGGCTGGATCGCCTGCTGGTCGATGCCATGCAGGCGCGGCTGCAAGCCACCGGGCTGCAGGTGGCGCTGGACGCCATTGCTGTGCAAGGGCAACTGCAGCTCACGGTGCCCGGCGCCAGCGCCCAGGCCCAAGGGGCTCTCGCGCCCCGCAGCGGCGCCGGCGCGCTGCAGCTGCAATGGACCGACGCCGACCGCACCCAGCGCTGGCTGGCCCAGCTGCCGGGCCTGGCCGCCTTCCTGCAAGGCGTTGCGCTCAAAGGCCAGGCACAACTGGCCGGCCGCTGGACGGGCGGCTGGCAAAGTCTGGCAGAGCAACTGCAGGCAGTCCGGGAGGGCAAGGCGCCGCCTGCGGACAAGGCCCCGTTCACGCTGCAGGCCACGCTGTCGGCCCCGCAATTCGACCTGACCCTGCCGCCGGGCAGCGGCACCACCGCAGTGCCCACCTCCGTGCAGATGCAAGCGCTGCAGGCGCAGCTGTCGGGCTCGCTGGTGCAGGCCACGCTGGCACTGGACGGCACACTGCGCACGGGCCCGCTGCAGACGACGCTGCACACCCGCGTGGCGGGCGGACTGGCCTCCGCTGCGCTGTGGAAGGCGCAGGTGAACGCGCTGCGGCTGCAGTTGCAAGACACCCAACGCCCCGGCCCCTGGACCCTGGTGCTTGCCGAGCCTCTGGCCATTTCGGCGCAGGTCGACCCTGCCACCAGTGCACCCGGCGGGGTGGTGCTGCAGGCGGCGGCCGGTCAGGCCCGCCTCACCGGCCCGCTGCCCGGCAGCGTGGCGCTGCAATGGCAACCTTTGCGCTACCAATCGGGACCCGGCACGGCATTGCGCCTGCAAAGCCAGGGCCGCCTGCAGGGCCTGCCTTTTGCCTGGCTGGATGCCTTGGGGTTGGAGGACGCACCGGCGGTGGCCGGCCAACCGGTCCAGCCGCTGCTGGCCCGCCTGGGCCTGGGCGGCGACATGCTGCTGGAAGGCCAGTGGAACCTGGATGCCGGCACCACCCTGCGCGCCCAGGCCAGCCTGCGGCGCAGCAGCGGCGACCTGCACATCCTCACGGGCGAAGCCACCCCCGTCACGGTGCTGCAAAGCAGCGGCCAGGGCACCGGCGCGGGCAGCCCCACCGCCATCACCGCCCCCCCGCGCGGCAGCCGCGCTGGTGTACGCCAGGCCGAGCTGACGCTGGAGGCCGAGGACCAGGCCCTGCGCGCACGCCTGCTCTGGGCCAGCGAGCGCGCCGGCGAGATCGACGCCAGCGCCAGCACCCGCCTCACCCTGGGCGAGTCACTGGCAGATGCCACCTGGGCGCCCGACGCACCGCTGGCCGCCAGCGTGCGCGCCCGCCTGCCCGATGTGGGCGTGTGGTCGGCCCTGGCCCCACCGGGCTGGCGTGTGCGCGGCACCCTCGATGCCAACGCCACCCTGTCGGGCACGCGCAATGCCCCCCGCTGGGCTGGCACGCTGGGCGCCGATGGCCTGGCCGTGCGCTCCGTCGTCGATGGGGTGGACCTGCAAAACGGCCAGCTGCGCGCCACGCTGCGGGGCAACCAGCTGGAGTTGACCGAATTGCGCCTGCAGGGCGGGCGCGGCAGCAACGCGCGCATTGCGGGCTTCAGCGGCAACCGCACGCCCGCTCCGCAAGACGGCGGCACCCTCACCGGCTCGGGCCGCCTCACCTGGGGCGAGCCCGGGGCAGGCCTGTCGGGCATGGCCATGGACATCACCGCCGAGGCCCGCGCGCTGCAGGTGCTGGTGCGCGCCGACCGCCAGGTCAGCGTGTCGGGCCAGGTGCAGGCGCAGTTGCAGCAAGGCCAGTTCAGCCTGCGCGGCAAGCTCACCACCGACCGCGCCACCATCATCCTGCCCGACGAATCGGCGCCCCGCCTGGGCTCGGACGTGGTGGTGCGCTCAGCCGCCAAAGACCGCGAAGACCAGGCCAAGGCCCAGGCGGCCGGCCGCGCCCACCAGAAAGCGGTGCAGGCCGAAACCACCCGCCCGCCCGCCGTGGCCATCACCCTCAACCTGGGCCGCGACTTCGCACTGCAGGGCCAGGGCATCACGACCCGCCTCAACGGCGAACTGGACATACGCGGCAGCACCGTGCCCGGCGCCCCGCCCCGCGTGACCGGCGAGGTGCGCACCGACGCAGGCCGCTACCGCGCCTGGGGCCAGATGCTGGACGTAGAAACGGGCCTGATCCGCTTCAACGGCCCCTACAACAACCCCGCGCTCGACATCCTGGCGCTGCGCCCGAACATCAGCGTGCGCGCCGGGGTGCAGGTCACCGGCACGGCCCTGGCGCCGCGCGTGCGGCTGTATTCCGACCCCGAACTGCCCGACGCCGAAAAACTCTCCTGGGTGGTGCTGGGCCGCGACGCGGCCAACGGCGGTGCCGAGGCCGCCGTGCTGCAGCAGGCGGCCCTCGCCCTGCTGGGCCGCGGTGGAGGTAGCGGCAACCCCACCGCCCAGGTGGCCAGCCGCCTGGGGCTGGACGAGATCGGCTTCAAGGGCCCCGGCGCCGGCGAAGACGCCGCCAGCGCCGCGCTGACCTTCGGCAAGCGCCTGTCCAAGGACATGTACGTGACCTACGAGCGCAGCCTGTCGGGCACGCTGGGCACGCTGTACATCTTCTACGACCTCTCGCGCCGCCTCACCCTGCGCGGCCAGACGGGCGAAAAAAGCGCGGTGGACATCATCTACACCGTGCGTTACGACTGATCCGGGCGCACCTTGACAAGTCAAATACGGCCTTGGCGCTCCTGCAGAAAGCACTGACAGCTATCAATACAGAAGCACCGGAGCGCGTACAATCCGCGCCTGCGTGCTCCTCGTAGTTCAATGGATAGAACGAGTGCCTCCTAAGCGCTAGATACAGGTTCGATTCCTGTCGAGGGGACCAAATCAAAGGCCGACAGCTTCCACAAGCTTCCGGCTTTTTTCTTTTTCCCTATGGAAATGGGCTTTGACTAGTGCGCATGCGTCCGCATAAGTGTGCATGAATCCGGGGGTATGCGGGGGTACATTTGGGGGTGCATTTTCAAAAAGTGGGGGTACATGGCCCCAGCCAAGGGGCACACGAACGCCCAAAAATGCCAAATTGTCGCCAAGCGTGGCGGGGGCTCCACACGCCACCCCGGCCAAGCCGCCAGCAGATACCCCCACCCCCCGAAACCTGCGCGCACAAAAATTTGAGGAACCGGTCGGTTTCCAGTGGGTGCGCCTCAGACTTTCGGAGCCCCCTACCCTATCGCCTCAGAGCCCCAGGCACCACCAGACAACGCCCGCAAATGTGCATCAGGCTTTGCACGTTTGGCCCCATTCCTTCGCCCCCTTGTGTTTTTGCGTGGAAACAGTGGGAACACCGCATAAACAGGGGCTTGCCGCGTTCCCACTCCTTTTAGCGCAGTGGGAACAGTGGGAACAAAATCCGGGGAAATAGCCTGTTTCCGCACATTTCCGGGCATCAAAACCCACGATCAGGCCAAAAACAGGAGCCCCGAACGTTCAACACCGCACAAGTGCCAATGCACCTTTTGGTGCATATTTGCAATTTGCAGCGCGGAGGGGATTCATTCCCCGCCCCCACACGGGCGGCCCGCTGGCCAGTGCCTGGCGTACACGCACAAAGGCCCGTGCACACGCATGCACGGGCCTGGCCAGGTGGTGGACGCCCTACACGTCCAGGGCGAATAGTGACGGGGCGATGCGGTAGCAGTTGGACACGCCCAAGCCGGGCAAGCGCTGCTTGCAGTCAAACGCCCGGCCCGCCCCGGGCATCAGAGCCCCATGCTCCAACAGGACACGGGCCACCGCCTGGTAGTCGAAGCCCTGGCACACCTCAGCCCGGAACACCTCGGGCAGCAAGAAGTATTCGACACTGACCGCCTCGCCATCAGCCGGGGCCATGCGCTCCCCATACTCCCGCTGGTGTTCGGCATCGTTCTTGATGGGCTTGCCGTCCTGGTCAACCATGCGCCGGAACCCCGCACGCTGCAGCGTCTTGGCGTTGTGGTCATCAGACGCACGGTGCCACCAGGTAAAGCGGCCTTCGCCATGTGTTTCAAGGAACCGGCGCACAGCTCGCAGCATGGCCACCACCTCACCATTGCCAGCCCCACCACGGGCAGACAGCCAGGCGTTAAAGCAGGCGCGTGCACCGCGTTCGCTCTCGCCCGCTGGCCAGCCCGTCAACCCCGCCTCGGTGGCCAGCTCGCCCGCCACACCCACCAGCGCAAAGCGGGCGCCCACGCGCTCCACCTGGCCGGATGCACCTTGCGGTATCCACGCACGGGCCAGGGCTTGCACACCCGTGCGCAGGCGCTTGCCCAGGCCCTCAGCATTGGCACAGGCCCATTCAACAAACGCCCGGCCCGGTGCCCCGTGGAAAAGCTGCGCCTGGTTGGTCAGGTGGCTGGCAAATGCGGCCGGACCTGCAAAGTCGTGGATGCTCTCGAAGGCACCCAGCCCCGCGCCTGCATCGGCCGGAATGTCTGCCATGCGCACCTCTTGCCCGGTGCGGGTGCGCTTCATGCCTTCGGCCATGTGGTCGGCAAGCCCCAGCTCACCAGCGCTGAGGAAAAGCAGGCGCCAGGACAGGCGGGCGCGTGGTGCACCGTTGCGGGTGGCGCGTGACTTGCTCTGCTCATTGGCCAGCATGTAGGCGCACTCCCCGGCTACCTTGCCTTCTACCTGCGCCAGTTCATCCAGGATCAGAGTGAGTCACAGTGCTGCGCGGCAATGGCTTCAAGCGCGTTATCGGTGGTGCGCCAGCGCTGCATATAGCTGGGGCCACCGTACACGCTGGCGGCCAGGCGCAGGGCCGTGGTCTTGCCGCTGCTGCTGTCGCCTCGGATGTGAAAGCCCCCGCTCTCCATGCCTGCAGGGCGCAGCAGCGGCCCGGCAAAGGCACAGGCCACCGCAAACACAAGACGGGAATTACCCACGCACAGAGCCCCAATGCGATCACGCCAGGCGGCCGCATCGTGCTTCACGCGAAAGGTGTTTTCCATCTGGCTTTCAGACTGGAAAACGATGCGCTCGGCATCATCCCCGATGGTTTCATGGGGCAGCACAAAGGCGCGGCCATGCCAGCCGATGCGGTCGGTGCAGCTTGCAAACTCGCCCGGCTGGCGGGTCTGGATGTACTGCGTCAACAGGTTGCGGGCTGCAGGCGATGGGGCAATGCGAAGCCCCATGTTCAGCAGCGCGGCGCGGTATTCGCCCCCATCGCCAGACAGCATGCGGGCGGGCATGGCCCATTGCTTGGGCTTGCCCAGCGGGTCGGCAAAGGTCAGCAGGTAGCCCCAGCCTGCGCCGTCCTGGTCGCGTGTCAGGGCCTCCACATCCAGGCGGCTGCACACCCACTGCGGGGCCTTGGGTTGCCCGTCCTTGTCCACGCCCGAATGAAACACGCCCGCATCGCTCACGGTGAACGGGTCGAAGGGCCGGGCATCGTCGTGGGGCTCATGGCCCCCACCGTGCCCACCATCGGCCCCGTGGGGCTCGCTGCGCGTGCGGGTGGTGGGGTTGCCTGCCTTGGGGCTTTGCGTGGCTTGCTGGGTGCGCTCTGCCTGCTGTGCCTGGTGGGCTGCAATGGCGGCATCTACGCAGGCGCCCACGGCCTGCAGCCCCTGCGCCTGGTGCATGTCGTTGAAGTCGCTGCCACCATCGGGCAGGCCCTCGGGGAACACAGCCAGGCCACGCACGCCACGGGCTGCGGCTTCAGCCTTCACGCGGCCGGTGTTGGTGCCGGTACGGGCTTCGGTGGTGCGGTCATCATCGCCACACAGCACCAGCAACGCAGCGCGATCTTGCTGGCGTAGGGCCTTGGCAACGTGTGCCAGGTTGCCCGCATCAAAGGCCACGGCCACGGGGCGGCCGGTGGCCTGGTGCACGCTGGCGGCCGTGGCGTAGCCCTCGGCAATCAACAGCACCTGAGCCCCGGCCGGATCACCGCACCAGTGCCACAGCCCCGACTTGCGCCCGCCTTTCAAAAACAGCTTGTCGGTGCCCTCTGAGGGGCGCTCGGGGGCAATGCGCTGCAGGTTCCACAGAGCCCCAGCCGCATCGCGCAAGGGCACCAGCACGCAGCCATCTGGCGCAAAGCGCACGCCATGGGCCTGCACACCCTTGCGGGCCAGGTAGGGGCTTGCGCCCGTGTCGCTGGCTGCATCCCACTGCACCACCGCGTCAAGCGCTGCAGCCGCGTGGGCGGCCTGCTGGCGGGCCTGTTCGGCTTGCTGGCGCTCTGCCCTTTCGCGTTCACGCTGCGCCAGTACCTCGGGGCTCGGTGCGGCCGGGGCTTCGCTGGCCTTGGGCAACACAAAGCCGTGCTCTTTGGCCAGGTGCAACAGGGTGCCAATGCCCACCCCGCCGCCTGCCTTGATGCTGCGCCAGGTGCTGCGCGTGGCGCGTGGATCGTGGGGCTCTGCGGTGGCGCTCCATGCCTCGAAAAGGTCTTGGCCGGTGGCGTCTGGAAACTCGCTTTTGATGGCCATGCCCACCCGCGCCCAGTCCTCACGGGCCAGGCTGGCGGGGATGTGCGCCAGGGCTGCGCGGATCAGGTCGGGGGTGATGTGGGTTGTCATTGACGTTATTCAGATCGTGTGTAGATCCGTCGCTGAGTGGCAGCAGTGCGGCGATCCATCGCGGCCGCCGTGATTTGCGCGGCCTCTACGCGGGCAATGGCTTGCAGTCCCGCCGCATGGATAACTGCGGCCGATTGGATGTAGGCGGCCTTGAGGAGTGCGTTTTCATGAATGCGGCCGGTTTGAAAGTCAGGCGCATTGCGAAGGTGCTCCAACATCGCCATTTCCACGCTGGCGCATAGTGAGGCGTTCGCCGCATCCATGGCGCGGCCCTCCAGGGTGCGGGCGCTCATTGCTGCACCTCTGCAACCGTGGCGCTTGCGGCTGCAATACGGTCTTGCACCCACTGCAATACGGCCGTTTCTGACCACGCCACATGGCGCGCAGACAGGCGGATAGGCTTGGGGAAACTGCCGTCTGCAATCATTTGGTAGATGGTTGATTTTTGGCATCCGGTGATGTTTTCCACATCTGGGCGGCGTATCAGTCGGTCGCGTGGAACGACAGGGCGGGACTGGTGAACTACTTGCATTGCGGTGGCTTTCTTCCATTGAAGTCCCCGCATGGCCAGGACGGCACGGCGGGTGTGTATGGATTGGAAGTCGGCAAAACTTGCCGGGCAAAATCGCTTGCTTGCCGGGCGGGAAACCCGCATGAATGCTGGTGTTGCCCGGCAAATGCCCGGCAAAGTGGGCTAGCGCTTATTGCGTTGCCCACCTGTTCCCGTTGGTTTAACCGTGAAGGCATTGGCACCAATAGGATTACTTTTGCTGTCCGACCAGGCTTTTATACGGCGTCTGATTTCGCGGTCAGACAACCCTGTTTCAGCAGCCAGCGTTTGAGTGGGAGCGTGCGTCCGCTCATGCTTTTTCCGCATCTCTTCCAAGACTTGCCCGGTCAACTCTGGGTGCATGTCTTTCATGGTTTTTGGCTTCGGAGGCACCGCATTGATTGCAGTTTTTGCAATGGGCTCGGGCACCAATTGCAGCACCACTGCAGCAGGCGCAGCCACAGAGCCCCAGCCCCACAGCGCATAAGCCTTTTCGATTGGCAGCGCTAATTTGCGAAGGCGCTCCAACTGCGTTTGGCGATCTTCAATATCAAACGATGCGGGCCTGGGCTTTGGTACGTCGCCAGGTGGCATCAGTTTCACAAACCGGTTGCGCTCACGATTGGCCGCGATCACCCGTTGCATGTACCAATCTTGGTCGGTATTGAGGTCAGCCAGGCCAGGCCAACAGTCGTCCCATGCGTTGCCAATCTCACGAACAACAAACTCTGCAAGCGTGTTGGAATCCACAAAGTCCAGGTGCTGCCAAAAGCCTGCGGCCTTTACGTTTGCCCTGCCACTCACGGTAAGCGGCACTGCGAACGTGCGAGCGCTCAGGACATAGAGGCATTCCGCCTCTCCCTCGGTTATCAACCTGCCGAAAAGCTCTTGCACAACACGATCACGGGGCAACTCCTGCGCCAGCCAGGTAGCCACAGTTTCAAGGCGCACCAGCCGCCCGGCATTCGTTTCATTTGCTCGCTGCAGCCCGTACCTGCAATTGGGCTCCCACCCCTCCAAAGGATCAATTTTAGGTGGCTTGCTGGTGCTGTCCGCCATGTCAGTCCCCTCCGATCCTGTTCGCCTGCTGCGCCAGCGCATTCATGGCAGCCTCCATAACCCGCGCCAGCGGCTCAAGGCGATGCACGAAGACGGCATTGAATGCCTCTGCACTGCATCCATCCCTTAGCCCGGATATTTCCTCTGCAGCGCTTTGCAGGCTTTGCACTTCGCCCCAGCACCAGGCCAGCAGATCAGCGGGCGCTGCAGAAGGGTTGACGATGATGGCGGGGGTGTTGTTGAACTCAGCCCAATTGCTGGCCAGAAAGCCGAAGGCCCCGATTACAGGTTCAGACGCACTCATGCGGCACCCCCTTGTGTTGCTTCGACAGGGCCGTTTACGTCAGCCCTGAATGATGGGCCATACAGCCAGAGTTTCATATCACCGCGCACGCCCCCGCCAGTGGCATCGTCAGCCATGGCACAGACACACACAGCCATGCTTTGCGCGGCGTCGACAAGCACGGCCTTTTCATAATCATCTGTCTGGCACTGCGCCATCATCAGCAGGTCGTTTAGCGTGGACATGCGCGCGGCGATTACTTCTAAAACGGTGGCTTGTTGTCTAGTGCTCATACCGCACCCCCTTCTTTTGCTTCGCGGGCAGCGGCGCAGGCCGGCAGCTCAGCGGCCACGCTGCGCGCTTGTGCGGCGGTAAACACCATCCAGCAATGCGCCATGTCGCCCAAAAGGCCCAGCTCTACGCGGTCGATAGCCTGGCTGGCGTACACGGTCACAAACTGCCCCCCTGACAGGGCGGCAGACGATTCACGCACATGGCCAGCAGTGGCGCCCGTGCGGCTGGTGAAGGCAATGTCGTTCATGCCGCACCGCCTTTACGATCCGCGTCGGTGTACACGTGTGCACTAGACTTTTCCGGGTTCCTGGTGCCAGTGTTTGCCGGGGGTGGCAGGTCTGAAACAGGCAATGACTCCAACCACTCATCCAACTCCCTACGCAGCCAGACAACACGCTTGGAACTGATGCGGCGCGGAGCTGGTGCGTGACCTTCACGAATTAATTTTTCAAAGGTCGTATCTGACAGAGCAACATAAGCTGCGGCGTCTGCCCGGCAAAGCGCGGCTGTCGGGGTAGTCGCAACTTGGGCGGTAGGTTTTGTGGTTTTCATCAGCAGGCCCCACTTTTGGCAAGCGCAGCAGACAGGCCATCAAGGCTTCGCAGTGCTGCCAAGGCCTGCACTGCCTTGCGGGCCGCGCCTGGCACGTTCGCTTGTGGCTGGCGCAGGTAGTGCAACGCCATGGCCAGGGCGTTGTGTGCGTCGGCATGCAGTTGGATGGGGTCGGTGGGGGCTCCAAGGCGGGTGCCTTGGGGGCTGATGGGCGCAGCGCTGTGGCCGACCAGGGTGATGACGTTGGTCATGGCTTCTTGCTCCTAACTGAGACTGAAACCACCGGCTGCGTTCTTACGCGCAACAGGTGGGCGGGATGTTAAGAACACGCAGTTAGACGTGCGCCAGGTGTTACCACTCTGGCCATCCCGCCCGAAACCTTCAACGCGGCATAGGGCCGTGTTTGCTGAATGCAGACGTGACAAAACCTCACTATCGGGGAGGTCGCACCGCTAACTGAAAAGGTGTTCTTACGCACCGGCCCCGGTCAGGGGTTGCGGTGATTATGCACGCCACTTGGCAACGATGGCAACTGCGGCAGGGGGCGCCTCTTTCGCCCACGCGCTGCAGGCTGGGCGCCTTGCACCAGCAAGGCACCGCCTTGTGCTACTGCAGCGGCACGCTCACACTTCAAAGCTGCGCGCCTCTCTGCGGCTTGCTCAAGCGCCAGGACGTGCAAGCGCTCGTGAAAAGCTTGTGCTGGGATCACCCAGCGCCTGCCGAACTTCACACCGGGAAGCTGCCCCGCGTTGAATTGCACGGCTGCAGTATCCGGGTCACATTGGAGCAGCTCTGCAACCTGTTCGATGGTCAATATCTCGGCCATGGTGCCTCACGTCCAGGACTTCCACAGCGCAAGGGTAGACACTGCCAGCGCCAGCCACGATACCCACACGGCACGCGCTGCCGCATCTGCCTGCCGTATGGCCGAGCCTTCCGGCGTGCGCATGTAGGCCTTGTGTCGTCGCATTGCCTCTCGCTTTATCCATCGGGCCACCTCCGAACGCTCCTTTGGGTCGGAAAAATCACCACGCGCCAGCATGTCAGCGATGAACTGCAATCCCTTGCTGGTATTGCTGAGAGCAATCAAACGCTTTTCAAATTCGGGGCTCATCTGTACCTCTCGTTTGGGCTTACTCATCACCCACAGGCGGCACCAGATACGCGGCCTGCAGGCGCTGCAGGTCCTGCAGATACCAGCCCCCCGCGCGTGGGCTGGGTGGCACCTGGTGGGCGGCCTGCAGGCGCTGCAAGTCCAACAACAGCCCCAGGTGCTGCGGCACCCATGCGGGTATCTCCACGCCCTCATTGCGCCAGCGGCTGGGGGTGTTGCGGTGCAGGCCGGTGGCCCGGCAAAACTCGCTTACCTTCCAGCCCAGGGCGGACAAGGCGGCGTCAAACTCATCAATGGTCATGGGTGCATCCTTTGCATGTTGCACTTGATTGTGGCATTGATCCCGATAGTGTGCAAAATTATATAATACAGCACACTATTTAACATAACGCCCGTCGTATCTAGTGTGCATTGTGAATAACTTTTGCACATTATCGGGAAACCCAGCATTCATGCGGGTTTGCGGGTGGTGTGCTTTTGATTATTTTTTGCGCACCCTGCAGGGCAAAGTTATCCACAGCGGTACGACAGAGCCACCGCGTACTGCGCAAAAACACGACCGCAAACGTTCGGCCCGGCTTTTTCCGTGGGGCTCGCCCGTGGCTGGGCACTTGGCAATACTCAGGATTGATTCTCAATAAACAAAGTTGCCACGTCATGGGCTAGTAAATGCCAGTGCACACGCGTGCACGTTCGCCCGCCCCGTGAGGTGGTTCCAGGGGAAGGCCCTCACGCGCTCATTTCCACAAATGTGCATGCAGGTGCGCAGCGGCACGGCCGGGTGTGAAGGGGCGGCGGCCAGGCGGCGAAGGGTGGGGAGAACAGAGAAAACAAGGGTTTGTATGTATGAGTTTTCTCACTATGTAGAAGTGTTCTCACTCTGTTCCCAGTCTGTTCCCACTTTGTTCCCACTGCCGACTATCCGGCAACCCGCACCATTCCTTGATTCCTTGTGTTTGTTCCCACTGTTCCCACGGTTTTCCGGGGAATGGTGGTGAAGGAAATGCAAAAAGCACCCGCCGCACCCATGAAAAAAGGGCCTCACGGCCCTTGTGTCTGGTGCTGGTGGCTTCGCAGGGCGCACACATGTGGAATGGATTCGGTTCCGTCAATTTGGAATGGATTCGGTTCCAGCAAGCCGCGCCGGGCCGGTGTGCCTCATGCGGCCCGCGTGGGCATCTTCACCACGTTGCCCGCCTTGCGGCCGTCCAGGTAGTCCGCCCACCACTGCATAAGGCGTTCACGGTCCTGCATGTAGGTGCTGCGGTGATAGGCGGCCCGCACCTGGTTGCGCTCCTTGTGGGCAAGCTGGCGTTCGATAACGTCGGGGTTCCAGCCGCATTCATTGGCCACGGTGGAGAACAGCGCCCGGAAACCGTGGGCTGTGGCCGTGTTCTTGTAGCCCATGCGGGCCATGGCCGAATTGAACGTGTTTTCGCTCAGGGGCTTGCTGGGATAGAAGGGGCTGGGAAACACCAGCTCGCGGGTGCCGCTCAGGGCCTGCATGCTGCGCAGCACCTCCAGGGCTTGGCGGGACAGCGGCACGCGGTGTTCAACGCGCATCTTCATGCGCTCGGCGGGGATCACCCACAGCGCTGCATCCATGTCGAACTCTGCCCAGCGGGCGCCGCGCACTTCACCGGGCCGAGTGCCCGTCAACACCAGCAGGCGCAAAGCGTGCACGGTGTGGGGGTCGCCATCGTAGGCGTCCAACTTCTTCAAGAACTCGGGCAAGTCCTTGTCAGCCAGCGCGGCCCGGTGGCGCACCTCGCGGGGCTTGAGGATTTCGGACGGCACCAGGTCGAGCATGGGATTCACCTCGATGCGCCCATGCGTGACGGCCCATCGGTAGATGGCCTTTACCCGCTGCAGCACGCGTCCGGCCTGTTCCCCTGCCCCGCCCGCCTCTACGGCCTTCACCACGTCCATGATTTCGCGGGGCTTGATGCTGGCCAGGGGGCGGGCTCCAAGGGTTTTGAACACGTGGCCCTCCAACGATGCCCGGATGCGTGTCATGGTCAGGGGCTCCCAGCGGCCCGCCTGGTGCTTGAGCCAGTCGCCCGCCACCGCCTCCAGGGTATTGACGGCCTCATGGTCTGCCTTTGCCTTCGCCTCCTTGCGCACGGCGCCAGGGTCTGCCCCGGCTTGGAGCTGCTGGCGTGCTTCATCGGCTTTCGCCCGCGCATCCTTGAGGCCCACCGCTGGGTACACCCCCAGCGCCAAAAGCTTTTCCTTGCCGCCGTGCCGATACTTCATGCGCCAGTACCGCCCGCCCGCCTTGGTCAGGTCCAGGTACAGCCCGCCGCCGTCAAAGTGTTTGCCGGGTTTGGTCAGGGTGCGTAGTTTGGCGTCGGTCAGCTTCATGGCGGGGGGTATCAAGAACAGTCAGGGGGTACATTTGGGGGTACATTCCGCGAAAAGTCAAATCACACCCAGCATTCATACGGGTTTCAAGGCAAAGTGTGAGTGCTGTCGAGGACCAGCGGATCGCCTCACGCGGCATCCCAAGACATCCAGAATCCGCGTGCTCTCTGGCTCGCGGACATTCCCCGACCTGCCGCGACCTCGCCCGCACATTCAGCGCTCGTCACTGAAGCCAGTGCTGACATGGCTGCCGTCGCAAAACGGCTTGTTCCTGGACGCACCGCAGCGGCAAAGCGCCATGCGGTTGCGCACCTCGTATTCAAAACCGTCAGCGCCGACCAGTTGAATGCCGCCACGCAGCCCTATGGGCCCCGAGCAAGCCATGGCCGGATCCTCGATCAACACCACCGAAGGTGCGTACTGAGGCTCCACCGGCTGGCCGGTGGCATTGTCCCAGGCCACAAGGCGCCCCGAGGGGCAATCACCGCACTGGCGCGCAAAATGCACGCGCGCTGCCGGGACCTGTGATTCGCGGACCAGGTGCCATACCTTGCCATGGGGATCGCAAAAACGGGCCGATGCACACAGTGCCTCGGCATCGGTCAGCGACATGGCCGGGCCTGGGATGCGCCGGGCCTGCTCCAGATAGGGGCGGCGGCTGGCGGTTTCCGTGCCGTCGAAGTCCACCCTGGCATGGCTGCCATCGCAAAACGGCTTGTGCCCGCTGTGCCCGCAGCGGCACAGCGCGTATTGCGCCTGTTCAGGATAGGCCGCTGCCGCGACCCATTCGACCGACTCGCCTTCGGTATTGGTGCCTATGGCCTCCTTGCGCAGCGGCAACTGGCCCGCCACGAGATAGGGGCCATTGCGGGTGATGCGCACCTGCGCGCCCGCGGTTTTATCGGAATTCATCGGTGGCCTCCTTGGGGCATGTGCGCCCGGCAGCACAGAATGACGGATCCACGCCGTGCTGTTACTGTAGCCCTTCGTGGCGCCAGCACAAGCCGTGCCCCTGTTGCGGCCAACGCCATCCTGGAGGAAAGCATGGCTGATTCGTCCCCCCCCACGACCGCCTGGGTGCTTGCCGGCGGCGGCAGCTTCGGCGCGATCCAGGTCGGCATGCTGCAGGCGCTTGTCGCGCATGGGCTGCGGCCCGATCTGGTGGTGGGCTCGTCGGTGGGCGCGATCAATGGCGCCTACTTTGCCGGAGCGCCCGATACGGACGGCCTGCGGCGACTGGCCGCCCTCTGGTGCGGGCTGCGCCGCAACGTGGTGTTTCCGATAGCGTGGCGCAATCTGCTGGCCCGCAGCGGCAGCGGCGGGTTCGCGGTCGATCCATCGGGACTGGGCGGCCTGCTCGAACAATGCCTGCCCTATCGGTTGCTGGAGCAGGCGCGCGTGCCGGTGCATGTGGTCGCCACCGACCAGCTCGGCGGCGGGACGGTGGCGCTTTCGCACGGCCCGGCCGTCGCCGCCGTACTGGCCAGTTGTGCGATCCCCGCCGTATTCCCTCCGGTGCGCATCGACGAGCATTTCCTGATCGACGGCGCGATTGCCAGCAATACGCCGATCAGCGTGGCCGTCGGACTGGGCGCGCGGCGCGTGATCGTGCTGCCCACGGGCTTTGCCTGCGCGCTCCAGACGCCGCCGCGCAGCGCCATCGCCAATGCCTTGCATGCCATCACCCTGCTGATTGCACACCAGCTGGCCGACGAATTCGAGCATTACCGCACGCAGGCAGAGATCATCGTCGTGCCACCGCTGTGCCCGCTGTCGGCCTCGCCCTATGATTTTTCACAGGCCGCCGCATTGATCGAGCGCACCACCGCGCAGACCCGGCGCTGGCTGGAAAGCGGCGGGCTGCAGCGTTCACAGCTCGCGCCTGCATTGCTGGCGCACGGGCATTGAGCGATCAAAAAATTCAGGGAATTTCGCCACCCATTGCTTGTCCATCCGGCGCGGCTGCTCTTCTTTCAGGAGTTCCTACAGCTGAAACCCCACCGCCCGCACCACGCCCTCGGCGATGTCGCGCAACCACGACGGTTGGCGCGCATGGTGCGGTCGGGCCGTGGCCATCTGGCGGGCGCACCAGTCGGACAGCCATTGCACCTGCGCGCGCTCGTAAAAGGCCGTCATGCTTTCGTAGTTGAGGAACAGGCTGCGCGCATCCAGGTTCAGCGAACCGGTGAGCGCCATGCTGTCGTCGATGAGCACCGCCTTGGCATGCACCATGCCGGGGGCCAGCCACACCTGCGCGCCCGCGGTGGCCAGCTGGCGCAGGGCGCGTTCCCGGGCCCAGTCGGCCAGGCGGTGGTTGGAGCGGGCGGGCACGATCAGGTGCACCCGAACCCCGCGCCGGCAGGCAATGCACCAGGCGTCGAGCAAGGCCTCGTCGGGCACGAAATACGGGGTGATCGCCACGATGCGCCGCTGCGCGTGGTAGGCCGCCGTGAGCAGCAGGGCATAGGCGGTGTCATCGGGCTGGTCGGGGCCGCTGGGCACCCACTGGGCCAGCGCACCGCCGGGCGGGCCGACCAGCGCATGGCGCGGCGGCGGCAGGTGGCGGTTAAAGCGCACGCGGCCCGTGGCCGCGCGCCAGTCGGCCCGGAACTGCGCCTGGGCCAGCGCGGCCAAGGGGCCTTCGACATCGAAGCTCAGGTCCAGCCACGCGGGCCTGTCCGGGCGGTCCACAAAGTATTCGCTGGCCAGGTTGCGCCCACCGCTCCACAGGCGTTCCCCGTCGGCCACGGCCATCTTGCGGTGGTTGCGCAAGTTGGTGCGCCCGCGCATGGGGTTGTGCAGCAGGGGCATGAAGCGGCGTACCTGTACGCCCTGGCGCCGGAGCTGGCGCAGCACGGCGGCCGGGGTGCGCCAGCTGCCCACGGCATCCAGCAGCAGCCGCGTGGCCACGCCGCGCTGGGCGCACCGCGCCAGGGCCTGGGCCACGCGCTCGCCCACCGCATCGTGGCCGAAGACAAAAGTGCACACATCCAGGCTGTGCTGGGCGGAATCGATGAGCGCCAGCAGGGCCTGCAGCGCCTCGGGGCCATCGTCGTGAAATTGGACACGGGCATTGCGCACGGCGGGCGCCAGGTCCATGCCCGCCAGCAGGCGCGTGGCCCAGGCCGGGCCCTCTCCCGCCGCCGCAGGGCCCGGCACCGCCATATCGCCAGGCCGATGGGGCAGGCGCAAGGGCCGCGCAAACTTGCGCGAACCCACCAGCAGGAACAAGGGCAGCGCCACATAGGGAAAGGCCACGATGCCCACCACCCACGCCAGTGCCGCCGAAGGATGGCGCCGCTGGTGGTCGATGCGGGTCAGCATCACATACGTCAGCAGGCCCGCAGCCACCACCATGGCATACCCCAGGCCGGACAGCAGCACCAGGTCGGTCATGCAATACCCAGGAGCCTGCGCGGCAGAAGGGATGTCGGCTGCCAATGTGCCGCAGCGGCCCATGTGGCACCGCAGGCGAAGCGCTGCCAGTGGCCCCTGGTGACGCCTGGCGGAAAATCATCGGATGCAAGCAAACCCATGGCACCCGAGCATAGCGGGCGCGCAGGGCGGGCGCCATGCCCCAGCCCGCGGTGTGCTTCAGGTGCGGGCGCGCAGCGTGCGGCTGAGCAGGATCACCGGTACCAGCCCCACGGCCACCAGCGCCAGCGAAGGCAGGGCGGCCTCGCCCAGGCGTTCATCGCGCGCCAGCTGGTAGGCCACCACGGCCAGGGTGTCGCTGTTGAAGGGGCGCAGCACCATGGTGGCGGGCAGCTCTTTCATCACGTCCACGAACACCAGCAGCGCCGCAGCGGCGGTGGAGCGCCGCAGCAGCGGCCAGTGCACGCGGGCCATCAGGCGAGCGCTGCCCGCGCCGAGCATGCGGGCCGAGTCGTCCAGGCTGGGCGGAATGCGCGCATAGCCGCTTTGCACCGACTGCAGCGCCACCGCGCAAAAGCGCACCAGGTACGCCCACACAATGCCCACCGCCGTGGTGGTGACCAGCGCGCCCACGCCCCACTGCGGCACGCGTGCCTGCAGCCAGCCCACCGGCAGCAGCAGGCCCACCACGATGACCGCGCCCGGCACGGCATAGCCCACGCTGGCCAGCCGCACCACGCCGCGTGTCAGCAGGTCGGGCTTGCGGCGCACGGCAAAGGCCAGCGCCAAGGCCACGGCCACGGCCAGGCCGGCCGTGATGCCGCCCAGCCACACACTGTTCCAGGCCCATTCGAGGAAGCGGTCCCAGGGCAGCACCGACCAGTCGGACGCCAGCGGCCGCAGCATGAAGGCCACCGGCGCCACAAAGCCCATGAACACGGGCAGCGTGCACACGCCCCAGGCCAGGCCGCGCGCCAGGCCGCGCAGTGGCACGGGCTGGGCCTCGGTGGCGCCGGCGTGGCCGGTGCCCTTGGCGGTGAAGCGCATGCGCCGCTCGGCGCGGTGCTCCAGCCACAGCAGCAGCAGCACCAGGGCCAGCAGCATGGTGGACAGCTGGGCAGCGGCAATGCGGTTGTCCATGGACAGCCAGGCCTTGATGATGCCGGTGGTGAAGGTCTGGATGCCGAAGTAGCTGGTCACGCCAAAATCGGCCAGGGTTTCCATGAGGGCCAGTGCCACGCCAGCCGCCACGGCGGGACGTGCCAGCGGCAGCGCAATGGTGGCGATGCGCCGGGACAGCGGCGCGCCCAGCAGGCGTGCCGCCTCCATCAGGTGCGCCGCGCGCTCGCCCAGCGCCGTGCGCGCCAGCAGATAGACATAGGGATAGAGCGAGAAGGTGAAGACCCAGATGGCGCCCCAGAGGCTGCGCACCTCGGGCAGCAGTCGCCCCTCCAGCCCGAAGGTTGCGCGCAGCGCCACCTGCAGCGGCCCGCTGAACTGCAAAAAGTCGGTGTAGGCATAGGCCGTGACATAGGCCGGCATGGCCAGCGGCAGCAGCAGCAGCCACTCGAACGTGCGCCGGCCCGGAAAATCGAACAGCGTAACCGCCGCCGCCGCCGCGGTGCCCACCACGGCCGCGCCCACCCCCACCCACAGGCCCAGCCACAGCGTGGTCCACAGGTAGCCGGGCAGCACGGTGCTGGCCATCTCGCGCAGGATGGCGCCGGTGTCGGCCTGCACCACGCCCCACGGCAGCCACGACGCCAGCAGCGCCAGCACGGGCAAGGCCAGCAGGCCCACCAGCAAGATCAGCGGCAGGGTCGATAAAGAAAAGCGGGTGCGGGGCAAGGCAGGGGGCTCGGCAGATGAAGGAATGGCACTACCGACCCACAGGGGCGTCCAGGAATGCAAATGCGAATTTTAAGCATTCGCCCGCCCCACTAGAATCAAGCCATGTTTCTTGAGGTTTCCCAACTGGAAGTGCGTTACGCAGGCCGTTCCCAGGCGGCTGTCCAGGGCGTCACGCTGGGGCTGCATGCGGGCGATATCGGTGTGCTGATCGGCCCCTCGGGCTGCGGCAAGACCACACTGCTGCGCGCCGTGGCGGGGCTGGAGCCGGTATCGGCCGGCGAGATCCGCCTGACACGCCAGCTGGTGGGCAGCGCGCACCTGAACGTGCCGCCCGAGTTGCGGCGCATCGGCATGGTGTTCCAGGACTACGCCCTGTTTCCGCACCTGAGCGTAGAGCGCAACGTGGCCTTCGGCATCCACCAGCTGCCCCGGGCCGAGCAGGCCGCCCGCGTGGCCGAGGCCCTGCAACTGGTGGGGCTGGAAGGCAGCGGCGCGCGCTTTCCGCACGAGCTTTCGGGCGGACAGCAGCAGCGCGTGGCCCTGGCACGGGCCCTGGCCCCGCGCCCGCAGCTCATGCTGCTGGACGAGCCATTTTCCAACCTTGATGTCGACCTGCGCGAGCGCCTGGCGCACGAGGTGCGCGACATCCTGAAGGCCGCCGGGGCCACGGCACTGTTCGTCACGCACGACCAGTTCGAGGCCTTTGCGATCGGTGATGTGATTGGCGTGATGCATGAAGGCCATCTGCACCAGTGGGACGATGCCTACACCCTCTACCACCGGCCGGCCACGCGCTTTGTGGCCGACTTCATCGGCCACGGCGTCTTCACCCCCGCCACGCTGGTACAGCGCGGCAACAACGTGGTGGCGCATACCCCGCTGGGCGACCTGACCGATCTGGCCGAATGCCCCCTGCCCACCAGCTACCCCGGCGGCGAATGCGATGTGCTGCTGCGGGCGGATGACGTGGTGCACGACGACCACGCCCCCGTGCAGGCGCAGATCCTGCGCAAGTCGTTTCGCGGCTCGGAGTTTCTGTACACGCTGCGCCTGGCCAGCGGCCAGACCCTGATGGCCCACGTGCCCAGCCACCACAACCACGCCGTGGGCGAGTGGATTGGCATCCGGGCGCAGGTCGATCACGTGGTCACGTTTGCGCGCGCCTGACGGTTGTTTCAAACCAGATCGGCCGAAAACGCCTGTCTGCCGAACGCCAACAGCTATCCAGAAAGCAGAGCGACCGACCCAAGCGAAGCAACGCGGCGATCGCGCAGATGGTGAATCTGCATCAACCCTGGCGCAGCCGGTCCACCGTGTCGTGCAGGTGCTGCGTCCACTCGCGCCGGTCCCGGCCGCCGGCCTGCTCGGGCACGCCGTAGTGCACCACGGCCTCGATGGCAGGGGCGCGCAAGGTGCGCCAGATGGAGCCCACCAGGGTTTCGTCGCCGATGTAGCTGGGCGCAAAGCTGGTTACGCCACGCACCTTGTCGGCAAAGCGCAGGCCCACCGGCTGCACGAAGGCGTTGGCCGTCACCGCCGCCTGCAGCAGATTGGCATGGAACGGCAGCATGGCGCGCCCGTCGCCCGTGGTGCCTTCCGGAAACACCGCCAGCACCTCGCCGCGCTCCAGCGCCTCGTGCATGGAGCGCACCATGCGCAGCGCATCGCGGCGCGAGTTGCGTTCGATGTACAGGGTGCCCGCAGCGGTGGCCAGCGTGCCGACCAGCGGCCAGGCCTGCACATCCGATTTGGAGACAAAACGGCAATGCCGCGCCGCGTGCATGACCGGGATGTCGAGCCACGAAAGGTGGTTGGCGACCAGCATCACCGGCCCGCCCACAGGCGGTGTGCCCAGAATGTGCAGCGAGACACCCGCACGGGCCAACAGCTGCATGGACCAGGCCTGCACGCGGGCATGCTGCTGGTCGGGTGACAGCGCCGGAAAGCGCACCGCCACGATCACCAGGCCCTTGAGAATGTGGCCCAGCACGCGCAGCAGGCGCCAGCAGGCGCGCAGACTCCTCATGGCAAGGCCTTGCCGTGGCGCGCCACCTCAGCCCCGTTCAAATGCGACTTGGCCGCCCACCAGCGTGGCGCGCACCTGGCCCGGCAGTTCGTAGCCCGAAAACGGCGTGTGCTTGCCCTGGCTGCGCAGCGCGTCGTCCTGCACGGTCCACGCGGCCTGGGGGTCGAGGATGCACAGGTCGCCCACGCCACCTTCGACGATCTGGCCCACGCTGGCCTGCAAGGTGCCTAGAGCGCTGCCCAGCACCCGCGCCGGCTCGGAGGTGACCGTGGCCAGGGCGCGCACGAGCGGCACACCGCTGTTCTGCGACCACTTGAGCGCCAGCGAGAGCAGCAGCTCCAGCCCGGTGGCGCCGGGCTCGGCCTCGGCAAATGGCAGGGTCTTGGCGTCTTCATCGACGGGCGTGTGGTCGGACACCAGCGCATCGATGGTGCCGTCGGCCAGCGCGGCGTGGAGCGCATCGCGGTCGCGCTGCTGGCGCAGCGGGGGCGACAGGCGGGCGCGGCTGTCGAAGAAGCCGATGTCCACGTCGGTGAGGTGCAGCGAGTTGATGCTCACATCGGCCGTGACCTGGAGGCCCTCGGCCTTGGCGCGGCGCAGCAGTTCCACCCCCGCGGCGCTGCTGATGCGGCACAGGTGCACGCGGGCGCCGGTGGTCTTGAGCAGCTCGAAGATGGTGTGCAGCGCAATGGTCTCGGCCGCCACGGGCACACCCGACAGGCCCAGGCGCGTGGCCAGCGGTCCGCTGGCGGCCACGCCCTTGCCCAGGTGCATCTCTTGCGGGCGCAGCCACACGGTGTAGCCAAAGGTGGCGGCGTACTGCAGCGCGCGCTGCAGCACCTGCGTGCTGGCCAGCGGTACCTCGGCCTGGCCAAAACCCACGCAGCCCGATTCGGTGAGCTCGGCCATCTCGGTCAGCACCTCGCCGGCGAGGCCGCGCGTGAGCGCGCCCAGGGGGAACAGGCGCGACTGGTGCAGCTTCTCGGCGCGGAACTTGAGCATTTCCACCAGGCCGGGCTCGTCGAGCACGGGGTCGGTGTCGGGCGGGCAGACCAGGCTGGTCACGCCACCGGCCACGGCCGCCGCCATTTCGGACTCGAGCATGCCTTCGTGCTCGTGGCCCGGTTCGCGCAGGCGCGCGGCCAGGTCCACCAGGCCGGGCAAGACGATGCAGCCTGCGGCGTTGATGGTGCGGTTGGGCGCGAAGTCGGGCGGCACGCGGTTCACACCGACGATGCGGCCCGCCGCCAGCGCGATGTCGCAGGTCTGGTCGAAGCCCGAGGCGGGGTCGATCACACGGCCGTTCTGGATCAGTATCTTCATGATTTCAAGCCAAATTTGCCACCAGCACCCAATGGATAAGCGCTAGCAGCCATGAGAACAGGAGTATTCATTCCGAGTGTCATGCCTCATTGCCGGCAACGATGGACATGACGGCCATGCGCACGGCAATACCGAAAGTGACCTGCGGCAGGATCACGCTCTGCTTGCCATCGACCACGGCGGAGTCGATTTCGACACCGCGGTTGATGGGGCCAGGGTGCATCACGATGGCATCGGGCTTGGCCAGTTGCAGCTTTTCGGGCGTGAGGCCGAAGCTCTTGAAATACTCCTGGCTGGACGGCAGCATCGCGCCGCTCATGCGCTCGTTCTGCAGGCGCAGCATGATGACCACATCGGCATCCTTGATGCCTTCTTCGAGCGTGTGGCACACGCGCACGCCCATCTGCGCCATGTCCGACGGCACCAGCGTGCGCGGGCCCACCACGCGCACCTCGGGGCAGCCCAGCGTGGTCAGGCCATGGATGTCCGAGCGCGCCACGCGCGAATGCAACACGTCGCCGACGATGGCCACGGTGAGGTTGCTGAAATCTTTTTTGTAGTGGCGGATGGTGTACATGTCCAGCAGCCCCTGCGTGGGGTGGGCATGCCGGCCATCGCCCGCATTGATCACATGCACATGGGGTGCCACATGCTGGGCAATGAGGTAGGGCGCGCCCGATTCGCTGTGCCGCACCACGAACAGGTCGGCCGCCATCGCCGAGAGGTTGGCGATGGTGTCGAGCAGCGATTCGCCCTTGGCTGCCGAGCTGCGCGCGATGTCGAGGTTGAGCACATCGGCCGACAGGCGCTTGGCCGCGATCTCGAACGTGGTGCGCGTGCGCGTGCTGTTCTCGAAGAACAGGTTGAACACGCTCTTGCCGCGCAGCAGCGGCACCTTCTTGACCTCACGGTCGTTCACGCTGACGAAGTTGGCGGCCGTGTCGAGGATGTGCGTGACGATATCGCGCGGCAAGCCTTCGATGGACAGCAGGTGGATGAGTTCGCCGTTGCCGTTGAGTTGGGGGTTGCGCTGGTGCAGCACGGTCAGGCCTCTTTGACTTGGAATTGGAAGGTGCCGCTGTCGGTGCGCGCCAGGGCCAGCGATTGCGTTGCCGGCAGCGCCACGCGCGCGGCAGCAAAGTCGGCCTGCACGGGCAGCTCGCGCCCGCCCCGGTCCACCAGCACGGCCAGGCGCGCACTGGCCGGACGGCCGTAGTCGAACAGTTCGTTGAGCACGGCACGGATGGTGCGGCCGGTATAGAGCACGTCGTCGAGCACCAGCACATCGGCGCCGTTCACGTCGAAAGGCAGCGCGGTCTGCGCGCCGACCGACAGGCCGCGCTGGGCAAAATCATCGCGGTGCATGACCGAGGACAGCACGCCGGGCGGGCCTTCCAGACCCAGGTCTTTCTGCAGACGCTCGGCCAGCCAGGCACCGCCCGATGCGATGCCCGCCAGACGCGTGGTGGGGGTGAGCATGCTGCGCACGCCGCGCAGCAGTTCGCGGTACAGCGCCTCGGCGTCGAGCACGAGGCTGCCCCCGCTGGCTTGGGAGGGAGTGGTCATGGAAGATTCCTCAAAAACTGTTCCAGGATGATGCAGGCCGACGCAGCGTCGGCGTCCTTGGCACCGCCCGCGATGGCCTCGGTGGTGCTGTAGCGCTCGTCCACCTCGAACACCTGCAAACCGAATCGGCCACGCAACTGGCGGCCGAACTTGAGCGCGCGCTCGGTGTTTTCGTGGCTCGCACCATCAGGGTGGTACGGCACGCCGATCACCAGTGCATCGGGTTGCCATTCCTTGATGCGCTGCCCCACCTGCACAAAGCGGGCATCGCCCTCGGCCTTGATGGTGGCCTGCGGCGTGGCGCTGCGCAGCATCCGGTTGCCCGTGGCCACGCCCGTGCGCTTGAGGCCGAAATCGAAAGCAAGAAAGGTCTGAAAATGCGCAGGAACAACGGGCTGAACGGGCAAGCCGGTCATGCGTGCCCCGCCTCGGGCGACAGCATCCAGGCCTGCAGGCCCAGCAGCGACAGGGCCCGGTCGTAGCGCTCGGGCACGGGGGTGTCGAAGATCACCGACAGATCGGCCGCCACGGTGAGCCAGGCGTTCTCGGCCAGCTCCGATTCGAGCTGCCCCTCACCCCACGACGAATAGCCCAGCGTGATGAGCACGCGGCGGGGGCCTGCCCCCGTGGACAGGGCTTCGAGCACATCCTTGGAGGTGGTCATCTCCAGGCCACCAGGAATGGTCATGGTGGAGGCATAGGCCGACTCGTCGGTTTCGGCCTTGTCCATGAGCATGGGCTCGTGCAGCACAAAGCCGCGCTCGGTCTGCACCGGGCCTCCCTGGAACACCGGCTCCCGGGTGAGATCTTCGCGCCGCAGCGACAGATCCACCTTGTCAAAAAGGCCCTTGAGGGTGATGTCCGAGGGCTTGTTGATGATGAGGCCCAGCGCACCGCGTTCGCTGTGCTCGCACAGGTAAACGACGCTGCGCGAGAAAGACTCATCCTCCAGACCGGGCATCGCGATCAGGAAGTGATGCGTCAGGTTGATGGGCGCAGAATCAAAAGACATATCCCAATTTTAACGGTGAACATGGCGCCCCCTTCCGAGCCTTCTTACCCCAGCGGTCTTGTCTGGTTCCGGCGCGACCTGCGCGCGCACGACCAGGCGGCACTGTACCGGGCACTCACGCAGTGCCAGCAGGTGTATTGCGCCTTTGTTTTTGACCGCGAGATCCTGGATACCCTCCCGCGGGCGGACCGGCGGGTGGAGTTCATTCGCGCGTCACTGGTCGAACTCGATGAATCACTGCGCACCCTCTCTGGCCACACGCAGGGGGGCCTGATCGTGCGGCACGCAGTGGCCAGCGATGCCATCCCGGCCCTGGCCGAAAGCCTGGGCGTGCAGGCCGTGTTTGCCAACCACGATGACGAGCCCCAGGCCCTGGAACGCGACAGCCTCGTGCGCACGCGGCTGGCCGCTGCTGGAAAGGCCTTTCACACCTTCAAGGACTACAGTCTCCTGGAGCGCAGCGAGGTGCTGACACAGACCGGCAAGCCGTACAGCGTGTTCACGCCCTACAAAAATGCCTGGCTCAAGAAAATCGACGCTTTCCAGCTGAAAAGCTACCCTGTGGAGCGCCATGCGCACCGCCTGGCAGCTCGCCCGCTGGAACACGACCAACCTGTCCCCACGCTGGCGTCACTGGGGTTCGAGACCACCACCTTGTCACAGCGCCAACTGCCTCCGGGTGCCAGCGGCGCGCAGCAGTTGTTCGACGACTTTCTGGGGCGCATGGAGCGGTACGACAACACGCGCAACTTCCCGTCCATCAAGGGCCCCAGCTATCTCAGCGTGCACCTGCGTTTTGGCACCATCTCGCCCCGGCTGCTGGCGCGCACCGCGCACCGTTTGATGCAGGAGGGCAACCCGGGCGCCACCACCTGGCTGAGCGAGCTGATCTGGCGCGACTTCTACTTTCAGATCCTGCACCACCATCCCCATGTGGTGGGCCACAGCTTCAAGCCGGCCTACGACACCATCGAGTGGGAATCAGGCCCCGAGGCAGACACCCTGTTTGCCGCCTGGTGCGAGGGCCGCACCGGCTACCCGCTGGTGGATGCGGCCATGGCCCAGCTCAACCAGACCGGCTACATGCACAACCGACTGCGCATGGTGGTGGCGAGTTTTCTGGTCAAGGACTTGGGACTGGACTGGCGCCGGGGCGAGGCCTACTTTGCCGCACAACTCAATGACTTTGACCTTGCCGCCAACAATGGCGGCTGGCAATGGGCCAGTTCCAGTGGCTGCGATGCGCAGCCCTACTTCCGCATCTTCAACCCGGTCAGCCAGAGCGAGAAGTTCGACCCGGAGGGCAAGTTCATCCGCCGCTACCTGCCGCAGCTGGCGCGGCTGCCGAACGCGGCCCTGCATGCCCCCTGGCTGGCCCGCCCGCTGGAGCTGGCGGAGGCCGGCGTGGTGCTGGGCCAGACCTACCCGCAACCCGTGATCGACCATGACACGGCCAGACTGCGCACACTGCAGCGCTATGCAGTCGTCAAGGCGGGGTGATTGCCAACCGTGGGCCCACCGTGGCCGGGGCCATCACAATGGGCCTCGGGTGCGTTGGGGCGCATCCGCGATTTTCTGCTCGCTCATGCGCATTCCGTCCATCTCCAGGGGCGTGCCCGAGGCCAGGCGCAGGCAGCGTGACATCGGTGCGGTTGTCGGCATGGCTTTTCTGGATCAACTCCGACACATAGGGGGTGAGCAGCATCACCTCCATGGCAGGCACCACCGAGCCCTGCACGCTCTTGACCAGCCGCTGTGCCGCCACCGCCTGCAGGCTCAAGGACAACCCCACGAGCAGTTGGCGCTGGGCTGGCGCGGAAAAGAAATTCAGGACGCGCTGCACCGCCTGGCTGGCGTTGCTGGCATGCAGGGTGGACACGCACAGATGCCCCGACTCGGCGCAGTGCAGGGCATGCTGCGTGGTGGCCCGGTGGCGGATCTCGCCGATCATGCTCACGTTCCGAGCCTCCCGCATGGCACGCAGTGTGCGCATTGCGGTAGTCGAGCATGGCGGCCAGCGTGGTGGTCTTGCCCCACCCTGCCGCTGGAGTGTGGGCGGCGCACCTGCCAGGAGCAACAGATCCGAAGCGCTTTCGCGCACCATCAGCGCAAGTCAGGACAACAGACGGCTGTTCGCCTCAGGTGTTGCCGAATCCATGAGGTCTCCTGATCGTGCTGGCATCTTACCGGCGCTACCAGCACGGCTGCACCGATTGACCGGCCCGTGCGGGCCAGTCAACCCAGATCACGCCTCCGCAGTCGCCTCCAGCCGGGCGTAGTGCTGGATGAGGCTGAGCAGTTCTTCATCCGAGTACGGCTTGCCGAGATAGTGGTTGACGCCCAGTTCCATCGCATGCTCGCGGTGCTTTTCTGCGATGCGGGATGTGATCATGATGATCGGCAACCCCTTCAATGCACTGTCTGCCCGGATGTTGCGTGCCAGGTCAAATCCGTCCATGCGCGGCATTTCAATGTCGGACAACACCACCGTCGGGCGCTCTTCCTGCAAGCGCTCCAGGGCCTGCAGGCCATCGGCAGCGAGCGCCACCCGATAACCCTCACGTTGCAGCAACCGCTGCGTGACACGGCGCACGGTGATGGAATCATCCACCACCAGCACCAGAGGCACCTGGGTGGGGCCTGCGAGCACCGAAGCGGCCGGTTTGCTGGCGTCAGGACTTTCGGTTTCCAGTATGGCGGGCAAGCCGGCACTGGCTGCACGAACCTGGTCGCCATACACCGTGGACAGCGCCACCGGGTTGTAGATCAGCACCACGGCGCCAGAGACCAGCACCGACATGCCGGCCAGGCCTGGCAGGCGCGACAGTTGGGCGCCCAGGTTCTTCACCACGACTTCCTGGTTGCCCAGCACTTCATCCACATGCATGGCGATGCGCTGCGACGCACTGCGGAAAATCACCACAGGCCGCGTCTTGCCGGCGGCTTCACTGCTGCGCGCTGAAGCCTGAAGCAAGGCCCCGACCCAGAAAAATGGCAATGGTTCGAAGCCATCGTCAAAGTAACCTGTGCGATACGCTTCCTCAAGATCTGCAGCAGAGGTACGCCGCACGATTTCAACCACGTTGGCCGGCACGCCGATGACCAGATCTCCCGCACGCAACATCACCACCTGCGTCACTGCCGTGGTCAAAGGCAGCACCATGCGGAAGGCAGCACCCTTGCCCGATGCGGTCGAGGTTTCAATCCGGCCACCCAGGGCATTGATTTCCGAACGCACGACGTCCATACCGATGCCGCGTCCTGCCAGGCCTGTCACCTCGGATGCCGTGGAAAAGCCTGGCATGAAGATCAGGTTGGTGGTCTCGACATCACTGATGTCCGCGTCGACCTGCACGAGCCCTTGGGCCAGAGCCTTTGCACGGATGCCCTGCAGATCCAGACCGGCACCATCGTCCCGGAATTCCACCGATACGTCGTTGCCTTCATGGCGCAAATCCACGGTGATGGTGCCCGATGCGGGCTTGCCCGCAGCGACACGGACCTCGGACGCTTCAATGCCGTGCGCCACGCAATTGCGCAGCAAATGCTCGAAGGCGGGTGTCATGCGATCGAGCACGCCACGGTCCATTTCAATAGACCCCCCCGTGATGTCGAGTTTGATCTGCTTGCCGGTTTCCTTGGATGCCTGGCGTACCACCGCATACAAACGCTCGGCGATGCCCTCGAACTCCACCATGCGTGTGCGCAAAAGATCGCGTTGCAACTCACGCGCCTGGCGGCCCTGAGCGATCAGGTCGTCCTCGGCGCCTTCCATGGCGCGCTGCAGGTTGCGTTGCACGGTCGCGACGTCGTTCACCGACTCGGCCATCATGCGCGTGAGTTCCTGTACCCGCGTGAAACGGTCGAACTCCAGCGGGTCAAACCCGGCGGCGGAATCCTTCGAGAGCGCCAGTCGCGACTGCATCTGCGACTCGGACTGCACCTCGATGTCACGCAGCTGCTGACGCAGGCGGTCCAGGTTGCCCGAAAGATCCGCCAGTGAACTGCGGAACTGGCCCAGACGCGCATCCAGACGCGAGCGGCTGATCATGACCTCGCCCGCCTGATTCACCAGGCGGTCCAGCAATTGCGCACGCACACGCACCGACTGGTTGGCGGCCACGCGCACAGGGGCCAGTTGCGAGGGACCTGGCAGCCTTACCGAGGGCTTTGGAGGTGGCATAGCTGCCAAGATGGCACCTGAACCATTCGCAGTGGTACCCAGATCGCTCGGAACCGCAGGGGAAGAGCCTTCGGCGCCAGCTGCCCCATGTGCACCGACGACGCGCAGGAACTCGAGGTTCGCCTGCAATCCATCAAAACTCGCAAGCAACGGTTCAATCTGGTCTGTCGTGACAGACTCCATGTCCAGCTGTTCGATGGCCGATTCGAGTCGGTGAGACATCTCTCCCAGGCGCATGGCACCGGCAAGGCGGGAACTGCCCTTGAGGGTGTGCAAGGCCCGCAGTACCTCGTTGCGCGCACCGCGATTGTCCGGACGGGATGCCCACTGTCGCAATGCGCCACCCAGTTGGGGCAACAAGTCCGCGGCTTCTTCTTCAAAGATGGGGAACAGATCGGGATCAATGACGTCAATGGCGTCAATGTCATCATCCACATCCGGCCGTTCGGAGACGGCATGGGTTATTGCATCGTCGATGGGCTGGTCATGGTCACTTCCCACCACGGAGAGCGCCGGAGCCACATACCCAGCAGCGACCACTTCCGCCGCCTTCGCAATCGGCACCTCCGGTGCAGCGAAGTCAGGACCAACGCTGGCCACTGGTGCGCCCTCCTCCGGGGGAGCGATGTCATCGAACTCCTCTTCCAGAGGTGGCAGGGTATTGGCCACCTCGGTTTCGAGGATCTGGCGCAGCTGCTGCAATACTGCTTCGTTCGGCTCTTTGAGGAATCCTGCCGCAAACTGGTGCAGAAGACGGCGAATATCGTCCGCGGCGGCCATGAACGCTTCGGCCTGTTCGACGGTGCCACCAGACTGCAGCTGAACATGCTGCAACGCGTGCTCGACCACCCTGGCCAGATCCGACAGCGCCGAGAATCCCACGGTCGACGAACTGCCAGCGAGCGAATGTGCCAGAGCCACGGCCATGTCCGGCAAAGGCTCATGCAGCTCGAGCGCCCACTCTTGCATACAGGTGACCAGTCGCCGCGACCACTCGTCAGCTTCATTGAGGTACACGTTGTACAGGGGGATGCCGATTCGCAAGGTCTCGATCACCTTGACCGCATCATCTGTCGGCGTATCTTCCTCGGGCGCCGAGACGGGCACCACGCCAGGCGCAAGCCCAGCCTCTGGAAAAACACCCTCCACACCCGTACCAGCGAGGCCAGCATCCTGTGCAGCGTCCGCCAGGAACTCCGGCACATCGTCGGAGAACAACGAAGATGCGCCCCCATCGTCCGGACTGACAACGTTGGCCGACAGATCGCCGGAGGCGGCATCCATGGCCACAACTGAGGCTGGCACCCCATCGGGCAACGCCAAGTCCAGAGGGATGGACGCACTCACCACCTCCGCCGTGGCCCGCGTTTCGTTCAGGGCCTCGGAGAATACGGAGAAATCGAGGTCTTCCGTCACGGTCGCCGCAGAAGCATCCATCACTGGAACTTCTACAGCCAATTCAGCCTCCCTCTCCGCTTCGGCGCGATCCGCCATCCATGGCTCAGGCACAGTGGCGACGGCAAGCTCTGCCTCCACAGAGTCCACGCCGGCCTGCGGTTCGGGCAGAACGGCTGTCGCGGCAGCGTCTGTATCGACTGGCGCCACGGCCGCCCCCCCCGCCATGAGCGGCAGCAAAGTACCGTCAAGACGCATGGCATCGGCGGAACTGCGGAATGGTTCAACCCCCCAGACCAACGCAGATCCTGCGGAGATATCATCGGCCCAGCGGCCAAAGGCCTGCAAGCCATCCGACGACAACTGCAGCAAATTGGGCTGCATGGGTTTTTGCTCGGCCAGCCAGGCGTTCAGCAATTGCTCCATGGACCAGGCAGCCTCGCCGAAATCATGGAGCCCCACCATGCGCGAGCTGCCCTTGAGGGTATGAAACGCACGACGCAAGGTGGTTTGCTCGCTCAGATTGGCTGGCTCTTCAGTCAGCACCTCAATGGCTGCCAGACCTGTAGCCACCACCTCACGGGCTTCCTCCAGGAACACGTCCAGCAACTCATCGTCCAACCCAGGCTCAGGCGTGGTAGCTGGTGCAGGGGTGGCGACGGAGGGAGGGGCGGATGCAGCAGAAGGAAGAACCTCCGGCAACGGGAGATCAAAGAAAATATCTGCTGACAGCACTTCCGTCGCCGCCTCGGGATGGGGAACGGCATCAGGTATCCGGGCCAATGCCGCTGCTACCGCAGTCTGCTCCTGCGCAGGGAAACGTGGTACCACCTCCGGCAGAGTCGGAGCCGCACGCTCCTCCATCCTGGCCGGTGCATCTGCAACGTCATCGGTGGCACGGGCGCGGGTTTTTCCGACCAGGATACGCAACTCCCCGAGCTCTTCGTCGTAGACAAAGAGCTTGCGCGCCATGGTGCGCTGGTAGCTCAGCATGTCAATCAGAAATCCGAGCGCTCCCAGGCTGTTGCCCAGCTTTTCAAACGCTGACTGTTGATCCTCTTCAGGAATTCCATGGATGAGCAGGTGCTCCACAGTGTCACGCATGCGCACCACCGCCAGTGATGCCTGCTCCAGTCCCAGAACGGACAAGACGCCACGCATCTGCGCCAGGTGACCCGGCACTGCCGCCAACACCGCCGTATCCTGGGAATTCCGGAAAAACTGGTCCAGCGCTTTCTCGGCTTCCCCCAGTGTGGAACGCAATTCATCTACCACACTGCCCATGGTCTGGTTGTCGCTGACCCGGCGGTACAGCTCTTCCATCCAGAGTTCAAGCGGCTCTGGCTCCGCGCCCGCGACCACAGCGTCCAGCCGCTGCGCCAGGCGCGCTGCACGCGACGCCATCAGCCCGTCATCCGCATCCAGCTCCTCGAACGCGGCCTGCAGGTAAAGCACTGACGTTGCCACCTCCATCGCCAGCGCTGGTGACGGAGGTTCCCCCGAGCGGGTTGTGGACTCCAGGGCCCGCGTCAGGCCCGCGGCGAGACTTTCGCTTCCCGGATGCAGCTTGCGCAGCGAATCGCAAACCAGACTGAACTGATCCGCTGCTGGCTTGAGCTTGTTGCGGTCTCCGCCCGCCAGCGCGGACCAGGTTTCGGTGGCAGATGCGATGCGCTTGCGCGCCTGCGCCAGCAAGGCCGGATCAAACCGGCCAAAACGCGCGATTTCATAATCCACCGGCTTGAATCGCTCCAAACCAAAGGATTTTCTGACTGCTTCGAGAGCCGGCGCTTTATCCGCCTCACCGCCCGCGAGATTCACCTGTGAACAGAAAAAAAGCAGATCCTGAACCAAGCGATCGGCGATGGAATCGTCGCCCTTGGCCAGGGTGGCGTATTGCATCAGCACGCGCGACGCCACCCGCTTCACGTAGACATCGGGCGCCAGCAGTCCCCTGCCAAGTGCTTCGAAGAAACCGGCACAGATCTTCCAGAACGCCCGCGACTGGCGGTCGGACTGGGCCGCAACAAAACCCAGGCAGATTTCGCGCATGCTCGTCGCGGCCGACTTATCGCCCGATTTGACGATTTTCAATACTGCAGAATCAAGGCGCGCCCGTGCCTCGGGGCCGTATGGCAACGGCGTGGCCGCCACGGAATCTTCCGGCTCACGGAAACGACGCTCCGCCGGCCACAGATCTGCAGGGTGCGCACGCTCGACCCCTGCCAGCGCCTGGGCGTCTCGGTACTGAGGAAAAAGAGCGACCGCAGAAACAGCCTTGCCTCCCAGCACGTTTTCGAGATATTCGATGAGTGCGAAGCTGGCACGCTCGATCACCGCAGCGGCATCATCCGTGCATTGCTCAGGGCGTTGCACAAACTTTTGTACGGCCGACTCCATCGCTCGCAAAACCAGGGCCGGCGAACCCATGCCCACCATTTCAAGCGCTCCGCTGGCCTGATGGAGCTGCTGGCGCGCAATACGCAAGGCTCCGGCATCCAACGAGGCCAGATCGGACTCTCGCGCCAGCTCTGCGTCCCGCACAAAACGGCGCATTGCCTTGACAGCACCATCCAGTGATTTGCGCAATTCGTCCAGCACCCATGCCAGAGGCCCCAGATCCTGATCGCCCTGGATTTCATCCGCGGCCGGTGCATTGTTGACATCAATAGATGGCATGAATTCGTCCCCGGCTGCAGTGAGCCGCTGGTTGATGACTGCTTGATGGTTGCGTCAGGCGATCTTGAAACGTGCCACCGACTGGCGCAACTCTTCAGCCATGTGCGAGAGCTCGCGCACCTGTTGTGCTGTGGTGCGTGTGCCCTCGCCTGTCTGCTCGGTCACCGCAAAAATGTGCTGGATGTTGTCTGCCACTTCATTGGCCAGAACAGCTTCCCGGGACGTAGACGACGAAATCAGCTCGATCAGCTCCGCCAGGCGGCGCGACACACGGTCAATTTCAGTCAGTGCGGTACCTGCACTGTCAGACAGGCGAGCCCCTTCCACCACACCCTGCGTGGAACGCTCCATGGCGGCCACCGCATCCTGGGTATCGGTCTGGATGGCTTTCACCAGGGCCGAAATCTGCCGCGTTGCATCGGCGGAGCGTTCAGCCAGTCGTTGCACTTCTTCGGCAACCACCGAGAAGCCTCGGCCGGCATCACCCGCAGATGCGGCCTGGATGGCAGCGTTCAGGGCCAGCACGTTCGTCTGCTCCGTAATGTCAGAGATCAGCTCGGTGATTTCACCGATCTCCTGCGACGACTCACCAAGACGCTTGATCCGCTTGGACGTATCCTGGATCTGGTCACGAATCGAGTTCATACCACCGATGGCGTTCTGCACAGCCTGCAAACCCGAGTCAGCCGCCTGCAGCGACTGACGCGCCACCGTAGCGGACTCTTGCGCCTGGGTGGACACTTCGTTGATTCGGGTCGCCATATCCAGAACGGACCGGCCGGTTTCACGAATTTCGCGCAATTGCTCGGTGGAAGCAGCCAGCAGCTCCGTGGACGTGCTGTCCACCTGGGCCGTCGTCTGCGCCACCCGGGTTGCCGTGTTCTGCACGCTGCCCACCAGCTGACGCAACTCTTCCACCGTGTAGTTCACAGAGTCAGCGATAGCGCCGGTGATGTCTTCGGTCACCGTGGCTTCCTGCGTCAGATCACCTTCCGCAACGGATTGCAGTTCGTTCATCAAACGCAAAATGGCGGCCTGGTTGGCGTCGTTGACGCGCTTGGCCTCCTGCTCCTGGCGTTTGGCATCCTTTTGCTGTACTTCAGCGGCCACCTGGCGACCCCGGCTGTCCAGCAGTTGAACACGGGAAATTCCGATACCACAAAGCAGCACGAACAAACCCGCCAATGCCAGGGCAGCAAACTGCCCGGCGCCCAGGCCCGTCTGCGAAGACAGCTTGTCCTGCAAGCCTTCCAACTGGCGACGCAGCGGCTCGCTATCGGCAATGATCGACGACTGGGCCTCCCGGGCAGAAACCAGACCTTGCAGATTGCCCAGAATGGCACTGGCTTGCGTACGGGTCTCTTCGTAGAGCTTGATCAGGGCTTCGAGCTGTTCGCGTGTCTGCGCATCCTTGGTTGCGGCCAGCCGCAACTCCGGGCTTCCATTGAGCAGCCCTTGGGCAATTTCCTTGAAAGAATTCAAGTCCTTGCCCAGCAGGAACACGGCCTCGGGGCTTACGCCTTCCATGGTCTGGAATTCGTTGGCCGACTTGCCAATACGCTGGGTCAACATCACCAATTGACCGGCGGCGGAAATCTCGGCCGCCGGAGCGTTTTGCTGCAGCTTGAGAGACGACACGGTTTCTGCGATTTCCAGCAGGTCCGACGACTGGCGATTGATGGTGCGCAGTGCGTCGCCCACCTGCATCAGGATTTTCTGCTGCCCCATCACCATGCTGGCGTTGCGTTCCGCGCGCTCCATGAGCGGGGTCACGGCATCCAGATCCGGTCGGAGCTGTTCGCCCAGGGACTGCACGCCCAGCGCACTGTCGCCAGTGCCCAGTGCGCGCACATTGCGGGCCAGGACACCAGAGCTTTCCACCACGTCCGGGAAGGCCTGCGGACTCCCCACCAGCGCCTGCGAAACAGATTTGGCAAGCCGCTGGGACTGCATCAGCGACTGACCGGTAGCAGCCAGCTGCTGGGCAGAACGATCTGCCTGCCGCAGCACCCAGCCCGCAATCAGTGCCAGCGCCACAACGCCAATGGCCAACAATGCCAGCAAACGCCGCTGGTGGCCAACCGCCGTGGAACGGCCCAGCAGCGGCAAGGAAATGAGGTCTTCGTCCGTTTCGTTCGCCGATGGCTCCAGCGACTCGCCACCTGGATCACCCTGCACACTGTTCATGGCATCGGTCTGGTAAGACTCCCGCACCGCGCTGGTCTCGACAACTCCCGCCTCCAAGGCATTGTGCCTGCCGTCCACCATGCCGGCACCCAGCGCCTTGTCCGACTCCTCGGGCTTGCGATTGAACAGTTTTCCAAATTGATTCACGACGGACATGGTGCAGCCTTACAGAAAAACTCAAGCACTGATACTCAGGAAAGCAGGATTTTGGGACAGCATCTGAAGATTGATCTCCTGCCAGCGGGTCCCATTCGAATCCACATAGATGGTGCCAAAAAAGGCGGGAGCGTCGTGGGCCGGAGGTTCCGACGAGACAAAGGCATCCGTGCCCCGCAACCCGGCAAGCCGATCCACCAAGAGGGCCGCATTGACTTCCAGTGCTGCATTGAAAGCAAGCAGACTGGCCTCCGACAGGGCCTGTTCATTGCGCGCGACGGTCGATCCCAGCAGCCCCGCCAGATCCACCACCCCCACAAGACCACCCCGCAGATTGGCTACGCCCAGAAACCATTTCTGGGTGTAAGGAACACGCTGAACCGCGATCCAGGGAAAAATTTCACCCGATTGACCCAGCGGCAACAGATAAGCCTGCCCGGCAGCCTCGACCGCCAGCCAGGAGGAAACAGATACTCCCTCACCCTTTGCCGCCTGAAGACGGCTGGCGAGACGGGTCTGGAGTTCTCGCAGTGCTTCGCGATTGGCCATGAACGCGAACCGCCTCAGTTCAGCGCATCGATCTTGGCCTGCAGCTCGGCTGGATCTACCGGTTTCGTGATGTAGCCGCGTGCGCCCTGGCGCATTCCCCAGACACGATCTGTTTCCTGGTTTTTGCTGGTGCACATGATGATGGGCACATCCGCATAGAGGGGATCACGCGTAATGGCACGGGTCAGCTGGAAACCATTTTGCCCCGGCATCACCACGTCCATCAAAATCAAATCGGGCTTTTCTTCCGCCAATCGGCGAAACGCCTCTTCGGCATTTTCAGCGGTACGCACTTGCATGCCTTTTTTCTGCAGCAAGTCGGTCAGAAACATTAACTCGGTCTTCGAGTCGTCAACGACCAGAACTTTCTGAATAGGCATTACATGGCTCCTTGTTGGGAATTGCCAAATTGCTGCACGGCCTGCAACAACTGGTCTTTGGTAAAGGGTTTGGTGAGATATTCCTGGCAACCGACCATGCGGCCGCGCGCTTTGTCAAACACGCCATCCTTGGAGGACAACATGACCACAGGAGTATCTGCAAAACGCGCATTGCGCTTGATGATGGCGCATGTCTGATATCCATCAAGCTTGGGCATCAGAATGTCGCAGAAAATGAGTTGCGGCTGGTAGTCATTCACCTTGGCCAAGGCATCGAACCCATCGTCTGCCAGCAGAACCTCGTGCCCTCCCTGCTTGAGAAAAATCTCGGCACTTCGGCGAATGGTATTGCTGTCATCCACCACGAGCACTTTGAAAGTTGCGCCTGCTGTAGTCAATTGTCACTGCTCCCGATGGAGAAAACAAACAACGCCACAGCAGATGGCGCTGAAGCGTCTCAAATTTGAACCAACTCGAAATCTTCTTTGCGGGCACCACACTCGGGACAAGTCCAATTCATGGGAACCTGGTCCCACGGCGTGTTGGGCGCAATGCCGTGCTCGGGTGAACCTTGCGCCTCGTCATATATCCAACCGCAGATCAGACACATCCAAGTTTTAAAGTCAGTCACAGCTTACTGGGCCTTCACATAGAATGCAACGATTGTATCTAGTCATCACACCGGGTTGCTGCTTCTGTGCCACCCTCACCGCCGAATCCGGCCCATGACAACAAATACCCCCCCTTCTTCTGATATAGCGGACATTTCCGATCAGGCAGCGGACGGTGCCAGTCCTGCCTGCGTTCTGGTGTTCAACGCCAGCGATCCCAGCGGTGCGGGTGGTCTTACCGCCGATATCAGCACCATCGTTTCGGTGGGAGGACACCCCATTGCCGTTGTTACAGGCGCTTACGCCCGGGACACCGCCGAGATCTTCGACCACTTCAGCTTTGACGACGAGGCCGTGTCCGAGCAAGCGCGCACCGTGCTGGAAGACTTGCCGGTGCAGGCCATCAAGATCGGGTTTGTGGGCAGCCCCGAGAACATCAGCGCCATTACCGAGATCACCACGGACTATGACGAGGTCCCCGTCATCGCCTACATGCCCAACCTGTCGTGGTGGCAGGACGATCTGATCGACCAGTACCTGGATGCTTTTCGCGAACTGCTGCTGCCGCAAACATCCGTATTGGTCGGAAACCACAGCACGCTGTGGCGTTGGCTGCTACCCGAATGGCGAAGCGACCGCAGCCCCACCGCCCGCGACATCGCCCGGGCCGCCGCCGAAATGGGCGTGCCTTACACCCTGGTCACGGGCATACCGCTGCCCGAACAGTTTGTCGAGAACGTGCTGGCCTCGCCCCAGACTGTGCTGGGCAGTGGCAAGTTCGAACTGTTTGACGCCACGTTTGCCGGTGCAGGCGACACCCTTTCGGCCGCCCTCACAGCGCTGGTGGCCAGTGGCAACGATCTGGGCGAAGCCACCAGTGAAGCCCTGAGCTACCTGGACCGTTGCCTGGACGCCGGATTTCGCCCCGGAATGGGGCACATCATTCCCGATCGCATGTTCTGGGCCCAGCCCGATGAGGACGATGGCGATGAAGACAAACCCCTTGACGAAACACAGGCCCTCGAAGGCTTCGTGATGCCACCCCATGACACCAAGCACTGACCTCAACATCCCCCTGTTCGAACGCGCCAAGGCGCTCATCCCTGGCGGCGTGAATTCGCCCGTACGGGCCTTCAAGGCCGTGGGCGGCACGCCCCGCTTTGTCAAGCGCGCGCAAGGCGCCTACTTCTGGGACGCCAATGACCAGCGCTTCATCGACTACATCGGCTCCTGGGGTCCGATGATCCTGGGCCACGGTCACCCGGCCGTGCTCGAAGCCGTGCAGAAAGCCGCGCTGGAAGGCTTCAGCTTTGGCGCCCCCACCGAGCGCGAGATCGAGCTGGCCGAAGAAATCCTGGGCCTGGTGCCCTCCATGGAGATGATCCGTCTGGTCAGCTCGGGCACCGAAGCCGGCATGAGCGCCATCCGCCTCGCGCGCGGCGCCACGGGGCGCAGCAAGCTCATCAAGTTCGAGGGCTGCTACCACGGCCATGCCGATGCGCTGCTGGTCAAGGCCGGCTCGGGCCTGGCCACCTTTGGCAATGCCACCAGCGCCGGCGTGCCGCCCGAAGTGGTGCAGCACACGCTGGTGCTCGAATACAACAACGTGGCCCAGCTCGAAGAGGCCTTCGCCCTGCACGGCAAGGACCTGGCCTGTCTGATGATCGAGCCCATTGCCGGCAACATGAACTTCGTGCGCGCCAGCGTGCCCTTCATGCGCCGCTGCCGCGAGCTGTGCACCGAATATGGCGCCTTGCTGGTGCTGGACGAAGTGATGACCGGCTTTCGCGTGGCCCTGGGCAGCGCGCAAAGTGTGTACGCCAAAAGCATCCCGGGCTTCCAGCCCGACATCACGGTGCTGGGCAAGGTGATCGGCGGGGGCATGCCGCTGGCGGCCTTTGGCGCCTCGCGCGCCATCATGGAGCACCTGGCACCCCTGGGCGCGGTGTACCAGGCCGGCACCCTGTCGGGCAACCCCGTGGCCACGGCCTGCGGCCTGGCCACGCTGCGCGAGATCCGGAAGCCCGGCTTCTTTGACGCCCTGGGCGCCAGTACCCGCTCGCTGGTCGATGGGCTGGCCGCAGCGGCGGCAGCCGAAGGCGTGCCTTTCAGCGCCGACTGCGAGGGCGGCATGTTCGGCTTCTTCCTGCTGCCCGAGTTGCCGCAGAACTACGCGCAAGTGCTGAAGACCGACGGCGCGCGCTTCAACCAGCTGTTCCACGGCCTGCTCGGCCGCGGCGTGTACATCGCGCCCGCGCTCTACGAAGCCGGCTTTGTGAGCGCCGCCCATACGGCGCAGGACATTGCCGACACCGTGGCCATTGCGCGCGACGTCTTCAAAACGCTCACAAAATAAGAGCACATAGCGATTACCAGATAGGCGCTACAAGTCAAAAACGCCCATTGGCTTTCTCCCCTCAACCCCGTGGCAACGCACCCCGTTGCCACGGGGTTTTTGCATGGTGCAGGCGTTCACAGCCCCGTCACAAACGCCTGTCAGCCTGGGTGGCTTTAACCCGAGCGTTCCACCATGCACAGCCCCCACGACAAGAAGCCCCTGACCAACTTGTTGCAGCCTGCTACCGCCACGGACACGGGCCGGCGCCGCTTCGTGCGCCAGATGGCCTGAGGAGCCACGGCGCTCGGCACCTTGCCGCTGGCGGCTTGCGGTGGCAGCGACGATCCGGAGCTGCGCTTTGTCCACAGCGTGGCCAGCGGCGACCCGCTGAGCGACCGCGTGATCCTGTGGACGCGCGTGACGCCGGCTGCGGGCGCCATGGCAGACATCCCCGTGCAATGGGAGCTGGCCAGCGATGCCGCCTTCACCACCGTGGTGGCCAAGGGCCAGGCCACCGCCACCGCAGCCCGGGCTGATCTACCGCAGTTTTCAATTTGGCGACCTGGTGGCGCTGCACATGCTGGACACGCGCGCCATCGGGCGCGAGGAGCAGCTCGACTACAACAACTACATCACCGCCAGCGGCATCGATGCCACAGGCTTTACCGCCGCCGTGGGCAACCCCGCGCGCCAGCTCCTGGGCAGCACGCAGACCCAGTGGCTGCAGCAGCAGATGGCGGCGTCCCGAGCCACCTGGCAGGTGCTGGGCCAGCAGGTGCTGATGGGGCGCATGAACGTGCCCGCCCCCCCCTGCTGCTCAATTTCAACAACCCCGCCACGGGGGTGTCGCTGTCGCAATACTCGGCCCTCGTGGCCAAGGCCCGGACTGCGCCCGCCACGCTGACCCCCGCCGAGCAGGCCATCCTGGCCCAGCCCAGCATCCCCTACAACCTCGACGCCTGGGACGGCTACCAGGCCGCGCGCGAAACCGTGCTGGGCACGGCCCGCAGCCTGGGCAAGAACCTGGTGGTGCTGTCGGGCGACACGCACAACGCCTGGGCCAACGAGCTGGCCGACATGAACGGCAACGCCGTGGGCGTGGAGTTCGCCACCTCGTCGGTGTCGTCGCCCGGCTTCGAGGAATACCTGCCCAAGGAAAACCCGGCCATGCTGGCGGGGGCATTCCAGCAGCTGATCAAGACGCTGAAATACTGCGACACCGCGCGCCGCGGCTACCTGCTGCTCACCGCCACGGCCACCGAGTGCCGCGCCGACTGGGTGTATGTGAACACCATCACCAGCCGCAACTACACCGCCAGCACCGACAAGTCACTCAAGGTGCTGGCCGGCGCCAGCGGGCGCGGGCGCATCGTGGCGGCCTGACCGCCCTGCGCTCGGAGCAGGAGCGCAAACAACAAAAAAGCGGCCGAGGCCGCTTTTTTTCGGATACCACCATGCCCTTGACACCGGCGCGGCCCATACCAGCAGCCCCTGCGCAAGGGCCGCCCCGCCGCGCTGGCGCCTCAGGGGGATGCACAGAACTCAATGCCTGAAGTGCCGCACACCGCTGAACACCATGGCCACGCCGCGCTCGTTGGCGGCGTCAATCACTTCCTGGTCGCGCATGCTGCCACCGGGCTGGATCACGCAGGTGGCGCCTGCATCCACCACCACATCCAGGCCGTCACGGAACGGGAAGAACGCATCGCTCGCCACCGCCGTGCCCTGCAGGGTCAGGCCGGCGTGCTGCGCCTTGATGCTGGCAATGCGGGCCGAATCCAGCCGGCTCATCTGGCCGGCACCTACGCCCATGGTCATGCCGCCCTTGCAGAACACGATAGCGTTGCTCTTGACGTACTTGGCCACCTTCCACGCAAACAACAGGTCTTGCATTTCTTCGAGCGAGGGCTGCTTCGTGGTCACCACCTTCAGGTCGGTCAGCGCCAGCTCGTGGTTGTCGGCGGTCTGCAGCAGCAGGCCCGAGCCGATGCGCTTGGCGTCCATGGCGTTGCGGCCGCGTTCCCAGTCGGTTTGGCCGCCATGGGCTGGCAGTGCGATTTTCATCAGGCGCACATTGGCCTTGGCCTTGAAGATTTCCAGCGCTTCCGCCGTGAAGTCGGGCGCCATCAGCACCTCGACAAACTGCTTGCTGACCTGGGCTGCGGCCGCGCCATCGACCACGCGGTTGAACGCGATGATGCCGCCAAAGGCGCTGGTGGGGTCGGTCTGGAAGGCCTTGCTGTAGGCGCTCAGGGCATCGAGGCCCACGGCCACGCCGCAGGGGTTGGCGTGCTTGACGATCACGCAGGCGGCGGCCTCGAAGCTCTTGACGCATTCCCAGGCGGCGTCGGCGTCGGCGATGTTGTTGTAGCTCAGTTCCTTGCCCTGCAGCTGCACGCCGGTGACCAGCGAGCCGGGCGCGGGGTGGAGGTCGCGGTACAGCGCGGCCTGCTGGTGGCTGTTTTCGCCATAGCGCAGGTCCTGCACCTTGGTGAAGATGCCGTTGCTCTGGCCGGGGAACTGGGTGCGGGCGGGCACATAGGTTTCCGACAGTTTTTCGGCTTCGAACGTGACCGAGGACAGGTAGTCGCTGATGGCGCCGTCGTACTGAGCGATGCGGTTGAACGCGGCCACCGACAGCACAAAACGCAGCTTGTCGCTGAGCTTGCCGCCGGCTTTCAGCTCGGCCAGCACGGCCTCGTACTGGTCGGCCGAGGTGATCACGCCCACGTCTTTCCAGTTCTTGGCTGCGCTGCGCACCATGGCGGGGCCCCCGATGTCGATGTTCTCGATGGCATCGGCCAGCGTGCAACCGGCCTTGGCCACGGTGGCTTCAAAGGGATAGAGGTTGACCACCAGCAGGTCGATGGTGTCGATGCCGTGCTCCTTGAGCGCGGCCATGTGCTCGGGCAACTCGCGGCGGGCCAGCAGGCCGCCATGCACCTTGGGGTGCAGGGTCTTGACGCGGCCGTCGAGCATCTCGGGGAACCGGGTGACTTCGGCCACCTCGGTCACGGGCAGGCCCTTGTCGGCCAGCAGCTTGGCGGTGCCACCGGTGGACAAGAGCTTGATGCCGAGCGCGTGCAAGGCCTGGGCGAATTCGACGATGCCGGTCTTGTCGGAAACGGAGAGAAGTGCGTTCATGGTGTGGATGGATAGAGTTTGAATAAAAACAGGCCCTGGCGCTTATTCATCAAGCGCCAAAGCTATAAATTAAATAGCAAATGAGACCCTGGCATCAGAGCATCTTGTGCTCGACCAGCTTCTTGCGCAGGGTGTTGCGGTTCAGGCCCAGCCATTCGGCGGCCCGCGACTGGTTGTTGTCGGCCTGGAGCATCACCACCTCCAGCAGCGGACGCTCGACCAGGCGAACCACCATGTCGTACATGCCATCGGGCGTCTCGCCGCCCAGGTCGCGAAAGTAGCCTTGCAGGCTTTCGCGCACGGATTCTTCGATGTTTTTCTTGCTCATGCAGCCATTCCCTCTTGTTCTTGTGTATTCGCATCCATATCGGTGGCGGCCGGCAGCCGGTCCATCTGTTGCGCCAGGGCATCCAGGTAGTCGGCCACCGCCTGCCACTGCGTGGTGCAGTCTTCTATCGTATTGATGTGCTGCCGCAAGGCCTCGCCGCCCGGCAGCGCGCGCAGGTACCAGGCAATGTGCTTGCGCGCGCTGCGCACGCCGGTCAGCTCGCCATACAGGCGGTAGTGGTCCTGCAAGTGCTCCAACAGCAGGCGCCGCAGCTCGGCCACCAGCGGCGGCGCCAGGTGCTCGCCCGTGGCCAGGAAGTGGCCCACCTCGCGGAAGATCCAGGGCCGGCCTTGCGCTGCGCGGCCGATCATGAGGGCGTCGGCCCCGGTGGCGGCCAGCACGGCGCGCGCCTTTTCGGGCGTGGTGATGTCGCCGTTGGCCACCACGGGCACGCGCACGGCGGCCTTCACGGCGGCAATGGTGTCGTATTCGGCCTGGCCCTTGTAGCCCTGCTCGCGCGTGCGACCGTGCACGGTGAGCATCTGGATGCCCACCTTTTCAAACTGCCGCGCCAACGCCACGGCGTTCTTGTGCTGCTGGCACCAGCCGGTGCGCATCTTGAGCGTGACGGGCACGTTGCGCGGGGCGCAGGCCTCCACCACGGCGGCGGCGATTTCCACGGCCAGCGCCTCGTCCTGCATCAGCGCCGAGCCCGCCCATTTGTTGCACACCTTCTTGGCCGGGCAGCCCATGTTGATGTCGATGATCTGCGCGCCCCGGTCCACGTTGTAGAGCGCGGCCTCGGCCATCATCTGCGCTTCGGTGCCGGCAATCTGCACGGCGATCGGTCCAGGCTCGCCTTCGTGGTTGGCCCGGCGTGAGGTCTTGAGGCTGTTCCACAGGTCCTTGCGCGAGGTCACCATCTCGCTCACTGCGTAGCCCGCGCCGAGCTGCTTGCACAACTGGCGGAAAGGCCGGTCCGTGACGCCCGCCATGGGGGCGACGAACAAGCGGTTCGCCAAAGGGATGTGGCCGATCTGCATGAAGGGGAAGAAATGGGCGTGCAGCGGATGCTGAAAAAGGAGGCAGCATTGTAGCTGCTCAAATTTTCAGCAAATGAAATGCACTGCCCCTCCGGATAGAGGAAATAAATGGCCGGTGCCGCCCTCCATCCGCGCCTTCCGGCGCCAGCGGACTCAGCGCGCGGCCAGGTCCACTTCGGCCACCGCCGATGGCGCCGCTTTCCGGGCATAACGCCACCAGGCGTCCGGCAGATTGTCGAGCTGGTGGCGCGCCATGAGCGCACGCAGCCACTGGCGGTTGTGCTGCACGTCGGGTGAAAAATCAGCGTTGTGGCCCGCGGCCGCTGCGCCGCCGACGCCGGCAGGAGTGCCCATGTCCACCGCTTCGCCCTCGGCCAGCGGGCCGCGCACCACCTTGCTGGCCAGCAGGCCGTTCGCCACCTCCACCTGCACGGCCAGCGCGCCTTGCGACGCCTGGCACGCGGTCTTCAGCACCAGCCCCTGGGCCTGCAACTCGCTGCGTGCGCTGGCCACGGCAGCCCGCAGGCGCTCGCCCCCCGCGCAACCCTCCTCCGCGGCGTTCCAGACCATGGGCGCCGGAGGTGGCGCCTGCCCAGACGCCACGGCCTGCGGGCTCTGCACACAGGCCGCCAGCAAGATGCCAGCGGCCAGTGACAGCCAGTACGTACGGCAGGAAAATCGTGGCGTTGGGGGGGAGATATGCATCGCAAGCCTTCCGGTGATTGCCAAGGGCGGGAATCAGCCCACGATACAAATCCTGGCGCACCCGCGCCGTGGCCCAACAGCGCAGCGCCTTGTAGGACGGAATCCCCAGGGCCTGCGGCGCACGCAATGCCGCCCTACACTTGCCCCCATGGAAATCTGGATGCACCAGTTGCTGCAATGGCTGGCTCTGCCGCAGTTCGGGCTGGGCACGGTGTTTGTCGTCTCGTTCGTTTCGGCCACGCTGCTGCCGATGGGCTCGGAGCCCGCGGTGTTCGGCCTCATCAAGCTCAACCCCGACCTGTACTGGCCCGCCATCGCCGTGGCCACGCTGGGCAACACCCTGGGCGGCGGCGTGAGCTGGTGGATGGGTCTGGGCGCACACCGCGCCTGGGATGCGGCACGGCGCCACCGGCACGCCGGCCACCCTCCCAGCGCCGATGCCCAACCGGCGCGCGCGCTCAGCCGCACCGAGCGCCGCGCGCGCATCTGGCTGCGCAAATGGGGGGCCAAGACCTGTTTGCTGAGCTGGCTGCCCGTGGTGGGCGACCCGCTGTGCGCCGTGGCGGGCTGGCTCAAGCTGCCGTTCTGGCCCTGTCTGGCCTACATGGCAGTGGGCAAATTCTTTCGCTACCTTCTCATGACGAGCATGCTGCTGTATTTCATGCCGGGGCACCTGAGTTACTGACCGGGGGCAGCAGACGGTTCCAGTCCACGGGCTGCGTGGTGTCCACATGCACCGCCAGCGCCTCCTCGTCGGTGGACAGCGGCCGGACCGCCGCCCACTGCGCTTCGAGCACCCGCACATCGGCCTCGGAGGCATCGCCCCCGGCCTGCTGGCGCGCGCGCACGCGCTCGCGCAGCACGTCGAGCGGTGCCTCGAAGCACAGGATGCGGCAAGGCACCCGCAGCTCCTGGGCCAGCGCGATGAACCGCTGGCGCATGGCCGGGTTCAGGAAGGTGGCATCCACCAGCACGGCATGGCCGGCCTGCAGCGCCCAGCGCGCCGCTTGCGCCAACCGATCGTGGGTGCGCAGCGAGGCATCGGCCGTGTAGATACCGCCGGGCACGGCGCTGCTGGCATCCCCGGACTCCAGGCCGAACAGGCGCTTGCGCTCCACATCGGCACGCACACGCACCATGCCACGCTGGCAAACCAGCCCCAGCGACTGCGTGCTCTTGCCCGAGCCCGAGAAGCCGTACGCCAGCCACAGCGCCACGGGCCGGGGCTGGGTGAAGCACAGCGCCAGCTGCAGGTAGCGCTGCTGCTCCTGCAGGCAGGCCGCGCGCGCATCCCCCACGGTTTGGGCCAGGCGCAGCCCGGCCACCCGGGCACGCACCAGGGCACGGTACACCCGGTAGTAGTCCAGCACCTGCAGACCCGCGTAATCGCCCGTGCGCTCCAGCCAGGCGTTGAGAAAGCGCCATGCCAGGTCGGCACGGCCGCGCGCCTGCAGGTCCATGGCCAGAAAGGCGATGTCGGCCACGCAGTCGATCCAACGCAGCGCGGGGTTGAACTCGATGGCGTCAAAGAGCTGCGGCGCAGCGTTGACCAGCACCAGGTTGGCCAGGTGCAGGTCGCCATGGCATTCGCGCACCCGGCCCGTGCGCAGGCGCTCCTCGAACACAGGCGCCAGCGCCTCACCGTGCGCGGCGCACCACTGCGCGACCTGCGCCAGCACGGGGCCCAAATCGGGCATGGCCTGAGCCACCTGCGGCTGCAGCGCCGCCAGGCAGTCCTGCACCGGCGCGCGCACGGCCTGTGCCGTGCCCCAGCCCTGACCGGGCAAGGCCACGGCTGCCTTGTCGTGGAAGCCCTCCACATGCCGGGCCAGCGCGTCGATGTGCGCGGGCGTCAGACGCTGCGCCTCCAGCACATGGCTCAGCAGCGCCGCCTGGTCGAAGCGCCGCATGCGCACCGCCGGCTCGGCGTCCGGGGGCGCCTGCGCGAGGGGCAGCAGCAGCAGGCCCCCGTGCGTGTCGCCCGCGAGCGCCACCAGATCCTGGTAGAGCGCGGGCGCAGTGCGGCGGTTGATGCGCAGCTCTTCCTCGCACGCGGCACGGCGCAAGGCCTGTGTGCTGAAGTCCAGAAAGTCGAGCTTCAGCGGCTTCTTGAACTTGTAGACCCAATCGCCGGCCAGCAACAGCCAGGAGATGTGCGTTTCGATCCAGTCCACGCTCTCTGCGGTGCCCAAGGCCGCAGGGCATTGCTGCAGCGCATGCAGGCGTTGCTCTGCGCTCGCGTAATCGTCTTGCAGGGACATGGGCAGCGCTTTCAGGGCCTATTTATGATTTTTCCATGGGGTCATGGGGTACGCAAGGAAAGATCATAAACAGGCAATCAGAGCGCGCGCAGTTGCGCGCGACTGCCGTGTTCGGCCTCATCAAGCTCAACCCGGAACTGTTCTGGCCAGCCATCTTGGAGGCCCGACAGACAACACCCTGGGCGAAGCCATGAGCTGGTGGCGCGCACTACGGCGCGCACCACAGCGCCAGCATTTCCCGCAGCAGCGTCGGCTTGGCCTCGCGGCGGTACACCGCCCCCAGAGGCGCAAGCGCCAGCGCCTCGCGTGTCAAGGCCATGTCCAGCATGCAGACCCCGGCTAATGACCCGGCATGGTGCAGTGCCGGCATGATGCTGCGCGGCACCAAGGTCACGGCCCCGGGCTGGGCCAGCAGCCCCTGCAGCACCGGCAGCGACACGGTGGATATGTGGAACCATTGCGCCTGGGGCAGCTGCGCCAGCACCACGCGCTCGAAGATGTCGCGCACGGCAACGCTGGACGTGGGCAGCACCCAGCGCGCATCGGCCAGCTGCGCCAATCGCACCTTCCGGGCGCTGGCCATGGGGTGGGACGGCGCGGCGATGAACACCGCCTCGTCGGCCAGCAGGGGCTCGAAGGCATGGCTCTCGGGCAGCAGCGCCGGCTGGCGGCAGAACACCGCATCCAGCGCGCCGGCAATCAGCAGCGGCAACAGCCGCGCACCCTCGCCCTCCTGCACGTCCACATGCACCAGGGGCCGCTGCGCATAAAAGCGCGCCAGCAACGGCGCCAGAATGGTGTGCGCCGCCGCCGGTATCGCCCCCAGGCGCAGCGCGGCGCTGGCGCCCAGGCGGATGGCGGCCAGTGTCTCGGCAGCATCCTCCAGCTCGCTCATCACGCCGTGCGTCGCATCAATCAATGCCTGGCCCGCCTGCGTGGCACGCATGCCGCGCGCGTGGCGCTCGAACAGGCGCAGGTCCAGCACGCGTTCGAGCTCGCCCAGGGCCTGCGTGGCTGCGGACTGGCTCATGTCCAGGTGCTGCGCGGCCTTCACCACCGAGCCGCTGTGCTGCAGCGCCAGCAGCAGCTGCAACTGGCGCAGGCGCACATGCCGCATCAGGCGCGAATAGAGCTGTCGGCTCTCGGGCAAGCTATCGGGTTTGTTCATGGCTTTCTGGATGCAGTTCTTTTATTGACGAAGGCTACAAGTATTAAGCCATCGGTTTTACTTATATCAACAGGAAAAATACACCACCCGGATCGGTGCTTTTTTTCTACAGTGGAGTGCGCCAACCCCATCCACAGCACCGCCCTGCACGGCGGCCATTCCCAAGGAGACATTCCATGCACACCATGCCCACGCACCGCCTGAGCCTGAAGGCCCTGGCCATCGCCGCCCTGGCCGTTTGCGCCGCCCTGCCCCAGGCCCGGGCCCAAGGCAGCGGCAACTACCCGAACAAGCCCATCAAGCTGATCGTGCCGTTTGCCGCCGGTGGCTCCACCGACATCGTGGCTCGCATCGTGGCCGAGGGCATGCGCAGCACCCTGGGCCAGGCCGTCGTGGTGGACAACAAGGCCGGCGCGGGCGGCGTGATCGGCACCGAGTCCGTGGCCCAGGCCGCGCCCGACGGCTACACCGTCGGCATGGCCACGGTCAGCACCATGACCATCAACCCGCACCTGTTCACGCGCGCCGAGGGCCTGCCGGCCAAGCTCATGCCCGTGGCCAACCTGGTCACCATGCCGGCCGTGTACATGGTGCACCCCAGCCTGGGCGTAACCGCCTTCGAGGCTTTCGTGGCCAAGGCCAAGGCCGAGCCGGGCAAGATCAGCGGCGCCGTGCCGGGCCTGGGCACGCTGGGCCACCTGATGCTGGCCTCGTTCAACGAGACGCTGAAGACCGACATCCAGATCGTGCCCTACCGCGGCGCCGGCCCGGCCCTGAACGACGTGCTGGCCGGCATGGTGCAGCTCATGCCCGACCAATTGCCCTCGGCCATGGCGCACATCAAGAGCGGCAAGCTGATCCCCTTCGTGCAGGCCTCCGAAGGCCGCTCGCCCGACCTGCCCAACGTGCCCACCTTCAAGGAGCTGGGCTACGACGGCCTGAACCAGCTGGGCATCAGCTGGTTCGGCATCGTCGTGCCCAAAAACACGCCCGCGCCCATCATCAAGCGCCTGCAGGAGGCCGCCGTGAAGGCCACCCACCTGCCCGAGGTGCAGCAGCGCCTCAAGACCGTGGGCGCCAACGCCTCCAGCATGGACCAAAGCCAGTTCCCGGCCCAGATCGCCCGGGAGTCGCTGCGCAACAAGGCGCTGCTGGACAAGGCCGGGGTCAAGCCCGAATAAGCGAGGACACGACATGGAACAACTGCAGGACTTCTTCGCGCGCGAGACGCCGCGCATGGCGGCGTTGGCCGACCAGATTTGGTCGCTGGCCGAGCTGCGCTACGCCGAGACGGCATCGGCCCGGCTGCACATGGACGCGCTGGCCGGCTCCGGCTTTCGCATCACGCGTGACGTGGCCGACATTCCCACGGCCTTCATGGCCGAATGGGGTGATACCGGCCCGGTGATCGCCTTCCTGGGCGAGTACGACGCGCTGTCGGGCCTGAACCAGCAAAGCGGCGCCCTGGTGTGCACACCCTCGGTGGACAGCCCGGGCCTGTCGGGCCACGGCTGCGGCCACCACCTGCTGGGCACCTCGGCGCATTTCGCGGCCATCGCGCTGCAGGCGCACCTGCAGGCCAGCGGCGGCCAGGCGCGCATACGCTACTACGGCTGCCCGGCCGAGGAAGGCGGCTCGGGCAAGACCTTCATGGCGCGCGCGGGCGCGTTCGACGACGTGGACGCGGCCCTGACCTGGCACCCGGGCAGCTTCACCGGCGTATTCAGCCAGAGCACGCTGGCCAACATCCAGGCCAAGTTCATCTTCCACGGCAAGGCCTCGCACGCCGCCCACTCACCGCACCTGGGGCGCAGCGCGCTGGATGCGGTCGAGCTCATGAACGTGGGCGTGAACTACCTGCGCGAACACATGCCGTCCGACGCACGCGTGCACTACGCCATCACCGACTCGGGCGGCCTCTCGCCCAACGTGGTGCAGGCGCGCGCCGAGGTGCTGTACTTGATCCGCGCGGCACGCAACCACGAGGCCACCGAGCTCTACGAGCGCGTGCAGAACGTGGCCCGCGGCGCCGCGCTGATGACCGACTGCCGGGTCGAGATCGTGTTCGACAAGGCCTGCTCCAACCTGTTGCAGAACCACACGCTGAACCAAGTGCTCTACGCCCGGCTGCTGGCCGAGGGCGCGCTGACAGTGGACATCGGCGAGCAGGGCCAGGCCGGGCAATTCCAGGCCACGCTGAGCGAGAACGATATCAACGCCGTCAGCCGCCCGCTGGCCAGCGTGCTGCGCGGCCAGGTGCCCGCAGTGTTCGAGGGCGTGGCGCCCTACGACCCCACCGTTGACGACATCCTGTTCGGCTCTACCGACGTGGCCGACGTGAGCTGGATCACGCCCACGGTCCAGGCCTGGGTGGCCTGCTACGCCTTCGGCACGCCCATGCACTCGTGGCAGATGGTGTCGCAGGGCCAGTCCGCCCTGGCCCACGCCGGCATGGTGCGCGCAGCGCGCGTGCTCGCAGGCACGGCCATCGAACTGGTGCAGCGCCCCGAGCTGATCGCCCAGGCCAAGGCCGAGCTGCTGGAGCGCCGCCAGGGCAAGCCCTATGCATGCCCGATACCGGCGGACGTGCCGTTGCCATTTTTGCGCACCTGAAGCCAGTTGGTACCCAGATGTCCCGATAGGGCTTGGGATGGCGGCGAGTGCTATTGCGCGGCCGTTTTGTTCCGCCTGAGGAGCTTATGGCCATCGCCATAGATGACGAAGAGGGGCAAAAGTGGCAGCAAATGCGCTGCTGACACCCATCTTGGGCAGGCCCTTCCAGAAATGGGACTCGACCTGCGCGCGGATGCGCTCGCAGGTGTTCAGCGCGGGCAGCGGCGAGGTGGCCGGGAAGATGAGCAGGAATTCCTCGCCGCCATAGCGGCCGAACAGGTCGCCCGCGCGCACGTTCTCCCGCGCCACGCGGGCAAAGCTGCGCAGTACCTCGTCACCGCCCAGGTGGTCCAGCTCGTCGTTGATACGCTTGAAATGGTCGAGGCCCATCACCGCCAGGCACAACGAAATGCCGGCCTCGTCAGCCAGCTGTTTCTGTTCTTCCAGCACGGCAACGATGTAGCGGCGGTTGAAGCAACCCAGCAGCGTGTCACGCTGCGCGTCTTCCTGGATGTTCTTGAGCTTGTGGCTGGCGCGGTGCAGGATGCCGTGCAGCAGTGGCACCTTGCCCATCAGGAAGGCAAAGGCCGGCAGGGAAACGGCCAGCGCCAGGAAGTGCCGGATCTCCAGCCGCAAGAGCGCCTCGTTCTCCTGTTGTGCGAGTGCAGGTCGATTACCAGCGCGTAGCCCGCCAGCACGGCAAAGGCAAGCGCAAAGGCCTTGCCGCGCGAGATGCGGTACATGCCGTAGGCCATGGCGACGAAAGAGAACGGCACCAGCAGGATCTGCAGGGCCGGGTCGAGGTAGACCACCAGCAGCATACAGGCCATGACCGTGGCGACGATGGGCAGCTTGAGTCGCTTCTCGCGGAACCACCAATGCAGGCCCTGGCGGAATGCAACGAAGAAGGCCCGCATGAAGAACGCAATCAGCCCCAGCAGCACGTGGGCCGTGGACCGCTTGAACATACCCAGCGCATGGAAGCCCAGCGTGGCGAGCACGAACAGGCCGATCAGCGTGGAGGCAATGCCCATTTCTGCGCGTTGCTGCGCCGGCCCGTGGACTTGGGGTCATCCATATCACGCTGCGCCAGGCTTATGCCGCCCTCCGACGAATCGTCGAAATTCATGATGGCATCGGCCAGGGGAAAGGCGCTCGTGCTGGAGGACTGCGGCTTGCTGCGTCCGAAAAACATGGAAAGGATGCCGGCGGTACCCATGGGCCTTGAACGCAAAGAACGTGGTTGTGCCTGCAGGTGAATGGACGGGAGCCAGGGGCCCATGCCGCTGGCCGCTCCGTGCGCCCGCAAGAGCCTCTGCAGACCACCCGGGCCCGCCTTTAGTGGCGCGCCAGGCACTGTCAAACGGAGCATCTTACGGACAGCCGCCCACCTCTCTCCCGATATGTTTCAGTATGCCATCGGCGCAACGCGCCACGGACGCACATCAGGCCGGCAGGGAGCTGCGGCGCGCGTGCCAGCCTTCGAGCGTGTAAACCACCAGGGCCGCCCAGATCAGCGCGAAACCCGCCAGGCGCGCGGGGTCGAAGGCCTCGTGGAACAGCCACACCCCCAGCGCGAACTGCAGGCTGGGCGAGATGTATTGCAGGATGCCCATCGTAGCCAGCGGAATGCGGCGTGCGCCGGCCGCAAACAGCAGCAGCGGCACCGCCGTCACCGGCCCGGCCAGCGCCAGCCAGCCCAGGGTGGTGGCGTCACTCTGCACCAGCGCGCCCTGGCCCTGCCAGGTCCAGGCGCCCAGCACGGCCAGTGTGAGCGGCGCCAGAAGCACCGTCTCCAGCGTGAGGCCTTCGAGCGCGCCCAGCACCGCCACCTTGCGCAGCAGGCCATAGAAGCCGAAGGACAGGGCCAGCACGAGCGCGATCCAGGGCAAGCGCCCGGCCTGCACCGTCAGCCACAGCACCCCGGCGGCCGCCACCGCAACAGCGAGCCACTGGCCCCGGCGCGGCCGTTCGCGCAGGAACCCATAGCCCAACGCCACGTTGACCAGCGGCAGGATGAAGTAGCCCAGGCTGGCGTCGACCACATGGCCGTTGTTCACCGCCCAGACATAGGTCAGCCAGTTGACCGCCAGCAGCAGCGCGGACAGCGCAAACGCACCCAGCACACGCGGCTGGCCCCACAGCGCGCGCATCCAGGCCCACTGCCGGCGCACCGCCAGCAGGGCCAGCACGAACACCAGCGACCACAGCGTGCGGTGCAGTACCACTTCGAACGCGGGCACGGCCGCCACCTGCCGAAAATACAGCGGGAAAAGGCCCCAGGCCACATAGGCAAGGGTGGCGTAGGCGATTCCTGGGGTCACGGGCTGGGGTAGAAAAAGAGTGCAGGGCCGGCAGCAACGCAGCCCCATGGCGCCACAAAAAATCCCTGCAACCGCCAGGCAGTGCAGGGACACGGGCAGTGGCACAGGGCTGCCAGGCCCCAGGCATGGTGGTCAGACGTTGAACAGGAAGTTCAGCACATCGCCGTCCTTCACCACGTATTCCTTGCCTTCGGCGCGCATCTTGCCCGCATCCTTGGCGCCTTGCTCGCCCTTGTACTGGATGAAATCGTCAAAGGCAATGGTTTGCGCACGGATGAAGCCACGCTCGAAGTCGCCGTGGATCACGCCAGCGGCCTGCGGTGCGGTGTCGCCGATGTGGATGGTCCAGGCGCGCACTTCCTTCACGCCAGCGGTGAAATAGGTCTGCAGGCCCAGCAGCTTGAAGGCGCCCCGGATCAGGCGGGCCAGGCCAGGCTCGCTCTGACCCATTTCGGCCAGGAACATGTCGCGGTCTTCGTCGCTCATTTCGGCCATTTCGGCTTCCATCTTGGCGCAAATCGCCACCACGGGGGCATTCTGGCTGGCGGCGTATTCTTTCAGGCGGTCAAGGAACGGGTTGTTCTCGAAGCCGTCTTCGCTCACATTGCCGACGAACATGGCGGGCTTGGCCGTGATCAGGCACAGGGATTTGAGCAGGGGCTGCTCTTCCTTGGTGATCTCCACGCTGCGGGCGGGCTTGCCTTCGTTGAGCGCGGCCTGGATGCGCGTGAGCAGCGCCACCAGCTTGGCGGCGTCCTTGTCGTTGCCCGACTTGGCGGCCTTGGTATAGCGGTTGAGGGCTTTCTCGACCGTGCCCAGGTCGGCCAGGCACAGCTCGGTCTGGATGACTTCGATGTCGGAGATCGGGTCCACGCGGCCGGCCACATGGATCACGTTGTCATCTTCGAAGCAGCGCACCACGTTGACGATGGCGTCGGTTTCACGGATGTGGGCCAAAAACTGGTTGCCCAGGCCTTCGCCCTGACTGGCGCCCGCCACCAGGCCGGCGATGTCCACGAACTCGACGATGGCCGGCACGATGCGCTCGGGCGAGATGATCTCGGCCAGCTGCTGCAGGCGCGGATCGGGCACTTCCACCACGCCCACATTGGGCTCAATGGTGCAGAAGGGGTAGTTCTCGGCGGCGATGCCGGCCTTGGTCAGCGCGTTGAAGAGGGTGGACTTGCCGACGTTGGGCAGGCCCACGATGCCGCATTGGAGGCTCATGGCAGGGCTTTCTGGTGTTCTGGAGACAAACCCCGGATTTTACGGGCCCGGGGCAAAGCCCTGCCGCGCATACCCCGGGGACACAGGGCACCACTCATCCGAAGCGCAGATCCGCGGCAATGCGCTGCCCCACGCGCAGCACCTGCCCCGCCCCCTGGCGCACGATGGCATTCATGCCGAAAGTGATGGCGCCGCCCACGCGCGCGTCCTGCCGGTACGCCTGCAGGGTGTCGGTCACGGCGGGGCTGCTGTGCGCGGTGGCAGGATCGATGTTGGGTATGGGGCAGCGCGCGCACGGCTTGACGGGCTGCAGATGCACCTCGCCGTGCTCCGCGGCCACGCGCACCCTGTCCACGCGGTCTTCGTCGTGCGCCTCCAGCCCCGCCAGCACCACGTTGGGCCGGAAGCGCTCCATGCCCACGCTGGCCTGCCCGGTGGCCACCAGGCGCGCATTCAGCCCGGCCAGCGATGCCTCGCTGGTCACCAGCAAAGGGAATGCATCGGCAAACTGGTTGGGCGCTTCCACCCCCTGGGTCCAGTCCATGCCCGACAGGCGGCGGTGATCCGGGTCGAACCGCACCAGGCGGCAGGGCTGGCCCAGGAAATCGCTGAACCACTGGGCCGCCACAGGGCCCATGTCCCAGGCGGGTACGGTGTCGCTCCAGACCGTGACGGTGGTGGGGCCCTCCACGGCATCCAGGGCCAGATGCAGCGCCAGCATGCCTGGCGCGCGCAGCACCAGCTCGAAGGTCTTGAGCTGGGGGCGCACCAGCGCCATGCGGGGCACGGTGCGCTGGGTCAGGAACATGCCCTGCGCATCGACCACCATCCAGGCACGGTCCAGGTCCAGGCCCGTCTCGGTAAGCAAGGCCTCCTGCACCGCCATGCCCGCGCAGGATTTGACCGGGTAAACGAACAGGCGCGAAATCGTGCCGGAGAGATCGGATTCAGGGAGAGAAGTCACGCGAGCAGGCTCCAGTCGGCGGCACCAAGGGCCGGATGGGCCATTGTGCCGCGCCGTCTGGCCCATGGCCCCCTCCTACAATGCCCCCATGGCGAAAACCTTTGATATCTGTATCCGCGGCGCCGGCGTGGTGGGTCGCACCCTGGCCTTGCTGCTGGCCCGCGAGAGGCTGCGCGTTGCTCTGGTGGCTGCGCCCTCTCCTTCGGTGGCGCCCGCGGGCGACGTGCGGGCCTACGCGCTGAACGGGGCATCGCGCCAGTTGCTCGATTCCTTGCGCAGCTGGCCTGATCCGGCCCATGCCACGGCGATTGCACAGATGCAGGTTTTTGGCGACCAGGGTGGCGCAGTGCACTTTGATGCAGCCGCCCAGGGCGTCGAGGCGCTGGCCTGGATCGTGGACGTTCCGGCGCTGGAGGCCCGCCTGGCGGAAGCCGTGCGCTACCAGCCACAGGTCGAGGTAGTGTCCGAGCCGGCACCCGCAACCCTGACCGTGGTGTGCGAGGGCCGGGCCAGCCGCACCCGCAGCGAGTTTGGCGTGGCATTCGAGGTCACCGCCTACGAACAGCACGCCATCGCGACACGACTGACCTGCGAGCGCCCCCACGGACAGGTCGCCCGCCAGTGGTTTCTGCCGGACGGCATCCTGGCTTTTTTGCCACTGGACGGGGTCCAGGGGAACTCTGTGGCGGTGGTGTGGTCTGTCCTCAAGGAACAGGTACCCCAGTTGCTGGCACTGGCGCCGCAGGAATTCACCCAGCGCCTCGAAACCGCCAGCCAGGGTGCGCTGGGAGCGCTGCAATTGCAGGGCGAACGGGCCGCCTGGCCCCTGCAGCAGGCGCGTGCCAACCGCTGGTGCGGCGCATTGCCCGGCCAGGGCAGCCAGTCCCGCAGTTGGGTGCTGGCCGGCGATGCGGCCCACAACGTGCATCCGCTGGCAGGACAGGGGTTGAACATGGGGCTGGCGGATGCGCAGGCCTTGGCCCGCGTACTGCATGGGCGCGACTACTGGCGCAGCGTGGCCGACCTGCGCTTGCTGCGCAGCTACGAGCGCGAGCGCAAGGCGGCGATGCTGCCCATGGGGTTGGCCACGGACAGCCTGCAGCAGCTTTTTGCACGCACCGAGGGTCCATGGCAAGCACTGCGCAACTGGGGCATGAAGGGCTTCGAGCACAGCGGCCCCCTGAAGGAATGGATGGCCCGCCAGGCCATGGGAACCCACTGACACCTGTGGCTGCACGTGCAGCCGCCGCGACAACACTGAACGAGAACACGATGCAATTGATCCCCACCCTGCTGGCCGCGGCCGCTTTCGCCCTGAGTTTCACAGCCTCCGCCCAGGAAGCCACCATCCGCAAAACACTGGCGGAACGCATTCCCCAAATGGAAAAAATCGACGAGGTCCGCACCACGGCCATGCCCGGCCTGTACGAAGTTCGCATCGGCACCGACCTTTTCTATACGGATGCCAAGGGCAACTACGTCATCCAGGGCGAGCTGATCGACACCAAGGCGCGCCGCAACCTGACCGAGGACCGCATCAACAAGCTCACCGCGGTGGATTTTTCGGCCCTGCCCCTGAAGGACGCCTTCACCATCGTGCGGGGCGATGGCAAACGCAAGCTGGCGGTGTTCGAAGACCCCAACTGCGGCTACTGCAAGCGTTTCGAGCGGGATCTGCAGAGCGTGGACAACATCACGATCTACCTGTTTCTCTACCCCATCCTGAGCCCCGACTCGGCAGAAAAATCCCGCAACATCTGGTGCGCGAAAGACAAGGCTGCCACCTGGCATGACCTGATGCTGCGCGACAAAATACCCAACACCGCCAGTTGCGACACCAGTGCCTTGCAGCGCAATCTTGCGTTCGGCAAGAAGTACAAGATCACCGGGACCCCCACCCTGATTTTCGCGAACGGAGCGCGCGTTCCCGGAGCGATCAGCGCCCAGGATGTGGAAAAGCGTCTGGCCGAGGCGGGCAGCACCACCAGCAGCAACTGAGTTCACGCGAGGGGCCGCCCTTGCGCCCCTCCAGCCCCGAGACCCCAGCGGGTGGCGCGCGCACCGACGCCAGGCACCCGCCTTCCGCGACGCCTCCCCCATGCCCACCTCCCGCACCCGCTCCACGCAGGCCCCCGTTCATTACCGCGTGGAAGCCACCGACCTGCATGCCCGCCTGTTCACCGTCACGCTCACCGTGGCGCATCCGCAGGCGCAGCAGGAGCTGTCGCTCCCCGTGTGGATACCGGGCAGCTACCTGGTGCGCGAATTCTCCAAGAATCTCCAGCGCCTCGATGCGCAACAGGGCCGGCGCGCCGTGCCCCTGGCCCAGCTCGACAAACACCGCTGGCAAGCCACCTGCCGCACCGACCGCCCCCTCGTCCTGACCTACGAGGTATGCGCCTACGACGCCTCGGTGCGCACGGCGTGGCTGGATGCCGCGCGCGGCTTCTTCAACGGCACCAGCCTGTGCCTGCGCGTGCATGGGCAAGAAGAGGCGCTCCATGCGCTCGACATCGCCCGCAATGCGGCCACCGCCCACTGGTCCGTGGCCACGGGCCTCGCCCCGCTGGCCGTCGACAGGAAGGGTTTTGGCGTCTACGCGGCCAGCGGCTACGACGAGCTGGTGGACTGCCCGGTCGAAATGGGAACTTTCTGGAGCGGACGCTTCACCGCCGGTGGTGTGCCCCACCGCTTCGTGGTGGCCGGTGCCGCACCATCGTTCGACGGAAAGCGCCTGCTGGCCGACACCCGGAAGATCTGCGAGACCGCCATCCGCTTCTGGCACGGCAAAGGCAAGCCGCCCATGAAGAGCTACCTGTTCATGCTCAACGCCGTGCAGGACGGCTACGGAGGCCTGGAACACCGCAACTCCACGGCCCTGATCTGCGGCCGGCGCGACCTGCCCCGCACGGGTGAGGCACGCACCAGCGAGGGCTACACCACCCTGCTCGGGCTCATCAGCCACGAATATTTCCACACCTGGAACGTCAAGCGCCTGCGCCCGGCGGAGTTTGCGCGCTACGACTACAGCCAGGAGAACTACACCCGGCTGCTGTGGTTCTTCGAGGGCTTCACCAGCTATTACGACGACATGCTGCTGCGCCGGGCGGGCCTGATCGACGATGCCACCTACCTCAAGCTGCTGGCCAAGGCCACCAACCAGGTCCTGCAGACGCCCGGCCGCAGCGTGCAGACGGTGGCACAGGCCAGCTTCGATGCCTGGGTCAAGTACTACCGCCAGGACGAAAACACCCCCAACGCCACCGTGAGCTACTACACCAAGGGCTCGCTGGTCGCCCTGTGCCTGGACCTCACGCTGCGCCGTGAAGGCAAGGCCACGCTGGACGATGTGATGCGCGCCCTGTGGCAGCGTTGCGCCGGCGGCCCCATGACCGAGGCCGACCTGCGCACCGAGCTGGCCACGCTGGCTGGGCGCTCTTTGGACCAGGAACTCGACCAGTGGGTGCACGGCACGGCCGAACTGCCGCTCGCCGACCTGCTGGCTGCCCACGGCGTGGCGCTGAAGCCTGAACAACCCCAGCTGGCGCAACGCCTGGGTCTGCGCGTCACGGAAAACCACAGCGTGCAGGTCAAGACCGTGCTGCGTGGCGGGCCCGCCGAAAAGGCAGGGCTGGCTGCGGGCGACGAATGGCTGGGCCTGGAGGTGCAGGGCCAGGGCTGGCGCATCGCCCGGCTGGAGGATGTGGCGTTCTATGCGGGCGCGGCGACACAGGTCACCGCCGTGGTGGCGCGCGATGGCCGCCTGCTGCAATTGCCATTGGCACTTCCGGCCCCTGCAGCTGCCAAGGTTGGGCCCGTCGGCCTGCGTGGCAGAAAAGCACCTGCCACAACGCCGGACACCATCAGCCTCACCGCAACCGACAACGCCGCACTGGGACGCTGGCTGGGCTGAGGCTGGCAGAGGTCCAGGGCAACGCCTTTGCCGAGCGCCTGTTGACGGTTTCGTGCTTCGGTATAGTTCTCCCGAATTGCCCGAACAACCCATCAACCCAGGAGATTTCATGGCCTACGAAACCATTGAAGTTCGCACCGAAGCGGACAAAGTCGGCGTCATCACACTCAACCGCCCCAAGCAACTCAATGCCCTGAACGACCAGCTCATGAACGAGCTGGGCGCAGCGCTCAAGGCCTTTGATGCCGATGAAAAGATCGGCTGCACCATCCTCACGGGCAGTGAAAAGGCCTTTGCCGCCGGCGCCGACATTGGCGCCATGGCCAAGTACAGCTTTGCCGACGCCTACAAGGGCGACTACATCACCCGCAACTGGGAGGAAATCCGCACCATCCGCAAACCCGTGATTGCGGCCGTGAGCGGCTTTGCCCTGGGCGGCGGCTGCGAGCTGGCCATGATGTGCGACTTCATCATCGCCGCCGACAACGCCAGGTTTGGCCAGCCCGAAATCAAGCTGGGCGTCATTCCCGGCGCGGGCGGCACGCAGCGCCTGCCACGCGCGGTGGGCAAATCCAAAGCCATGGACATGGCCCTTACCGGCCGCATGATGGACGCCGTGGAGGCAGAACGCGCCGGACTCGTGAGCCGCGTGGTGGCCCTGGACAAACTGATGGAAGAAGCCCTGGGCGCGGCCCTGGTCATTGCCAACTTCTCGCAGATTGCGGTGATGGCGGCCAAGGAGTCGGTGAACCGGGCCTTCGAAGGTTCGCTGTCGGACGGCGTGATGTTCGAGCGCCGCCTGTTCCATGCCTTGTTTGCCACCCAGGACCAGAAGGAAGGCATGGATGCGTTCGTGAACAAACGCACGGCAAACTTCACCCACCAGTAAATTTGTTCTATAATATTGCTCTTCGGTGATATAGCTCAGTTGGTTAGAGCGCAGCATTCATAATGCTGATGTCGGTGGTTCAAATCCACCTATCACCACCAATTCAAAAGCCCGCAAACAGTGATCTGTTGCGGGCTTTTTCCATGGCGTACGGTCTTTGTGCCGGCGCCTGTGCAGCGCCTGGTTCTTGGCCGAGCGCGCGCTGAACACGGGGGGCCGCCTAGAATCAGCTCCTTCTTCCATTCAGCCTCTGGATACACACCATGAACCGCTGCCGCCTCGATCCGCCTTCCACCTCAGTCAGGTCATACCGCAAGGGCCGCGCCCTCGCGGGCGCCCTGGGCGCCGCGTTGCTACTGGCCATGGCCCCTGCCACGGCCCAGGTGCCTGCGGGCGTGGGCATGGTGCGCAACTTTCCTGAAGCTGCGCTGCGCGGCAATCTCACGATCAATGGAACATCCGACGCCACCCTGAACGGGCGCGCCATCCGCATGGCGCCTGGCATGCGGCTGCTGAGCCCCCAGAACACGCTGGTCATGGCCCACACGGTGGTGGGGCAGAGCTTCCAGGTGAATTACACCATCGAGCCCAGCACGGGCATGCTGCTTTCCGCCTGGATCCTGACCAAGGCGGAGGCCAGCCAGCCACGCAAGGGCAGCGACACCGTCGAACGCAACTTCCGCGCCGACTCGGACCCGAAATAACCGCCGTGACCACCGGCTTGTCCGGTGGTGCGCCGTCCCCACGCCAATGCGCCCCTGCGCACCGTGGCGTGCATTCCCTGTTGTGAAATTGCCATGTCCAAAAAAGTCTTTATCAAAACCTTCGGCTGCCAGATGAACGAGTACGACTCGGACAAGATGGTCGACGTGCTGGGCGCGGCCCAGGGTTACGAGCCCACCCAGAACGTGGACGAGGCCGACCTGATCCTGTTCAACACCTGTTCGGTGCGCGAAAAGGCACAGGAAAAGGTGTTCAGCGACCTGGGGCGCATCAAGCACCTCAAGGAGAAAGGCGTGCTCATCGGCGTGGGCGGCTGCGTGGCCAGCCAGGAAGGCGCCGAAATCATCAAGCGCGCCCCCTATGTGGATGTGGTGTTCGGCCCCCAGACCCTGCACCGCCTGCCCGAAATGCTGAACCAGCGCGATCGCCTGAACCGGCCCCAGGTGGACATCAGCTTCCCCGAAATCGAGAAGTTCGACCACCTTCCGCCCGCGCGCGTCGAGGGCGCCAGCGCCTTTGTGTCGATCATGGAAGGCTGTAGCAAATACTGCAGCTACTGCGTGGTGCCCTACACCCGTGGCGAGGAAGTCAGCCGCCCGTTGGACGACGTGCTGGTGGAAGTAGCGGGCCTGGCCGACCAGGGCGTGAAAGAGATCACCCTGCTGGGCCAGAACGTCAACGCTTACCTGGGCAAGATGGGCCACGGTGTAGCCGGTGCAGGACTGGCAGAGATGGCCGACTTTGCCCTGCTGCTCGAATACGTGGCCGACATTCCGGGCATCGAGCGCATTCGCTACACCACCAGCCACCCCAACGAGTTCACGCCCCGGCTGATCGAAGCCTACGCCAAGATCCCCAAGCTGGCCAGCCACCTGCACCTGCCCGTGCAGCACGGCAGCGACCGCATCCTGATGGCCATGAAGCGCGGCTACACCGCCATGGAATACAAGAGTACCGTGCGCAAGCTGCGCGCCATCCGCCCCGACCTGGCCATGAGCAGCGACTTCATCGTGGGTTTCCCCGGCGAGACGGAAGACGATTTCGCCAAGATGATGAAGCTGATCGACGACATCCACTTCGACAACAGCTTCAGCTTCATCTTCAGCCCGCGCCCCGGCACACCCGCCGCCGGCCTGCACGACGACACGCCGCACGACGTGAAGCTGCGCCGCCTGCAGCACCTGCAGTCCGTCATCAACGCCAACATCAAGTCCATCAGCGAAAGCCGCGTGGGTACGGTGCAGCGCATCTTGGTGGAGGGGACCTCCAAGCGCGACGCCACCGAGCTGATGGGCCGCACCGCGTGCAACCGCGTGGTCAACTTTGTGGGCCAGCCCCGCCTGGTGGGCCAGATGGTGGATGTGACCATCACCGAAGCCAAGGCCTACACGCTGCGCGGCGATGTGCTGACGCACGAGACTGCTTAAAAAGTAAGCGCCTGGCGCCGTTCATTATTAGGTTTCAGCCAGGGCATGTCATCAATTGAATTCCGAGCAATTCACACGCTTGGCCCATCAGGCCAGCCAAACCACGGATGCAACCAGCTGGATGACCCCCAAGAAATTACGAGCGGTCTTGTCGTAGCGCGTAGCGATGGCGCGGTACTGCTTCAGGCGTGCGAGAAAGTTCTCGATGAGATGACGCGCTTTGTACCGAAGACTCGCTGCCACACCCCGCTCTTACTCCAACGCGAATGGCGCGTGTGCACGACGCGGAAATCGCCAAAACGCTCGGGTAGATCTCGCCAGGCAATGCCTGCACGGTAGCGATAGAGCACGGCATCCACAAACAGTCGGTTGTTTTTGGCAGTGGTTCCCGGTTGTCCGGCCTGGCCTGGCCTGGCCTGGTAGCAGATTCTCAATCTGTGCCCATTGGGAATCACTGAGGGCATATCTCTTGAGCATGCCTGCGCACATTGGGGTCAATGGCTGACCATCAACCCTTGAGGAAAATCGATTGATGACGCGCCCTAGTGAGCTGCGATGCGTGCCCTTCGATTACATCCCTGAGTAGTTGGGACTCCCCCGCCCTCCGGTGTAACCCAGACGATGTTTTACGTCGGATCCTTAATATCGCAGGTCTTGCAGTACACGCCGTTCTGCGCATTGATCTACAGCCGCGCCGCTGCTCAGCCGTCGCGGGGTTCCAAGGGGCCTTCGGTATCCGTCCGGCCAACCCATCTACCCCGAATGAGCAATTGCAAGCACCATCGTGTCCACGTAAACCATCGTGCACACCATGTCTCAAGAGATTCCCCATTCGCGCTCCTGTGTCCCCCGCACGCGCCGGGTCTACAGCGCGCAATTCAAGGCTGAACTGATCGCTGCGTGCCAGCAGCCCGGCGCATCAATTGCCGCCACAGCGCGTGAACATGGCATGAATGCCAACGTGCTGCATCGCTGGCTCAAGGAGCATCGTCTGGGCCAGCACCAGAGCGCCTGCGATACCGCGCATGCTGATGCGTCCGGCATCGCCCCACACTGCGCCGATGCAGCGGCTGAGCCAATGGCCAATGCACAGGCTGTTTGTGCCCCAGCGCATCAGGCTCATCCGGTGCCGTCCAACCCCGTGCCCGCCTTCATCGCGGTGGCGCTGGGCTCGCCGGTGATGGGGCCTCAGGCAGCGGGTGTACAAGCTGCCCCAAGTGCTGCATCGGCAGCTTGCTCATCAGACATCCGCATCGAGTGCTGTCATCACGGCACCCTCGTGACGGTCAATTGGCCGCTGGCCGCTGCTGGCGAGTGTTCCCGCGCATTGCAGGGTTTGTTGCAGGTGCTGCGGCAATGATCCGTATCGACGCTGCCTGGCTTGCCACGGCCCCGCTGGACATGCGCGCCGGCACCGACACGGCGCTGGCCCGCGTAGTCGCCGTCTTCGGCGCCGCCCACCCTCACCATGCCTACCTGTTCGCCAACAGACGCGCCAACCGCATCAAGGTGCTGGTGCACGACGGCATAGGCATCTGGCTGGCCGCTCGCCGCCTGCACCAGGGCAAGTTCGTCTGGCCGGCGCCAGGCGATGAGCAGTGGCAGTTGGAGCCTGTCCAGCTTGACGCCCTGGTGCTGGGCCTACCCTGGCAACGCATGGGAAACGCCGGCATTATCACCATGGTCTGAAGCCGGCGCGCAATCGGTGGATCTGCGCATGGCAGCGCAGTGCCATGCTTGGCACACTGCCTGTCATGTTGATGCAGCCGCAATTCCTGGATGATCTGAGCGCCGAGCAGCTGCGCGAGATGACCACGCGGCTGCTCACAGAACTACGCCACAGCCAGGCGCTCAACGCCAAGCTCACCCACGAGAATGCGCTCTTGAAACGCATGAAGTTCGCCGCACAGTCCGAGCGCTTCAACGCCGAGCAGCGCAGCTTGCTCGAAGACGAGATCGAGGCCGACTTGGCGGCTGTCTGCTTGGAGATCGAGCAGCTGCAGCCTGCGGCCGCTGCCCCGCAAGCCAAACAACAGCCCAAACGCCAGCCGCTGCCGGCCAATCTGCCGCGCCGCGAGATCCGCCACGAGCCCGATTCGACCACCTGCCAGTGCGGCTGTCAGATGAAACGCATCGGCGAAGACGTGGCCGAAAAGCTCGACTATGTGCCCGGCGTGTTCACGGTGGAGCGTCACATCCGTGGCAAGTGGGCCTGCGCCCAATGCGAGACCATCACCCAGGCGCCGGTTGAAGCGCATGTGATCGACAAAGGCATCCCCACCACCGGCCTGCTGGCCCAGGTGCTGGTGGCCAAATACGCGGACCACTTGCCGCTGTACCGTCAGGAAAGCATCTTTGCGCGCGCCGGTCTGGCCATTCCTCGCTCGACTCTGGCGCAGTGGGTAGGCACCTGCGGCGTGCGGCTGCAGCCGCTAGTCGATGCGCTCAAGGCGGAAATACTCGGCCACCGTGTGCTGCACGCCGACGAGACGCCAGTGCAAATGCTCAAACCTGGCAAGGGAGCGACGCATCGCGCCTACCTGTGGGCCTACGCGCCAGGGGCGTTCGAAGACATGAAAGCCGTGGTGTATGACTTCTGCGAGTCCAGGGCTGGCGAGCATGCCCGCAACTTCCTGGGCGACTGGAAGGGGGCACTGGTTTGCGACGACTTCGCCGGTTATGTTACGGCCCGAGATATGTGGCCATCGCCAGGCGCCCGTTGTTGCTCACCGAGGAGGTTTGCCCTGGCAA